>JADLBV010000007.1 GCA_020847545.1 Phycisphaerales bacterium
ATCCGGCGGCTTGACGGGTTGACCCTGTTCCGATTCCAAAATCACCGATGATATGCTCTTGTTCATACCGCCATCATCAACACCGACGACCGCCAGGTGAAGATGCAGTTGGCGTGGCGCTCACTGAATTTCTGGGGTTCAGTTGCGGGTTGGATTTTGAAACCAAGCTGATGGCCAAGCCGGATGCGCCCAAGTTATTGCGACGGGAGCTGGCTTCCCGGCGGTGGGATCCCCAGCCGATCATCATGTCAGCCATCACCGATGTCTATCAACCGATCGAACACAAGATGCGCATCACCCGCCAGTGTCTGGAGGTGATGGCCGAGTGCGGCCAGCCGGTGGCGACCATGACCAAGAGCGCGCTGGTGCTGCGCGACACGGATTTGTGGTCCAAGCTCGCCAAAATCAACGCCGGGCGGGTCACGGTGACGCTGGTGACGATGGATTCGGAATTGGCGCAAAAACTGGAGCCGCGGGCGTCATCGCCGGCCGCCCGATTGCGGATCATCCGCGAATTGACGGCCGCCGGCGTGCCGGTGACGGTGAATGTCGCCCCGATCATCCCCGGCCTGACCGACAGCGAATTGCCGGGCATTTTGCAGGCAATCTCCGAAGCGGGGGCCAAACAGGCGGCCTGGGTCATGCTTCGGCTGCCGTATCAGCTCAAAGACCTGTTTCTGGACTGGCTCAAACGGTCGGTCCACCCGGATCGGGCGCGCAAGGTTGAATCGCTCATCCGGCAATCCCGCGGCGGAAAACTGTATGAATCATCCTATGCGACCCGTCGTCGCGGGCGGGGGGAACTGGCCGAACAACTCGCACAGACGTTTGATGTGTTCACCCGAAAATATGGCTTGAACCGCGACATTCGCGCGCTGTCGGCCGCCCATTTTTATCGGCCTGAAGTTGGGGGGCAACTGAAGCTGTTTGAGCAATGATCGGGCCGTGTGATCAACTCTGTGGCCGGGCATATAACTGATCCAGCAGTTGATCGGTTTTGGCCGCTTCGGCAATGGGACAGACCGGGGGGCGGTTCTCCATGATGGCTTGCACAAAATCCTCCACGAGCGGCTGATGGACATTGGGCGCGGAGGGCAGGTCGAGTTCCTGCGTTTCGCGACCGAGGGTGAGGAGAACTTTGCCGGCGTCGTATGGCCGCCAGGTGAGTTTTCCTTCCGAACCGATGATCTCCATCTCATGGGTCCATGTTTTGGAACTCCAGCCGAAACAGGCGGTCGCCTGAGCGCCGTCGGGGAAGCCCATCAGGGCGGTGGCGGTGTCTTCGGCGGTGTAGGGCTGGACCAGCGTGGCGGTCTGACCGATCAGACGGGTGGGCATGCCCATCAGGCCAATCAGTACGTCGAACATATGCGATCCCATATCGGCGGCCGGTCCGCCGCCGGATCGGACCGGGTCCACACGCCAGCGTTTGGGATCATCAGCGGCCGGGTTGAACCATGCGATGTAGGCCATGCGGATCAGGACGATTTTTCCCAGCGTTCCTTCCCGGATCAATCGGCGGGCATGGGCGAAACGGGCGTTGCATCGACGGTAGTAGGCACAACCGACGATCAGGCTTTTGTTTTTTGCGGCCACGATGATCTGTTCCGCCTCGGCCGCGGTGCGCGCCAGGGGTTTTTCGATCAGGACATGCTTGTCGGCATTGATCACCGCGATGGCTTCTGAGGCATGAAACTCAACGGGGCGGGCGAGATAGACGGCATTGGCGGTGGTTGTTTGCAGCGATTGGGCCAGATCGGAGTGACGTTCATGGGCGTTGAACCGATCGGCCAGAGCATTCACTCGATCAATGGAGGAGCCACAAATGCCAACGATTTGGCTGTTCGGCGTTGCCGCCAGCGCCTCGGCGACGCGCTTTTGCACGATGTCCCCCGTGCCGACCAATAGCCACTTCACATCCGCCATTATTTGGACTCCAACAGGCTTTGTTTGAGTGCCCACGCGATGTATTGCAAATCTTCATCGCTGGTAAGCGGAAAGATCGGCAGGGAGATCACCTGTTCACTGGCTTGTTCGGCAATGGGACAGTCGGCGCGGTCGTAATCCAGTTCACTGAAGGCATCCCAGGTCCAGACGGCCGGATAGTGCAGGCTGGTGGCGACGCCATGTCGATTCTTCAGATGATCGCGAAAGGCATCGCGTGACAGTTTTGTCCTGTCGGTGTTGAGTCGCACGACATACAGGTGGGCACCGTGTCCCTCGCTGTCATAACCGGCCGGCAGGATCAATTCATCCACACCCTCCAGAAGCTGGGACATGACGCGGGATTTTTGTCGCTTGAGGGCATTGACGCGGTCGGCTTTGGCGAGCTGCGTCAGCCCGACCGCCAATTGCGGCTTGGTCATTCGATAATTAAAGCCAATCGATGCGACGCGAAGTTGTTTTCCGTAGACATATCCAAACGTCTTTTTCTGTCTGGCCCGTTCAAGAAATTCCTGATCGTCACTGGTGATCGCACCCCCTTCGCCGAGTGTGGTCATGTTTTTGTTGGATTGAAAGCTGTAGCAGCTTGCTTTGCCCGCGCCGCCAATGCCGCGGCTTTTGTATTTTGTGCCGACGGCGTGGGCGGCATCATAGATGATGGGGATGCCGCTTTCGCGGGTGATGACGTCAAAGGCATCAATGTCGGCCGGATGGCCAGCGAAATGGACGGGAATGATGGCCTTGGTTCGTTTGGTGATTTTCCGTCGAACGGCCTGTGGGTCGAGGCACAGTGTTTTGGGATCGATATCCGCAAAAACGACCTTCGCCCCCTGGGCGACGGCGCAGGTGGCGGTGCAGACAAAGGTTAAGGGCGTGGTGATGACCTCATCGCCCGGCTTTATGCCCAGAACCATCATGCAGACGTCCAGTGCCGTGCCGCAGGAGTTGATGGAGACCGCGCCGTGCGATCCCTCGTGGGCCGCGAAGGCCTTCTGGAAATCGGCCTCCTCCGGCAGTGGGAAAAATGAGCCGTTTTCAGCGGTGGCGGCGGATATCACCCTCATCGCCGCTTCCACATCATCCTGCTCAAACAGGCCGCCCAATGCGGCAAAGGGAATGGTGCGGGGGGAGATTGTCATATTGTTACTTCCTTTCATACCCTTTGCGATCCAACTCCAGATTTTTTTGTTTTGATCCCGGCGGCACGGCATTTCGATATGCAGTCGCCAGATCAACCACCGTCACCGGTTTCAGTTCCAACTGATGCTCCTGGGCAAGTCGCTGCACATGAGCGATGATCCCTTCCAATGTCTGGAAGCGGAAATTATTCGGGTCGGAATAGTCAAATGTGTTATGCGTGGTGGCGCGGATGGATTTGATCGGAGTGTGATCCGCCAGTTGCCGTCGGATCGATTTGAGGATTGTGTAATAATGATTTTTGGCATCCACCAGTTCAACGCGTAAATCCTGCGGATGCGCTCCGCCCCACATGCGGGAATCCGGGTCCACCGTTACGGGCGTTTCCACAAAATCCATATCCCCCTCCAACACGCGGTTGTGCCGATGGGCGTAGTGCGGGTCGAGAGGCGCGCCAGCGTGGATCGAGACACATTGTGGGAGTATGCGACCGGGCATGCTGTTGGAACCCTGGCGATAACCCAGCGATTCCAGCACCCCATAAGTGTGGTCGTTTGTCGAAACGTAACCGATACAGATGCTGGTTGGACGATACCCCATCACCTGGGCGAAACGGTCGGTCGCCTCGGCCAAAATCCTGTATTGCTCATCCGGGCCGTAGATTCCCAGAAATTCCTCATAACCCTGGGTGGCAGGATGAACATGCACGCCCACCTCGTGTCCGCGCTGTTTCAGGTCGCGATACAGATCGGCATGAGCCTCAATGTCCGGCGGGATGACATAGAACGTACCCGGCAGGCCGTGGGATTCCAGGCATTGGGCGAACCCCGCCGAAGCACGGCGTCCAAGGTCGGGATCGTTCACCGACGCCTGCATCGATTCGCAGTCAATCTGGAGCGTGAAATACAATGGTGATTTCATACATTCTCTTGGGATCGTGTATACAAAAGTTCATGAGGCGAGTCGGAGAGTCGAACATTCTGGACGCCCCATCGCCGCGAGTAAAAGAAGCCACACGCCAGGGCGACCAGTTCATCTTCGAGTGTCGCTCGAGCCGGAACGATGACGGACCGGCGGCGGGCGGCGTGGAGAATCCATCGTTGGGATCGCCGTACCACTTCTTCGATCCACTGCGGTTTGTCCGCCAGCACATAGCCGCTGATGGCGACGTGGTCCGGGTCCATCAGATTGATGACCAGCCCCATCGCCCATCCCAATCGTTCAAAAACATCCTCCATCATCGCGCGGGCATAACTGTCACCGGCCAGCCATGCTTGATGGATTGCATCAATGCCAAGGCGCGGTGATGTATCAACCAGTTCCATCTGGCGCAAACTGGAACTGACAGAATGACGCAGATCGTCGATGACGCGGCCGCAGATGGCCGGGCCGCTGCAGTAGACTTCAAGGCAGCCACGCCGGCCGCAGCCGCACAGCGGACCACCAGCGGCTTGAACGACGTGGCCGATCTCTCCACCCAGCCCATGACTGCCGGGATGCAACGCCCCGGCCACCATGCCGTGGGCGCTGACACCATCGGCGACGTTGAATCGCACCAGCGACTGCGGCGGCGGGCCGGGTATTGCCTGATATTCGGCCGTCAAACCGCTCATCGGGATCAGCCGTACGGGCAATCCCAAAGCCTCGGAAAATTGTCCTTCCATTTGCTCATCGGCCCATGGGAGAACACTGCTGGTGAGCATCCGACCTTCCAGCGGCACGGCATTGACCGACAAACCCATTCCCGGCAAGTCTGTTCGATTCATGCCGGTCGATTCGAGCAGGTTTTCAAGCTGTTGCGTAATTAATTCCCGCGCCTGTTCGGCCGACTCCACCCGCAGAACCCGACGCGTGTCGCGGGTGAGCAATCGAAGATCCGAATCCACGATGGCCCCGGTCAACTGTGTCCCATCAAACAGACACACCGCCACAGGGCGGTCAATGCGTAGGATGAATGTTGCAGCGGGTCGTCCGCGTCCGCGTTCATCATTGCCATTAAACTCGCGGCGAACGCATCCCTCCTTCAGTAATCGCGACAGGATGCCCGTGACGGTGGAGGGGGAGATTTTCAATAGCTGAGCCACTTCCCGCACATTGGTCCGTAGACGCGACAACAAAACATCGAACACGGCGGAGTTGGAGATGTTCTCGGTCATTCTTGCGGTCTTTCTCTATTCATTCATTTTATTGAGGCGAAGAACTCTGTCAAGATAATATTATCCGATTTAGCGATTATTAAGATATGTTATTGTATAGTTTGTCTGATTATGATATAAATCATCTGGTAAATATAGGTTTATTTCGGTATTATAATGAATATACGACCATTAAAGCTGTTTGATGAATCTTTCGGAAACCAGTGGCATGATGAGGTTGAAGGGCGCTGGTTATATGAGGATTTTAAGGCCAATGCTCGATGGCGGAAGCATTGGATCAGTTTTGACTGTGCCGCTTACAAC
This sequence comes from Phycisphaerales bacterium, assembly GCA_020847545.1. GTDB lineage: Bacteria > Planctomycetota > Phycisphaerae > Tepidisphaerales > Tepidisphaeraceae > JADYZN01. Next base: position 5,541 of record JADLBV010000007.1, read on the forward strand.
CCGGCCGACGATCGGGTTTATCTGGGAATCACCAGTTTCGATGCTGATATTTTCAAAGCATATGATCGTAAGTCCGGTCAATTTGTGGACTTGGGTTATTCCCGCATAGCAGATCCGTTTGATGCCAAATTTCATCGCGCCTTGGAATTGGGGGATGATGGCTGTCTGTATGCGGCCGTCGCGCTGCTGCATGATTGCGACCGATACAACGAAGCGCCGGGCGGCGCGATCATAAAATATGATCCGCGCAATGGTGACATCACCAAGGTGGCCACGCCGTTGCCGCATGTTTACATCCAATCCATCGCGTTGGATTGGGGGCGACGGATGATTTATTGCATGTGCTTCGCTCCGGAAAAACTGGCCGGTTTTAATTTGCGCACGGGCGAAGTGATTGATTATGGCCTGTTTGGCACAGGCATCGGCGGCATGGCACAGGGGGAAAACCTCTGTCTCGATGATCGCGGCCGGGCGTGGTGCGGCTGGCAGTTGACCCGCGCATGGCAAAGTGCCCCAAGTGCCGATGGCCACCGGTTGTGCTGTATTGACCCCGATCTGGGCCGTATTCTCTTTTTTCAAAACGGCCTGCCTCGTCCGGATGGAGGTTACGGAACCGTAAAAGTTGAAGGGTTGTTTAATCTGGGGGATGGCCACCTCCATGCCAGCGGCGGCAACGGCTCGATATACCGGATCAACATTGAAACAGGCACAAGCCAATATCTGTTCACCCCCATCACCGACCGACGCAGCCGACTAACCTCATTGGCACTGGGACCGGATGGATGCGCTTATGGCGTGACCGGGCGCGATGGACATTGCCAACTGCTGCGGTTCGATTTCAATAACAATCGATATGATCTGTTGGGGCGCGTGGGTGAGGCCGGCGGTGAGGGTTGTTTTCAGGTGCATCATGTTGTCTTCGCGGCAGATGGCACATTGTATGCCTGTGAAAACGATGTGCCGCACCGCAGCGCCTATCTGTGGGAAATCACGGACATTTTTTAATCAACACCATGACATTCGCGCCCAGGCCTCAAAACGATTTTCTGCTATTCATGCGGATGTATTACGACCGCTGTCGGGCGTTGTTGCCTCAAATTGCGGCGATCGCCGCGAAATGGACGTTTGAGGACCTGATCCCGGGGCTGAGCGATTTTGATGTGCGGCTGATTTTTTCCGACCCGATGGATGTGCGCCAATGGATCATCGCCTCCGAAGCCGTCGGCCGCGTTCATACGGAAATGTGCCGTGAATTTCCCGAATGGGCTCGCAATCTGGAACATCTGCCCGGCGTCAATTTGACGGTCGATGAGATTCGCAATCCCCTTTTTTTCTACCCCGAATTTCAACAATGGACTTTTTATGACGGTAAGCCGGAAATCATCGCAAAGATCCAGGGTGCATTGCGGCAGATAAGCTGGTCTTCGCGTGATGAGCTGTATCATCTGAAAAAATTCGCCGCGTTCTGCGGCCCATACAATCGCGAAATCGACCAGCCCATCAATCTCGGTCGGTTTGAGGGCAAATATCCGCTGCACAGCCGGTATATGCACTATTTCGCGCCTCCCGTGCAGGCCGTCATGTCGCTGCTCCACCGCCGCAACATCCCGGGCAAACTGGAGGCGCTGCGCATGGCCAGACTACAGCTGCCCAATCCACATGTCATTGATTGCCTTTTTGAAACGCTGGAACGCCACTACGAAGTACCCCAGGATTATCAGGAGCCGAGGTTGAGCCAACTGGAACGCGAATTGGAGGCGTATCTTCAAGACGCATGGGCAGCGCTGGAGGGGCATGTGACGCTCGTGAAGCATGATGCGGGGAATGGTTGTGGCGAGATCCGAAAGAAGGTGACGGCGGTGAAGGGCGAACCCATACCGGCGTTTTTTGAATGCGCCAAGTTCGGCCGGTTATTGAAAGGGAGGTTGCAGTTTTACGCCCAGACCATTCCACATTTCGACAGCGCATGGCTGATTCGCAACGAACTGGGACGGGCCGCCGCCAATTTTTATCACAAGCCGCTGTCCATCTATGGGCAGGTTCGCTATGGCGGCCAGTGGTCCGCCGCTCAGGTACTGGAGCGCCTTCGTGGAAAAACACTAACAGATATGGAATGCCGCGATGTGATGGCATTCGCTCATCTGGCCGCTCAACCCATCCCAGTGGGAGAGGAGCGGAAACGCTCGCAACAAGCAGCCGATGGATACGATAGCGTCCTGACCTGCCTGGAGAAGCTGGGACAGGATTTACTTCAATGTTTATCTCCGGAAAATGTAGGTCGGAATACCGGTTTCTCGTAATCAGATACTGGTAACCGTGAATTGTATCGACTCCGATCTTGCGAAAAACAGAATTCGGTTGATTTATGCACACGAGGCAAGCCACCCTCCTGTTCGTCGAAACGCATGGCCTCATGCAGCGGGGTGTTCAGACATTCGGCTATAATCGGTTCAGCCGCCACACATCAGGAGTCATGTTATTGCCGGCGACCAGCCATAGGACATCATGGTAGACGAAGACGCTGGCCGCGTGGCGCGGGAGCCAAGGGGAGTTGGGCAATTCAGTCCAGCTTACCCCATCATCGGAATACCAGACGTCATTGCGGTTCCCATCAAGATTGTACCCTTCCATGATCCACAACCGCCCGTCAAAGACAGCCACTTCATGCATTTGCCGAGGTGCCCAAAGGGCAGTATTTGCGTACTGCTGCCAATTACGTCCATCAGATGAACTCCATACATCATTATGAAACGTGCGTTGAGGGTGGGCCGGCGTGTCATATGTACCGCCACCGAGTATCCACATCCGGCCCTTGAGGACGGCACTATTGCCGATCAAACCGCGCGGGCCCCATGGGGCATTGTCCAAGACCTTTTCCCAAGCCGCGCCGTCGGTTGAACACCACACATCACCGTACAGATTTTCGTCGGTCGATGCGAATTGCGGTAGCGCCTGACCACCCATCACCCAGATTCGACCGTTAAAGGCGAGAGTGTGATGAAATACACGCGGTCCCCAGGGGAGGTGGTCCGTCACTTGTCGCCAGATGATTCCGTCATCGCTGTTCCAGACGTCATTCTGATAGTGCCCCTGATTGGGGTCACCGCCAACAATCCACATGCGGCCATCGTGAACCACATAACCGGCATAGTGACGGCCTTCCCACGGGGCCTGAGGAACCTCCAGATGCCAGTCCAGCCCATCGATAGAAGACCAGACCTCACTGTTGCAGATGCGAGGAAAATGGACCTTGTCATTCGGGTTCCAGCCACCCAGGAGCCACATTTTATCTTTGAAGACCAATGCACCGGCCCCATCGCGCGGTGCGAAAGGTGCATGGCCGGTTACCTTCGTCCATTGATACATCATTCAGAGATCGTCACGGATTCGCCTTGGCCGATGTCGAGGATGCGGCTGCTCCATAAAAGTCCAGCACGGCGAACGCCCGTGCTGGCCGGTCTATGCAGGGTGACACCCTGGATGGCGGCGGCGGCTGTGAGCGTCCAGTCATTTTCATGGCGACGAAGTTCAAGACAGCGCCGGGCATCGCAGAAATTGCACCAGGCCCGCGCGGTCAAGGCAAGCAGGCCCAGCGCCTCGGTCGCGTCGAGGATGGCTTGGCGCATCGCGTATTGAACATTTCTATATTGTTCAGGTGCGTTGGCATAGGGATGGAGGCAGGTGCAGATGACGCCGTGAAAGCGACTTGCGGATTCATCATAAAATCGCCGCATGATGTCGTACGACTGCTCTGGTGTCCGGGGGGGCAGGAGCGATTTGTCCCCCTGCATCACATCGTCTATAAAAATGGTGGGTTGCTGAGTTAGATGGATGATCGTGCCATCAGGCCGCATAAAGCGCGCCGGACGTGCCGAGCCTAAGTAACCGTATTGCCAGCCACGAAATCCGAGGAAATTGCATTCCATGCGAAACCCGCTGGAAGACAGAATCTCTGCCATTTCCGTGTATCCCGGCCAGATGACGCTGTGGGCACGGCCGACAATGGGAGACAAGCCTGTCTTCTCTTGAAACAATGCGGCATGTTGATGCAGCGTGCGGGCTTCCTGCTCGAATGTTGGCGTGGCATTCCCCGGCCAATAGTGCAATTGAAAATCATGTCCGTGTGCCAGCCAATGGTCGATTTGAGATCGATCGAGGTCGGGAAGGTGGTGCGGAATAATGTTCAGCGTATAAGGCACACCACGATCGGCACACGGACCGGCCAGGTCGGAGTAAGTATCCCAGTTGTACGCATCCGAATCGCCGTCGAGCAGTGTCAGGGCCGGAGCATCGTTTGGAAAAAGCCACAGGCGTGGAATCGGCAGCACAGGATCGGTCAGATGACGAATGATCGACACCAACAGATCGGCCCAGACATCCGCCTGGGGAATGTCACGCAGATGGCAGTCCACCAGACCTTCAAACAGAGTGCCGGGTTTGTATCGCACCGGATCGGTCGGATCGCCCAGGATGCCGTTGGTGGCCAGTCGGGGATCGCCCTGACGCAACATGAGTGCGGTTTGGCCGGGATCAAACCAGAAGATGACGATTTTTCCTTTGCCCGCATCCACCTCGATAACCGCTGGATAAGTGGACAATTCATCGCTGCGCACCCCCCCCATCGCCAGCGCTCGTTCCCCTTCAATTCGTCGCAGGAACATGGGGCTTAACGTCTGGATGGTCGTACCACCATGATCGCCCGTCCAAGGGTGTGATGACAGAAGGCCGGCATATCCCGGCGGCATCGTGTGATAAGTGTGATGAATTGTCTCACTGAACCGCAAGCCCATCGACTGAATCAGTTCCGTGGGTGGACTTATCAACACGGCCGCCCCGCCGTCGTGAACCCATCCCCCGATGGTTTCGCATTCCCGCTGGGTTAATGTTTCGGCGGAGATGAACGCCAGCGCCCGGCCGGCGAGCGCTGTGGAGGGATCATCCACGGCGTTCAATTCCATCTCGTCAACGCAGTGATACCCTTCCTGGCTCAGGATTTCGCTAAAAAACCGGCGCATCGGCTGGGTTGGGGTGCGGTACAGACACAATAGCGGATGCGGATTCCACTTCATCGAAGAACTTCGAGACAGGCTCATAAAATTCCTTTACCCTTTGCGCAGGGAGTAAAACCGACGACGAAATTCCTCCGGAAGAAGGAATTGAAGACCGCGGTTGGGATACAGTTTTTTGATTCGGCTTAGAGTGGCTGGGGAATCGCTTGTAAACCACGATCCCTGATCGATTTGGATCGGGACCATCATCACTCGCCGATACCACGCGCGCAAAGCGCTGTCTCCAGTGAATGCCCCTTCCATCCAGAGGCCATAATCAAATCCCTGTACCGTGAACAATCCGACCGCCAGTGGTATCGCGGCCGAAATCAGCTCGAAACGATAATCACCGGTTATGACCGCATGGCAAAACTCCATCAGGTTAAGTCTCTTGCCACGACGAACAAAAAAACGCTTCGTATCCAGGTCAACCAGAGTCCACCGGCCGTCCAGCCACACCTCCAGGAGCTGGTGACCATTATTATATCCGTTTAGTTCCTGCAACGTCGTGCCCGCCACCCGTCGCAACGGCACGCCCAGGCCAGCCAACAAGTCCAGCGCGAATTGTGAAAGATTCCCACAGGTGACGATGATCTTTTCGGTCATCGCCATGCGGCATAGTTCCGCGTGGGTTCTGGCATTGTCCCGCGCGCCATGCGAACAAATCCAGCAGATGGCCGAAAGCAGGGAGAATACATCGCCTTGATAAACGATCCGCTGCTGGTTGTCCTGCCCGGGAATGATGAAACGGTAGAGCCCCTCATGGTCGAGATGGTATGTTCGACCATGCACACGATACCGGCCCGGTGAGATCACCAGTGTCGAGGGGAGGTTGGCGGCACGGCCGGCGGATGATCGCACTTCAGTCACGTCCATTCCGCGCAGATGAAACGCGACTGGCTTATTTTGCGGAGTTGGAGGCATCTTCGGACGCGCCAATTTCACTCCCTTGGATGTTGGCCGACGGCGCGATGAGCGCCGGGTCGGAAATCGGGAACTTCGAGGCGAATGCCATCCCGCTCGGTGGATTGGGCCGCGATGATTGCCGGGGCCGCGCTCTCGGCGGCTTTGTAAACATCCATTTCCGGCGTGGTGTCATTGAGGATCGAATCCACAAAATAACGAACGGGCCAATAGTCGCTGCCGCCGTGCCCGGACGAAAGCACCTCGGCCGCAGTCGTTTGCGGATCATAATCCCACCAGGTTTCCTCGGGCGTTTCATTGCCGTGCGGGCCGGCAATCAGAAGTTTCATTTTGTCATGATCGCTCCGGTGGGTTTCGACACTGCCTTTGGTGCCCATCATGTTGTACCAGTGCCGGCCGGTGATCGCCTTGCTGGCGGAAAAGACCGTAAAACAGCAACTGAGCCGAAGAATGGTGTCACCGGCGGTGTGCATCAGCGCGGTCTCAAGGTCGGGCCGGGGGAAAAAGTCGTGAACATAGCTTTGAGTGGGATTGGTCCCCATGCAGGAAACGGCCGTCACCCGGTCGTTCAAAACGCGCAGGATCGGACTCAGTTCGTGAGGAAGATACAAAATGGGGTGGCCCATGTTCCAGAATCGGCTTTTGCGCGGGTTGGGATGCTTTTGCGCCTCCTCGATGGTCATGCGTCGGCCGGTCTGGGGGTCAAGAAAATACCGATCATCGTGCATGCCGTGAAAATATTGCCCTTCGGCATAAACGATTTTCCCCAGCGTGCCGTCTTCGCGCAGTTTTTTCCAGTGATTGATGAACGGAGTGTACCGAACCTCCTCCCCCAACATGTACTTCAAGCCGGTTCGCTCGACCGCCACGACAATCCGCCAGATGTCCTCCAGACTGAAGGACATGGGCACTTCGCTCAGGACATGCTTTCCCGCGTCCAGGCTCTCAATCACGAGGTCCGGGCAATTTTCCGGTTCGACCACGATGTAAACCGCGTCGATATCGGCTTCACGGAGCATTCGGCGGTGATCGGTATAAACCTTGGCCTCGTCATCGCCCAGTTCCGCCGCCGCCTTATTTGCCAAATCGATGAATCGATCACAAAGGGCGGTGATCTTCAACCCCTGAATTGTCTTGCACGTTTTGATCAGCCCAACGGCTCGTGGCCCGCCGCCGATGAACCCGATCCGAATCGTCTTGGATTTACTTGTCATTGGCGAGTTCCGTCAGCACCTCCAGACGGGCTGCCTCGGCCATGCGGCTGGAGTTGGTTGGGTGCCAGGCATAGCCGGGGTCTTCCTTGAGCAGTTGCTCCGTCATCCGACGGGCCAGACCCTCGGCGGCTGCCTGCCCCTTCTTCTGTGACAGCATATACAGGTATTGATAATCCTCAATCCCCTCCCGCAATGCCTCCCAATGTTTGGACCCGCTCACGCCGCTGGGCGATAGAAAAACCGGAGTGTAGTTGGAATAACCGATGGCGGTGTACGGATTCCAACTGTCCGCCAAGCCGCCATTATCGCCATAGGCCCAGTAGCCGGAGAACGTTGCTCCGGCCTCGAAACAGCGCCATGGCTGCAATCGATAGTACGATGCGTCAAAATGCAGCACCGGCGTGGTGCATTGATAAAAGCCCAGTTCCTTCCCCTGTTGCCGCAACTTTTGATACATCGCCGGGAGTTCCGGTGTGGCGGCATATTTGCCAAGTGTGGGCAAAATAACATCCGCCAGTTCCATCATCGGCAGCGCCGCTTGGAACTCCTGGGTGTTTAAGATCAGCGGATTGGTGAGAATTCCCACATCCTTCGTCACCGACTTGAATGCTTTGGATATGTCATAACACCCCTGGAAACGTGACATGGCCGGTTCATCCATGAAAACAATCAGCGCCTGAAGCGGCTTAAGTCCGATCTCCTGGTTATGCCTGGCCCAGTCGGCGGCCCATTGGCCAATTGCCCGTTCATATTCGGGGGATTGGTATTTCAGGCCGGCAAAATCACTGCCCGGCGACATGCCGCAGGAGACGGCGAAATGTCGAACAATCGGGTTCCTCTGCCGCCAAAATTTCACAAAATCATCCCAGTGGGAATAATCGATCTTGCCTGTCAGGTTCCCTTGGGGATCGAAGTCGCCGCCATGGGGAAAGGGCGTCTGGTTGGATGTCCCCCAGACCATGTTCAGCCGGTTGTTCGTCAGATCCCTGGCGGCGGCCTCCTGGTTGCTGTCGTTGACCCCATAGCTCTTGAGATAGATGTAGTCCCACATACCGCTGTTGAGCGCCATGTCATCGGACATGCGTACATCGGCCACATCCAGCCGCAACGGAATAAAGCGTTCAAAGGAGCCGGAGGAAAGCATAATGCGGCCGGCATATTGACCCGCTGCAATTTTATCTGAATGGAAGGAGAGCCAAATCTGCCGGGTCATGCCGGCCGGCACGACCGTCGTGTAATGACCGTTGGTCGACTTCATGCTGACCAGGGCCGAATGGGTTGGCCAGCCGACGCGGTTGTCCACCATCTCCACCTGATAGACGCTTAATCCCGCATCCGCGGGCAGCCCGGTGATTACAAACTGCACGGTTCGCGCCTCTTCCGAGGCATTGGTCAAATTGAAGACCTCGGCGCGATGCTCGTTGCCCATCATGCGCACATTCAGTTCAATCCCACCCGGCATTGGCGCCGGCAACCCTTCGAGCAACTGGTATGGCGGGGTGTGCCATACCGTCAAACGCGCTGTTCCGTTTGCCGCGAGGAGTTTGCCGTAGATGGCATGTACCTTTTCATCCAGCGGCCCGATGGGCAAGATCGCCTTGAAATTCGCCAACGTCTTTGGATAAACATCCGATTGAATCAGCGGCTTGATCGCATCGAGTTCCTCCAACAGCCGCTTTTTGGCCGCGACCGGCGCATCTTTTTCAACCGCGTTGCGCACCTCGGTCCAGTCGGAAGCGACACGGCGAAAGACTCCCAGTTGCGTCAGCCTCAGCGGGTCGGCCAACTGCTCATCGGTCAATATCGGGCCGGTGATGGGCTTCTTAAGCCAGGCATCTTCTCCTTTGTAGACCTCGATCTCATCGCAAAAGAGAATCAGGCCCGAAGAGACTCCCGTCACCCGCACATACCGGCCGTGTGTGCTTAGGGCGGTGGTGCGGTAGGTATGCGCAGCATAGGTTCCATCCTTCAAAAGCCACGATTCCTCCAGTCGGACCAGATCACCCACCACATGAAACGCCTGTCCATCCGTGCTGACGGCAATCGCCAGTGAGGTGGGAAAGCCATAGGCGCCGGTCGCGGCGGAACGGAACGAAATGCCGCTGATTGGCTGATCGCTTCCAAGGTCAATGGTGATGGAGACCGGCTTGTGGATGAAATTCCACCCAACACAGCGAGGATCCTCCCATACAACCCCCTTCTCTACGATCACCCCATCAGTCAGTTGTGTTTTATCCCCAGGATCGGTGCAAGAATCGTTCGGCTCAATGTTGAACGTATAAGGCTTGTGCAGCGCGATATTGGTCGGAGTTGCCTGAGCGCAAAAAGCGCGGGGAATCAGAGTCAAGAGAACAACAACCGCAAGTCGGTTCATCATTATTACCTCAATTGTCTTCAGTGATTTAATGCCCAATGCTTATCAGTGGATTCTATGTAGGGATAGTAGGTGGCCTGACTGCCCAGCGCGCCAATTCCGTAAAGCGATGCCGGGGTGTTCGGGTCCGGGGCATAGACGGTGGTGACATGTCCATCCGCCCACAGCACGTTGCATCCGCCACTGGGATGCCATGGCCATGCCAACTGCCCGCCGGGATCAGCGGAGTTGAAGCTATAGACATAATACCCACCGACATATCCATTGCTCCATTTGTTTGTTTCCGCCACCATGACCACATCGGAGGGATGTTTCACGGTATTCAACTTGACAGCGCCGTAGGTAAGAACGGCATTTCGGTAAGTCAAGTTAAACTGCAGGCTCATCCCATAGCTGACAAATCCGTTTTTAATGCGATATGTGTCATCCGGCACGGTCGATGAAAGGTTGATTCGCGGCATGGACGGGCAAAACAGCACCTGGCTGATTTTCGCCGTGGGGTCGGCTTCGCTGATCGTGTAGGTCAGGTCGCGGGTCTGCTGGAGGAATTCATACCATCGATATGTCGTCGCACTGTATGGCCAATAGGGAATGGGAGCCCATCCCTGCTGGTTGCCGGCGTACATCTGAATCGCCAGCCCGACCTGCCGCATGTTACTCATGCACTGGACGCGCTGGGCGGACTGCCGAGCCTTGTTGAGCGACGGCAGCAATATCGAGATCAAAATCGCTATAATGCCGATGACGACCAGCAACTCGACCAACGTGAAGGCGTTTGTCTTTCGCACGATGACCTTTCTGTCAGCCCTTCTCCTCGCGGATTGTGGTCCGCGAGGCGAAGGCCGACCGGTTTATTTCCGACGACGCAGCATCATCAGGCCGCCGAAACCCAGCAGGCTCAATGCCGCCGGTTCCGGGACGGCATTAATCTGGATATCATCATATACGGGATAGTTGCCTCCGGCGGTGTACAGTTGCACTCCACCATTCGCGATCACATTGCCAGAGCCACCCGCGAAGGCGATGGAACCAATGTTGAACGGAGACCCACTGGTCGTCACATCTGTGGCCCAACCCACGGCTGTTTGATTCGTAAAATCGATAACCAATTCAAGCTTGTAGGTGTGCGTAGGATCGAAAGAGCCTGCGTAACTCCCGCCGGATGCATTGGCCATTCTGAATTGATAGCTGGATGCGCCGTCATAATTCATTCTTATGCCCACAACTGGCGCAGCGGTTGTACTGGTGGCATTAAGATAAAATCCGACAAAACCTGCGCTCATGGTTCCAGGGCGTACCAACGCCGAAAGGGTCGAGCCATCGCCCACCGCCGAAGAGGCGGATCCCCATCCACGCACATACTGCTCGTTGGCATACTGCAGCCAAGACTGGCTGCCTTCTAAAATGGGATAAGTAGGCGGTATGTAGGCGCCGGTTGGTGTAACCCATCCTCCATTGGCGGCACCGGAAGCCCGTGTCCAACCATCCACGCTGTCAAGCTCATGCGTGCCGGCGGTATACGTCGGTGTCTCAAAATTACTGATGACTGCCCCATTGGAAACAACGGCCCCGGCCAGAAACATCAAGCCGGCGGACGCCAACGATAAACTGAGATGCCTTGACATGATACTCCTCCAAAAAAGTGGTCTCAACTGCCAGTGCCACATGCAAAATGGTCCATTAAGACCGAATTGTTTTTCGTGTTTGTACTCTGCCGCACGACAAGCCGTACGGGCATTTTGTATTGATATTTCATGTCATTGCCGGGATTGCGGTGCTGCTCCACCAGCGCCAAGGCCATCTGTCGTCCGGTTTCATAACGATCCACCGCTACGGTGGTCAAAGGCGGTGATGTTTCACCTGACATGGGGTTGTTATCGAACCCGGTTACCGACAGTTGGCCGGGAATTTCAATCCCCGCCGATTCCGCCTCGCGCAAAACCTTCATGGCGATGTAGTCGCTGGAGGTCGCCAGCGCCGAGACGCCGCGTTCAATCAATGAACGCAACGCCATCACGCATGATGTGTTGAAATCAAATTGATGCTCAATCAAAGACTCATCCACCTCAAGACCGGCTTCTTTCATCGCTTGACGAAAACCGGCCTGGCGGGTGGAGGCGGTCTCATTTTGCTCCCAATAGGCGATGCGTTGATGACCCAGGCCGATCAGATGGGCCGTCGCCTGTTGCAGGCCGGTTTGCTGGTCGGTTGTCACATAGTTCAGACCCAGCTTGCGGATTCTTTCCCAACTCAGGCTCTTTTCCGGCTGAAAGGCGACATAGGGAATTTTCCGTTCGATGACACGCTTGGTGACTTGTCGCAATTGAGGATTGCCCGCATCATACAATATGATTCCATGCGGAGGGTCCTGTTCCACCTGGTCGAGCATATAAGCAACGTGGCGTTGTGGCGGGACAAACTGAAATTCAACGGTTGCGCCGTTTTCCCGACCGGCATCGGCGACACCCCGCAGATATTCCCTCGCGATGCCCGCCGGCTCATAGAGAAATTCATCGAACGTGCGCGACAGTGGCACGGAAATAACCAATCCCTGGCGTTCAGCCCGCACCCGACGAACGGCCGAGTGTCGCACCGGACGCACAAAACACCCCGCTCGAGGTTGCTTATAAAGCGTCCCCTCGGCCACCAAATCCGCCAATGCCCGCCGAACCGTACGGCGATTCATTTTGAATTGTTCGGCAAGTACTCGCTCCGGCGGCAGTCGGCCTTCCGGACCAAATTTCTCATCGGCAATCCAGCCGATAATTTCCTCCCGCACTTTCTGATATCGAAGAGATTCGGCGACCAAGACAGGCATTTCAGTGGTCCTCTCTGATGCACCAACTATACACCAGATAAAAAAGAAGTCAAATTATTTTTATACCCCAACCATGCACCAGACCAGAAACCATCCAGAAAATGATCAGACTGTATCAGGCCTCAATTCCTCTGGTGGTCTTTTCGTCGCAATAAAATGCCCGCAAAGGGTAACAATAATGCTGTCGAAACAGGCTCGGGAACCAGTGCAGCAGCTATGGCCTGCCAGTTTTCAAGCGTTGCGTCAAAATACCGGATTTTTTGACGAATGGTCCATGTTTCACCAATGGTCCCAGCCCCCTGCAACAAGGACATCTGGGCATACAGCTTGTTGTCGAAATCCCGATCCCAGATAAAGTGATGCAAACCCAGCTCGGCACCTTGCTCGATTATGGAGACCAGACCATCGCCGAGGGCCGGGTCGTACTGTGCAACAGCAATGGCACCACTATTCATGTGGGCATTTCCGCCGTCGTTTGCCACAGTAGTTCCAGAATCGGTAAGAGAACCGTTCAGACTATAGCTGGCATAACCGGTCAGGCGGTTATCCCGAGATCCCAGGAATCCATAAGCTGTAGTAATCTGTTCATCTGAGATGCGGGTCAGCGTAACGGTTTCACTGATACCCGCATCAGTGACCGTCATCACGGATGTTAGATCGAGTACCGTAGCGAGCGTGGTTGATCGAGTGAAAGCCAGCGAACTGCCGGAATATGTGGCATTTGGAGAATAGGCGGCCGGTGTACCATCCACGGTGATGGAAAATGAATGCACCACCTCATTGCCATGCACGGAGCCTGCCCAGTCGGGATCGGCAATCACAGTACCTTGTCCACTGCTGGGGGCGGAAATGATCCCTTTGCCATTCCGTGTCAAGCTTAATACGGTCCATGACTTCGCCTCGTCGAATACAACAGTCGTATTTGCCGTCTGAAAAGCAACCGTTGCCGCCTGAATCATAACAGGAGTGCCGGCGATGATCGGGCATATCAGTGCGATCGAATCAGCTATTTTCATGCCCAACTCCATTCTCCTCGGGTTGTTCACTCACAAAATCCTTGCGAAAATGCAGTCACGAGTTCACAAAAACATGACACATGCACCAACTATACACCAAGCAATAAGGGAGTCAAGACAATTTTATGCACCAACTATGTACCAGAAAGGGTCAAAGGAGAGATCAGAGATGCCGATTGAACCAATCCAAGGCTTCTGCCTGAATATCCGCATCATAACAGTGGATTTTTTGAGGTGTGTAACACCTGACGCGATCGGGACATCCGGCCCATTGATAGGCGTTTTGAATCATATTCATGGCATCCCGCCTTCCTCGGTGCGGGAAAAGAACATCCTCCGTGCCGACCACCACCATGCATGCCTTTGGGGCGGCCATCGCGATCAGGTCCGGCACGTCGATACGGTTCCATACGCCAGGCAAGAGGCAGAATGTGCCAACCGCCTTCTCTAGGTTGTATGCCTGTTGCGCATCACCGGTTGTCATCCACCCGACCGAGACGGCCGCGGTGATTCGATCATCCAGGGCGGCCAGCATGTTGGTCCGCCAGCCGCCGCCTGACACACCCGTTGCGCCGATTCGTTTGGCATCCACTTCCGGGCGGGAGATCAGATAATCGACACACCTGCTGTCATCAGCGAAATTGACGCCTGCCCATGTGGTTCCGGCCCAGTTCAGTTCCCGCACGCCCAGGTAGAGCAGTGAATTCACAATGGCGCAATATTTCCAGATGGTATCACTGTCCAGTGTCCGCGGGTCGAGCTGATCAGGAATGCCGTGCAGGCCGCGCGGAATTCGCGAGCCAAAGTGATAGGCGTCGATGCTGATGACACAATATCCACGGGATGCGAACCAATCGGAAAGGGGCCGGCCGCTGCTGATCGCATCCCGATGTTCCTGGATGATCTCGTGAACCGGTTCGCCGCAGATGCGATCCGCGCCGAATAAGATTGGGCCGCCCCATTCATGCATCACCACCAGCGCCGGAGCGGGCAGTTTTACTTTTTTCGGGACATAAAAATATCCCGGCACGCGAAACCAGGGGGCTGTGTTGAATTCAATCTGTTCGCGGATGAAATCGGAAGTTTCAATGCGATTGAGCGTCCGGGCGCGCAAATCCGTCGCGGGAGGATCGTAATGGAGCGCCGCGCGAAGATGAGATTGGACGATGGATCGCCATTGTTCGTAGCCGCCATTGGGATTGCCCCTCCGCCACGAATCGGAGCTGAGATCCATCGGGCGATTGGTGCGCAGTTGCTCGATGGTTGATTGTAGTGATCCATAAATCGTCACAGGTTTCTGACCCAGATCAAACATTCTCACGCTCCTCGCAAACAACTGACTCCGGTGAAGTCCATTTACTGTCTGTCTCATTTCAGAACGCAATGAGGTAGTTGTCAAATTGCAGATTTGACGATCACGGCGGATCGATGGATCAGGATCATCAATGTGGTGGTGTACGGATCATTACCGCTGAGCGGCCAACAAGTCCAGCATATTCAACCGCAGTTTCTCGCCAATGGACGATGCATTGTTGAATGTCTGTGGGTATTTTTTGTTGTAATTCACGACATTCTGCTGAAGATTATCCCAGGAGACATCGGCCAGCAGTTTGCGTGCCCGTTCGGCCGAGGCTTTGTCGAGCGAATCGATTTTCGCACGGAGCATCACCGCGTATTCATAATCCTGTATGCCTTCACGCGCGGCTTCCCAGTGTTTGGATGTGGTGATGCTATCGGGCGAGATGTACACGGGCGTGAAGCTCTGCCTGCCGATGGCGGCGTATTCGTTCCAACTGTTGGCGCCGCCGGCGTCGCCGTATGCCCAGAACTGTGATCCATTGCCGCCCGCGGCGAACGCAAACCAAGGTTGGAGGCGGTAGTACGATGGGTCAAAATGTCTCGTCGGTCCGCTGCAGTCATAGAACCAGAGCTGCTTGCCATCGGCGCGCAACTGCTGATAGAAAGCGCGCAACTCCGACGGGCCGGAGCGATATTGCCCCAGCGTTGGCGAGACGATATCCGCCAGTTCCAGAGCCTCTTTGGCATGTTCGACCTCATGCGCGCCGATGCCCACGGGATCGACAAACAGCAGGATGTCGCGCGTGCCGGTGCGGAACGGACGGGCAAATCGCGCGGTTGTCAGAAAATGCTCGGCCGCTCCCGGTTCATCCAGCGTCAGCAGCATCACTTGCCCCGGAGCCAGTCCCAGCACCTCCTTGTTGTGTTTGGCCCAATCGGCGGCCCATTGCCGCACCAGTCGATCAAACGCCTCCGTTCCCTGCGACAGGCCGGCCAGGGTGCTGTTGTCATGGAACGCCGCGAACGCCATGTAATGCCCGGCATCGGGCCACAGCCTGACGAATTTGTCCCATGCGGTGTAGTCGATCGCGCCGGTGAGATTGCCTTGGGCGTCGATGACCGATGGCTTGGGGACCGGGACGCTGCCGGGGCCGCACCAGACGGTGTCGGCAAGATGCGACCGCATGTCCACGACCGCCGCGGCCGCGTTTTTCGCTGTAATTTGGTAATTCAGGTCCGTAACGTAATCCCACATCCCCATCGAGCAGGACATCCGCTTCGGCATCGAAATCGGCGCCACCAACAACTTCAGATCGATTGTCTTTCTGAAATCGCCGGATTCAACAATCACTTGCCCGGCGTAAGTGCCGGCGTGGGATGGTTTGGTTGGGTTGAACGAGAGCCATATTTGCCGGGTCATGCCGGCGGGGACGGTGGTGAGATATTCCCCCTTATTGGCCGACAATTTTACCAGCGCCGAGGCGACGACGGCGAACTCGCGCGTGTCCACATATTCGACCTGATACACACACACCACATCGGCCGGAATCCCTTCGAGACTGAATCGCACGATCCGGGACTGGTCCGATGCGTTGGTGAGGTTGAAGACCTCTGCGCGATGCTCGTCGAGCATCATTCGCACGGACAACGCTGGCATATTGCCCATGGGGCGCTCGAGCAGGTTGAGCATCCGGTACGGCGGCGTGTGCCAGAGCGTCAGCGGCTCGTACTTGTTCGCCGCCAAGGCCCGGCCGTACACTGCCAATACCTGAGCGTGCAGTTTGTTGAGGGGCATGACAGCGCGAAAACCATCCAGTTCCTGTGGATATGCCGTCGTGTCGTTCTGCTGGCGCAGGCGGGATAACTCATTCAGCAGTTCGTTGCGGGATGTGTTTGGGGCATAGGTATTCACCATCGACTTGACCGCGTCGATATCGCTGCGGATTCGGCCGTGGACTCCCAGTTGTGTAAGACGCAGGGGGTCGGTGATTTCGGATTCGCTCGCGGGTGTGCCGCGCAACGGCGCTGTCAGCAGTGATTTGTCGCCGGGGTGAATCTCGATTTCGTCAATGAAAATGAAGATGGACGATGGCACGATATTGAATCGCACATAGCGGCCGCGGGTCGAGAGGTGGCTCGTCTTGAACAGATACTCTTCATAGAAGTTGTAAGGCTTGTGCGACGGCCCTTCCGCCAGGCGGACCAGATCACCGGCGGTGACATAGTTTTTACCGTCGTCGCTGACCTGAACGAGAATCGACGATGGAAACGAAACCCCCGAGGCGTTGGCCGCGCTGCGCAGCGCGACGCCGCTGATCGGCTGAACCTGTCCCAGATCGATGGTAATCGCGACGGGGGCGCGTGTGTGCTGCCAGCCGACACACCCTTTTTGGCCCCACAGGGAGCTGGTCTTGGGGACATCAACATAGACGCCATCGGTCAGATCGGTGGGGTCGCCGGCATCAGTACACAACGGATAGTTCGGCGGGATCGAGAAGGTATACGGTTTTCCCTTGGCCAGGTTTTCACCGCCGGCACATGCGGCTTGTGCGGATATCAGCGTGACAACAAAAAGGATGCAAAAAGAAAAAGGGGGATGAAATCGCATTCATTCTCCAACTGAAAATTTACAACCAATGGGCGCGAATTGTCATATGGGTGCGGCAAGGCATCGTTGGATGGCGAATCCGTGGCAATAAGTTCCTTAACGAATCCGCCAGTAGTCCGGCGATGAGTTCATTGTTGTCAGGGCGCCTTGACCATAAATGCCCGAAGCAATGCCCGGCGTTGTGTTGCGCACCGTGGTGACGTGGCCATCCATCCACAGCACGTTGCACTTTTCGAGCCGTCCATGCCTCGGCCATGCGATGCCGGGGTTGGATGAATACCAGGGATATGCCATGAAATAACCGACATTGTTGTTTTCGGCCAAGGTTCCCTCAACGAGCAGAATTTTCTCCGCGGAAGAGCGGACATCGGTGAATTTGTTGGCGCGGTAGATATTCGCCGCCCAGTCATAGGAACACGCCAGATTCATCGTATATGAGAAATATCCCCAATAGGTGGAATACTGCCGGTCATTGAGCGTTGGGTGGTTCCAGACCGGCTGTTCGTATTCAGGGCAATAAAAGACATCATCCGTTGCGATGTATTTGCCGTCCAGCAACAGCGTCCCCCAATTGTCGTGCATGTTGCTGACATAGGGAACAATAAACCAATCCTGTCGAACCAGTGGTATCGTCCCCTTGAAGCTGTTGCCGTAGTTGACGCACGCCAAACCGAGTTGGCGCATGTTGCTCATGCACTGTACCACGCGCGCCGATTGGCGGGCGCGATTGAGCGCCGGCAGCAACATCGAGATCAGAAGCGTTATAATGCCGATGACGACCAGCAATTCAACCAACGTGAAACCATGACGTGATTTTTTCATGGCAATCTCCATTGAACTCGCTCTTTGCGACCAAACGTTTCTTACTTTCTACGCAGAGTCACCGCCGCGCCGCCGATACCCAGCAGCGCTGCTGCACCTGGTTCGGGAACGACCGTCAATTTCCACACATCCGGCGTCATATTGTTTCCCGCGACCATCCACAGGGCGTCGTCGTGAACGAAAACACTCGCGGCATGACGCGGCGCCCAGGGGGTGTCGGGCAACTCGGTCCAGTTGACCCCATCGGGGGAATGCCACACATCCTCGCGGTTGCCCGCGCCGTCGTACCCTTCCATGACCCACAGTTCGTTGTTGAACACCGCCACATCGTGGTATTCTCGAGGCGCCCACGGTGCGTTGGCGGTGTGTTGTGTCCACTCGATGCCGTCGGCGGTACTCCAGACATCGTTGAAATAGTTGCGCGGGTGATTCGGCGTGTCGTACGTTCCCCCGCCGAGGACCCACAATCGTCCATTCATCACGGCCGCGCCGCCGATCATTCCACGTTGAGGCCAGAACGGTTCATTGGGCGTGACTTGGCGCCATGCGATGCCATCGGTGCTGATCCAGATGTCGCGATAGAAGGTTTCGGGGGCGGCCGCGAATTGCGGCAGCGTCTGGCCGCCCATTACCCAGATTTTGTTGTTGAATTCAACGGTGTGATGGAGCACGCGCGGCCCCCAGGGGACATTGTCCGTGAGTTTCGTCCACGTCGATCCGTTGGTCGAACTCCAGACATCGTTCTGATAATGTCCCTGGTTGGCATCCCCGCCGACAATATACATTTTGTTGTCGTGAACAATATACCCGGCGGTGTGTCGGCCTTCCCAGTCGGTCGCGGGGTTGTACACACCATCCTTGAATGTGTTGGGCTTGACCAGCGTCCAGTCGGCACCATTGGTTGAACTCCAGACCTCATTGTTGGTGATTTTGGGAAAGTGGGTCGCATCGGATGGGTTCCATCCACCCAGAAGCCACATCTTGTTGTTGTAGACCAGCGCCCCAGCGCCGTCGCGTGCGGCAAAGGGGGCGGAAGCGGTCACCTGATGCCATTGATATTGAGGATTGGTCGCGTTGGCTTGTTGTACAGTGGATGTTGCCATGATGCTGATGATAACCGCAACGACGAAATATCGTGCCTGTTGAAACATGATGTATTTCCAGTGCGTATCGGCCAATTCACACGCGAGTCGGCCGATCAATCCTATTGCACACACGGACCGGTTGATCCACGAACAATCAACCTGGCGGGCAGACGCTCATGGACAATCTGCGTCTGTCCGTGAAGAATCTGATTCAGCAACAGTTCGGCGGCGCGGTTACCGATCTTATCGGTCGGGTTGTCCAACGTGGTCAGGATCGGATGATCGGTACGCAGACTGCCGCGTTCTTCAGTGTTGTCATGCCCGACCAGCGACAGATCGACACCCACGCGCAGACCGGCACGGGCCATGGCATCCATGACGCCGTAGGCGATCGCATCGTTCGAGCAGATAAGTGCGCTGGCCGGCCGGCGGGTCAGCCATTGTGAGAACGGCCCGATCGTCGCCTGCCGCCAGTTTTCCTGCGTCGGCTCGCTGATTAGGGGTATCCAACAGTTGAACAATTCATCCATCGACAATTGCAACCCCGCCTGGGCCGCGACCATGAGCGGATAGCGGTTGGAATCCCGCGGTCCGACAAACCCGATGTTGCGATGCCCCAGTTCATGCAAATGCGCCACCGCCTGCCGAACCCCCTCGGCATTCTGCACGCGCACGGTGTTGATCGCGTATCGCTCGGCGTCGGAATCGAACGCCACATGCGGCATCCGATTGAGTCCAAGCAACTGGGCCAATTCCTCATTGGCCACACCCGAAAGCACCAGCACACCATCACAGGCGCGGGGCTGCCGGACGAGCGATTCATATATATGCAGTTCTTCGCCTGGATCGAAAAAACTCATATGCAGGCGAAACCCTTGTGATTTGAGCTTGGCTTCCAGGCATCTGAACTGCTCACTTTCAGACAGCACGATCTTGATGCTCGCCGGGGAGAAGATTCGATTGATCGGAACCATCACGGCGTGGGTCAGCCGGCGTTTGCGAACACGGGCCTTGACCCCGCCCAGTTCCGTGCTGATGCGAAAGATTTGCTGTCGGCGCTGCTCGGAAATGCGTAATGTGGGATCCCCGCGAAGCAGACGCGAAACCACCGCGACGGAAACTTCCGCCCGTTCCGCGATGCTGGTCATTGTGGTGCCCATAACTGGTAAATATATTCTTTCTTTACCTCCATAAAGATAACTCTTTATTTCATTTAGTCAATATTATATCAATTTTTTATTTGACACTGCCAATTTTATAAGGTAAATATGTAATTGATTTACCAATCACTTTTTTGGAGGAACCCATGCGAATGCATCACTTCGTCCCAACGGTGTTTGCCGCCGGTTTAATGGCGGTTGGTACTTTTTCTCACGCGGCCATGATCGCCGATTTTGAACCACCGGCCTATGAAGGCAATCCGGCGACTCAAACGGACATCGACGGAACCAACGGATGGAATGCCACGGGTGGTACCGGCCTTCTGTACCCCGACAACACCAGCGGTTATGTACCACCGACCTATCCTCCACTATCGGGAACGCAGTCGTATGTACTCTATGGCGGCTACCAGGCCCGCGGCTTCGGCGCTGCCGCTGCGGCGGTGGCTGATGGCTCAATTCTGTCCATGCTCAGCGGGGTGGAGACCTTTAGCGGTATAGGGGCCAACGGCGCGGCTTTCTACCTGAGTAGCAACGCAGCGCTGGGTGGCGGTAGCACTCCGGGGGGTATCGAATATTGGGGACCGACAAAGACCTTCAGTGTGTACGGTGCCGGCGGGTCAACCGTCACGGCCGTCCCTTTTGCCATACAAACCAAGTATCTGCTGGAGATGGAACTGGATTTTACCAACGACACCTTTGATGCATATGTCACGGACATCACCAACAGCGGGCCGCGTACGCTGCTTGCCAACGACAAAGGCTTTGCCAGCGCACTGAGTGCAGCCAATGTCGCCAGCGACGGCGGTGTCTTGATCTATCATGCGCCCGGTGGCAACGCCATGTACGCCGATGACATCCAGATTAACACTGTTCCTGAACCCGCATCAATTGGATTGTTAGGTCTGGGCTTACTGGCATTAATTCGCCGACGAAGCCGCTGAACATGACATCGTTTCTTCTCTCCGGCCACGTCGTAATATTTGTGTGCCACGGCGTGGTTTTTATTGGTAGTCCTGAATGAACCGTTGCCGTCTTCGACGAACGAGAATCGGCCCCCTTTAACCAGTGGGGAGTTCGACCCGGCAGGGAATAAATACATAGCGTAGACGCAGCCATTGGCGGACGATGCCGCGGTACTGAGAGCGGTACGGGAATAGGGCATCCGCCAACCCACTGCCATCATCCGACTTTCTTCTCTCATGGCTCCAACTGCATTTCACAACGTCGCGGATTCGTCCTCGAATCCGGGCGGACGGTAACGACGTCCGCCAGCTCGCTTCCACGCGATTTGAAGCAGAATCAGCGAAATGACAGTGAGTAGCTGAAATGATGCAATCCAGACGGGAATGAAACGATATTTCGCGTCAGGGCCTTGGTTTATCACCTTTCCCATCATGTCAAGGAATACACCGGTCAACAGCCCTGCGAAGATGACCGCCAGAGCACGAACCATCGCGTTGCTGGAACTGAATTGCCCGTAGCGACTTCGCGGCAGCATGTACATCAATAGAGGAATCTCCGACGCGGTAAACAGGCCCACCAGCGGAATAGCCGCCAGGCTGCTGGCCAACAGCAGATGCCATGCAGCCCGCGGCGGGAGATCAATGAACAGGAAGGTCGCTTGCAGCGGCGTGATGAACATCAGGCCAACTGTCGCAATCAACATGAGCTTGAGTGGGTGGAACCGATCCACGAACCAGCCTCCCAACAACAAAAAAGGAATCGTCAGCCACTGAGCCATTCCGACGAGATGGAAATAGTTTTCGATTCCAACACCAACGCTTCGGAAGAAGAATACACGAAATGTTTCCATGCACATTGACAGCGCCCAGAACGTGGACGAAGCGTACAGTAGCCAATAGAGTGGTTGCGAAAAGCATTCCGTCCAGTAGGTGCGCAGCGAAGCCGCCAGTCCCTGACCGCCACCGACATTCGCCGGCGGCGGCGGGTAACGGCCCTCACGCACCTTCAGGCACATCAGTCCGAACACGGCCACATACACGACCGCCGCCACGACGAATATTTCGCGCATGTGGCTTTCGGCGAACGGTGCCACCGCCAGGTTGTACGTTCCCGCCGCTCCCAGTCCGACCATCCTGAAAACCGCGATGAATCGTCCAAGAAACTGCGCCGGGACCACGTCGTTGAACAGATACCAATACACGCTGGTCACAAAGAGATTAAAGAACTGGAACGCGATCAGTAGTACGGCGATGACGGCTATCACGACGGTGGATGCCGTCATCCCCGACAATATACCGCGCGCTGCCAGCCAGCCGCCAATGGATTCGGAGTAACCAAGAAGCACCAGCAACAGGCCGATCATTGGCGTGGGCACGAGCAGGAAGGGAATGCGTCGTCCCCACCGACTGCGATATCGATCGCTACGGAAGCTGACGATCGGCGTGATGATCAGGTTCATCGTTGCTGACAGCGTGGTGATGAGAAGACCGATCGTCGTGCTGGAAGCGCCCAGTTCATTGAGCTTCAGCGGCAGGATGGATGGGACCACGCTCTCCATCAGAAAGAAAACGAAATCGCCCCACAGGAGCCAGGCCATCAGCGAGAAAAGCCCCCATCGTGTATAGGTGAGTGTGCCAACGTGGTATAGGCGATCTGATGCCGTCTCCCTCTCGACGGGCACGGTTTCATCGCTGGATGAGGTGGCGCTCATGCGAGATCGATCTGGAAGATCACGCCCCAGACGGTCATGTCTTCCGGAGGGGGATAGGGATAGTCGTTGCCGCGATGCCCCACTGCGAGAATCCGCCCGTCGTCAAGCTGCACCGACTGCGGGTAGTACCCCGCCGGCGGGAGCGTGGTCCGATGCCAAGAATCGCCGTCATCGACCGTCGCCCAGACGCCTTCATGGGAGATGTAGAGCAGCACGCCTTGGCGGGTCATGCGCAGTTCCGGCTGCCCGCCGTGCGGAATATCCAGAAGTTTGACCGGACCGGCCATCCACCGTCCGGCTTTCTTCGTGACACGCACCTGTCGTCGTGGAGCGCCATTGGGCGCATAGGAGAGCGACGGGCCTTCGAGTTTCAATTCCGCCCGGCAGATAACCAGCAGGTCGCCGTTGCTCAACTCCGCTACCGCAGGTTCCGGCAGGCCGACCTGACCGTTTTCGTTCGGCGCGATCAGGATCGGCGCCGACCAACTCTGCCCGTGGTCTGACGAGGTCGTTAGATACGAATTGACGTTGTAATATTCGTTTTCGTCGCCACGCTGAATGCCATAACCGACGGCGGCGACCGTGCCGTCGCGCAATTCGATGATACGATTGATCCAGAGGCGTCCCAGGTGTCCGGTGACGTGCGGCGAAATGATTTCGACGTTCTGCGCCGCAGGCCAGGTCAGGCCGTCATCATAACTTCGAGCGATGCAGGCGCCGCGCCCTTTCCATGCCGCGTCGGCCAGGTCCATGTGCATCCGGTGCGCCAGCGTCACGCCGCAGCGCAGCCGGCAAATGCAATAAAACGCCGCATGGTTCCACATTCCCGGCACGTCGAGTTCCGTGACCTGCTGCAAGCCGGCGGGACCGATGTTCCGGGCATCGACGTGGAAAAGCCGCTGTCGCTTGTTCAGTCCCGTCATGTTGTAGAACGAATTCGGGAAAGCCCGGTCAAATTCAGGCGGCATGATGGGCGGCGGGCGATTCAAATCGCCGAAGATGTGCAGCATACCCAGCATCGGCCCGCGCTCGCCGCTCCACAACGTACACCAGGCCACCCAGCACGGATTTTCGGGCGGATGGTACAGATTCGGCACGATTTCCACGCGGCTGATCTTAAATACAGGTATTTTCATGTAGTCACCGGCAGACGCGTTGAATGCGTTCACACAACTGTCCGATTTTGTGCCGCGCCTTAATCAGGGATTTCCCTGAATAATCCCAGTTCCCCAACTTGAGCGGGTCCTTGTCTCGAATCACACCCGCTTCGTTCAGCAGACGCGATGCTTCCTTGACCATAGATGATCCGGGATGCCGCTGACCGAGCTGCTCAGACAGATTGTTCAACAGCCAAAGATATTCGTAATCCTCCATCCCCTGACGGAGGAGTTCAAAGCGAATTGATGTTACTGGCCCGTCCTTCCCTGGGTATAGAACACACGTGTTGGGAAACTCTTCATAGGCGAACCACGCCGTCAGATCGGTGAACGGACCGAAACCATCCATGTCGTATTTCCAGCAGAACCACATGCCCAATCGGTATGCCGCCGGCATGGCGTCGGTACGGTACAGGCCAGGGAAATAAGTCCATATCTGCCGTCCGCGCGCGCGCTCGGCCTGCTCACGCTGTTCGTGACCCGCCAGCACTGTCGTGTCGATCGCCCAGATATACACATTTTCTGCGATTTCGGAAGAAAACGGATCGGCGTTGAGCGTCACCATGGTCCGCAGCGGCGGCGTTACCTGGTGCGCCCAGCGGGTGGCCTGTCGGGTGTAATCGAAATCGTCGATGCCCGGCACATGCGATTGATGACCTTTGTGTGGCTCACCGGCCATGTACGCGATCGAGCGATCCATCCAGCCGTTGGACTTAAGATGGTCGGCCATTCGCGAATACTCCGACGCAATCCGTCGCCAGTCCTGCGCGGTGCGATGCTCCCAGTCTTTCATGAAATCGGCCCAGACATAGGCTTGCGATGCTTCACTGAAGACGAATGGCGTAGAGAAATATCCGGCGATCCGCGGTTCCATCCCGATGTTCCATGTTCCTGGCCAGAGAAAGGCGGTCTGCCCGCGAGAGACTGCAAAGCGCATGTCGGCGTCGAAAGCCGACCAATCCGTGCTGATCGAACCATCCCGCCTAAGTGTCTGGCGAATGCTCAACGGATAATACGAAGGCGCCGATGGGCTGATTCGATGATCGAGATACATTTCGACATACTTTTTGCGCAGCGCGTCGAACTCGGCGGTCCCCTGTGTCAATCCACTGCTTTCGGATAACCCGCGCTCCCAGAGATAAAAGAGGTTGGGCAGATGATTCTCCCGCGGCAGGTCAAAATCCCACACATGAACGACCAGCGGAACGACGGTCGGCGCACTACCGGCGGGCGCGACGCGTATTTCACCGCGATAGATTCCAGCGGGCGTATTTACCGGCGTGTGCAGATCGACCCAGATCGGTTGGGCGGCACCGGCAGATACGTTGAACTTTTCAGCGCGGCGCAGCGGGTCCGGCCAGGCGATTAGGCGTCGAGTATCCAACATCCCGCACTCCAGTTCCTTCGGAAGCTAGCGTTTCGGATTGTCCGGTACGAAATCGACAACATAACAGGTGATGCTTTCCTGCGCCAGCACGTCACTGGAATCATCGCGTTTGAGTTCCGTCCAGGAAATGTGAACGTCGGTCAATGAGTGATCCCCTGCCAGAATCACAACCTGAATCGACTCGTGTTCCTGTCGCGCGGTCCATATTTCCGCCCGTTTTTCCCGAGCGGAGGGATCGAAATCGGCCGCCTGCGGCCCGACGCGCTCCATGTCACCGACGACCTCGATTTGATAGCCCATCACTGCCGCGGGCGTCGATCCCCGCGACGGCATGGCAACACAAAACATCATTGGAATGATGGCGAGGAACACCACCATCGTGGATGTCGCATCTTTCATGTCTTACCGATCTCAGTTGAAGTACGCGATCACCTTTTCCAGCACATCCGCCAGCGTTAGACAGAAGGATGCCCCATCCGCCGTCGTACCAGCAAACCGCCCGCCAACGCCAGAATCAGCAGACCCGTACCCGGTTCGGGGACCGCCAGATCGGTGTACTGAAGATTGTCAAAGCGAGATTGTCCCCCACGCCCGTAGGCGCCCATGAGCACGCCGGCGTATTGGAAGTTTCCGCTGACGGCGCCGACGCCGCTGGCGGTGTTGCCATTGATGATGAACGTGAAGGCGCCACCGGCGCGCTCAATCGTGAGATGGTCATAGGTCGGCCAGCCATTTCGTCCAACATTGACGGTGCCCAGCAACGTGCTGCCGCCGCTCAGATAGGCCGCGCTGATCGGCGCGGTGGCCTGGCGAATTTCCCATCGGTCCTGCACGTCGTTGCGACCGAAAAACAGCGACTTGCCGCTGCTCCAGGGATCGGTCGATTCGCTGAGGATCAGCCCCATCATGTAGTTTCCCGCCGCATAGACGCTCCTGGCATCGACCTCTACGCGAACGTCTGTTGTCAGGGTTGTGTCATTTCGAATCTGAGTCTGTTCGTCAAGACCAACACTCCCTCCATAGTTGACTCGCAGCGCGCCAGGCAACGGATAAGTTGCGCCGATGTCATCGTCAGGCCAGTTGAAAATAAAGTCGATGTCGTCGCCGGCCCGACTGGCGTTGAAACCGGCGGTATACGTCGGCAGCGATGTCGGCGTACTCCCCTGGTAGGTGAAATCATCGATAAAATACGGCGATGCTTGCGCACCAGCGCCCAGTCCGACGATCATCAAGGCCGCGGACAACCGAGTAACTGCGTTCATGACTCACTCTCCTTTTGTGGCCGCTTAATTGCGATACCACGGGTTGGTTGATGCCCCCTGGTCCATGTTCAGATCCGCTCTGGGCATGCCGGCCACATGGCCGTCCAGATAGCCCATGTTCAATGACATGTTGGGATGCCTGCTAACGGGCAAATACGCTTCAAGTCCCAGCAGGATCACCGTACCGGTCAGACCGTCGCCAACGACGATCTTTTCGCTGTGTCGGCGGACGGTGGACCGCTTGACGAACGTCAACCAGGCGTTGACCGGTTCGGTGAGCGTACTGCCGAGATATCCGTTCAAACCATACGCCGTCTTGAATGTCGGATACGGATAGGCCTCATCCGCCAGAGCCGGACAGGTGAAGATATTGTTGGTTCCTTCGCCAATCTGGATCGTCTTGAAAGCGTACCGGCTGATCTTTTGGTTCCAGAACGGATCGATCAGCTCGGAAGACGCCACGCATGGCATGAAATCGTGATAATCATTGGCGTACTGCTGAAGCAGATAGGAAAGTTGCCGCAAGTTCGACATGCACGCGACCTGTTTAGCCGACTCGCGGGCGCGGTTTAGCGCGGGCAGTAGTATGGATATAAGCAGCGCGACGATGCCTATTACCACAAGAAGTTCGACAAGGGTGAAACCCATTCGTTTTTTCATGGAACACCTCATGACTCCTGCGTCTGCCGCAGGCGGCACCCTTCGCCGTAACGCTCGATGGTGAACGATTCGACGATTCGGTCGGTCCAGTTCAATTCCATTGCGGCCTGCGGTTCAATTTGCAGCAGCTTGCACGTCGGCTCGATCGAAATTGCGTGAAGCTGATCGCCGCGCCCTTCGAGGCAGTCGATCATCTGTCGCACGGCCCGGCGGGCGAATTCTTCGGCGGGAATCAACTGACTCCACCGCACCACGTTCGGACCACTGATGATGTTGGGCATCTCCTCGACAAACGGCAACGGAACATACAGCAGACTCTGCGGATTCGGATGAATCGCCTTGAGTGCGGCGGGCAACAACGCCACCGGCCAGTGCTCGGCGATCAACGCGGCATTCTCAAGCCCGCGCCTGCACAGCATCTGCGCCACATGATCGATGCGTTCCGGTTCCAGCGCGCAGAGATGCATCGACGGCTGGCGGGCATGGCGCTCGATCGACTCGACG
This sequence comes from Phycisphaerales bacterium, assembly GCA_020847545.1. Classification (GTDB taxonomy): domain Bacteria; phylum Planctomycetota; class Phycisphaerae; order Tepidisphaerales; family Tepidisphaeraceae; genus JADYZN01. The sequence goes on from JADLBV010000007.1 coordinate 33,556, forward strand.
TACCCGGCGAGCATCTCCTGGCCTGTGTGATATTCCGGACTGGAAGGATCGGCCTCAAACCAAACCGGATCGCGCCCCGCAACGAGTAGTTCGCGCGTAATCTCGCGCAGCAGCGACGTGGCTCCCAGCCGAACTTGTGGCGCCGGCACGCTCAGCGAGCAGTTGCCCAGCACCAAATACGGCAGCGAATGCTGCTTGAAATATTCGATGTGAAAATCGTGCACCATTCCATAGAGAAGGACCGCATCGACCGATCGGCGGCGGATCATCTCTGGCGGATTGCCGCCCAGTACGCGGTCGGTCTGCATCTGTTCGATGACGAGTTCATAACCTGCCTGTTGAGCCAGTTTCTGCACGGCAAATGCAATCAGGCGCAGATAGGACCCCATGTCAGGCATGTCCAAATAGAGCAGGCCAAGACGATGATGTTTCTGTACGACGGCCTTGTCCTTCGCGCCGGCTAGAAAGGTTCCCTGCCCGTGGCGACGCTCGACAATACCCCTGCGCGCCAGCAAATCGTTTGCCCAGCGAACTGTCCCGTAGGTGACGCCCAACTGAACGGCCAGTTCCCTTTCCGACGGCAACGAATCGCCGGGACGAAGGTTTCGCTGGCGAATCAAGCGTTCGATATTATGGGCAACCTGACTGTAGCGACTCATAAATATACTCAAGTGCTATGTGCTCTACGTATATTACTTCCATCTTCGTGATTTTGCAAATTATTTTTGATATATAATATAATTTGTAGATTTTATCAGACTTTTCCAAGTAGATTACAAAGCATATATCAACTGCGCTGCACAGTTGAAGTGAATACCTAACCCGAATATTTCACGTTTTTTATAGGCCTACCCACAACTTGAATCAGCCCAGGAGCGGATTCGGCGACAATGCGTCAGATGATCTGGGACGAAGCGGTGGAGGATGTGATCAAAAAGAGTCATGGAAGGGCCGTGATCCGCCGATTCGAACTGCTACGGGCGGCGTGAAAACGGTCAGTTTGAGTAATGATGCGGCCGTGAGAAACATCGCGGCATGGCGAGGAGGCGGCGGATAATACGATGTTTATGTCTTCTATTTGAACTCAAGTTGACCGCTCGCCACGGCTCCAGACCTGAAACTGTGAATCCGCGGCCCATGTATTGCCGGCCGAGGCGTAATCGCAGTAGTGCGCATCGATTTGCTTGTCATTGCACATCACCGGAACGGTCCACTCTCCCCAGATGTCCCTTCCATGTGTTGATGTCGAACAGGGTGACATCTGGATTTGCCCGTGATTTGCCATTATGAATCGAACCGGTTCATCCCATCGGCCGGCGTCGAGGCGTTTGTCCCTGGCGAGCAATAACGGGCCGTACATCACGGCCTGATGAACGATCTTTTGTTGATCGGTCTCCTCCAGCAGGCGAGGATTCATGCCAAGGGAGATTTCGATTCGATCATTTGGCTCCCAGGTTCGGTCGATGCTCAGGTATGTGCCGGCGATCACCTTTTCGATCGGCCTGCCATTGACCTGAACCCGCGCGGATTCACACCATGCTGGAATCCTAAGCCGCAACACAAACCGCGCTGCGCGGGATGGATCCACACGCAGGAGAATGTCGCCCGACCGGGGATAATCACTCTCCATCGAAAGTTTCAAATCAATGCCCTCATCCAACGTCACATCGGCCTGATATTGGCCGTAGAAGTTAATGACCGGCCCTTCATCCCCTCGCATGACACACATTCGTGGCCAGAGCATCATGATCCGCGGACCGTTGGCCACGCAGCAATTTTGCTCCATCCCGCACTGGTTTTCGCCGGCCTCCTTGATGCCGGACATCGGATTGTGCCGGCAGAACCACGATCCATCGGGCTTCATGGAATGCAGATAGGCATTGTAAAATGCCCGTTCAATCTCATCGGCGACCTTCGGATCATTCGTCAATTGCAGAATCTGAAGACCAAGCTTGATCCAGAGCATCGCCGTGCAGCTTTCCATCATTTTCGCCAGCGGCTCCAACTGATGGCGGCGCCCATGATACCAGCATTCCCCGGCCGACCCCGACCCGCAGGCCATGATTTCATCATCGCGAATGGATTGCCAGGCATTGACGGCCGCGTTCAGATACTCCCCTTGGCCGGTCTGGCGATAGAGATGACACAACGCCTCGTAACAGGCCATCATTTCATACGCTTTTAGCCCATTCTCACGCGACCACCAGTTCTCCTCGGTGATCTTCGCATGGTTGCGATCGCCGACCGGGATGCGATCCAATGCCTTGTCGACCAGACGGGGCGCATCGTATCGTCGCCAATCCGTGACAATTGACTGCGCATGGTCAAGATAGCGTTCTTCGCCCGTGTGATGATACAGGTCCACCAATGGTTCGATGATCGTGCTTGAGGGCATGCCCAGAAACTTTCCGATCTGCACCACGCTGGTGTCATATCGCGCCAACTCTTCCATCGTGTAATCGGCCAGCCGTTGCGCCGCACGCAGTGCGCGCTGATCTCCAGTCGATTCATAGCAGGCCAGAAGGCCGGCCAGGGTATATCGACGCCCCCAAATGTCCCATTGCCCCCACTGCCCAGGCTGTTGAAGACAGGCGGTGATCAAACCCGCCTCATCCTGCGCCTTGAGCAATGCGTCCAGCGCTTCTTCCATCTTTTGTTTGACTGATTCATCGTGTGTGTAATTCCACGCATCGACCAGCGAGAGGAACCATTTTCCCCAAAATTCTCCGCGCCATTCCCTGTCATCCTGCCGGGTGATGAATGGCTCCACCAGCGCGGCGATGTCCTGCCGCATGATCCGGTTGCGAATCACCGAGTCGATCCGGCCGCCGATAAAGCCGCCGATCTTCACTTGTCCCCATGGATATGGGCGAATTGACTCATGTGAACACATCGTATTTGAGGTCATTCCATACATGGTATTCTCACCTGCTTGATTAATTAATCGTGTAGATTGCATGAGGAAGCCATTGTTGCGTATCGGATCGGCCCACCCCGAAATTCCATGCCGCTCCACCCGATGCCGATCGCCGAACCGCCGCCGTCACCACATGCAAACCCTTTCCCAGTTCCAAATCCTTGTGCTGGTTGGCCAGCATGACACTGCGATGCAGGGATGGGGAGACGATCCCTTTTTCACGCTCAAATGCGGCCGCGCCGTCGATCCACACTCGGCACGGCTGTGCGGTGTTGAACATGATGCGCACCCGCTGCGGCGTCTCGATATTGACCGGAAATTTCAGCAGCAACACATCGTCTTTGAACTCTTCCGCCGACAACCTCCCCATCGTCCCATCAAACCGCACTTCCGACCAGACACCCTCCGGCAATCGTTCGATGGCTTCACGGTTGATCGGCAACGCGCCTACGAAGGCCATCTTGGCCTTGATGCACAAATCCTTCATGTCGATTGATGGATGATCTTCGACCGGCGGTCGGCGAGAGTCGATTTTCCGGTGCAGGTTGATCACCAGGTCGGTCAGCTCATCGAGCGTCTGCGGAGGCGCGCTCAAATTCACGATTTCAGGGCTTAATACCAGTTTGTTGCCCAGCGGTTCGATCCATTTGGCCGGTATGGATGCGGGATTGATGATCCCCATCAGCGCCCCCACCGTGGCGGCGGTGCAGTCGGTGTCCCGGCCGCAATTGTTGGCGATGCAGATGGCCTGCCCAAAGTCATCCGGCGCCAAAAGCCACGCCATGACGGTGAAGGCGATGTTGGCCGTCACATCCGTGAAATTTTCGTGGTCGTAACGCTCAAGGATTTGCCTGCGAATGGCCATCCAGTCATCCGATGCATCCATCCACCGTCGAACGTCAGTGACCGCCTGATGAATCAGGCATTCACGTGGAATCCGACGCAGCGCCTGATCCAGCAGAACTTCCGGGTCGGATTCGACAAAAGCCAGGCTCTGCAATGCCGCCAGGAACATGGCGGCCCAGACCCCCTCGCCGGCATGGTCCACGCACGCATCCTCATACGCATAGGCCGCCGCCAACTCCGGCGTCGCGGGCGCCAAGCACGCCCACAACTCGCTGCGAATGGCCGCCCCCATTCCATTGGCAAACCAGTTGTCATACGCCCCGGTTTGCGGCGGCTTCAACCCCAGCCGCATGTTGCGTTTGGCGGCCGCATATTCATCAAAGGGAAATTCAACGTGCCGTTCCCATGCATCCGCCAGCACATGCCGGCTGACGACGGGATTGGCCATGTCCCGCAGCACGCACGCCCATACCACCTGAAGGTCCAAGTCGTCGTTGGGAAGCATCGCCTTGGGGACCGGGGTGTAAAACCACACATCAATCGGCCCAAGGTTTCCTTCAAACGGCATCCCCAGCGTTCCGCCGATGCTCTTGCCCAGCCAGCAGGCGTTGATTCGCTCACGGATGGATGAACCCAATCCACTTTTGTTGACCATCACATCGGCCATAATATCTCTCTGATTCGGTCCTTAATCTCATTCGCCGACGATCGGGAACAGTTCCCCATCCAGCACCGCGCCGGCTTTCATACCAAGGGGATCGGTGACGATGTGCTTGGTACCGCTGTAGGTTGTGCTGGCATCGACAAAAATCACGGCGTGCGCCACGCGCGGCTCATCGGTGCTGTTGGCATTGGCCTGATGCGGGCAACGCCCGTGGTGAAACGTGCAGTCCCCCGCCCGCAGAGGCACCGTCACCCGCGACTCCCATTGCATCTCCGGGCACATCTCAAACATGCTGCGGGCATCGCCAAGGTCCTGCGCTGCCAGATCGTTGCGATTGTGAAACCCGGGAATGAACGTCATGCACCCCCGCTCCGGCGGAACATCGCACAATGCGATCCAGATGGAAATCGGATGGGTTGAATTGTTGTGCGGCCAATAGGGTTGATCCTGATGAAACTCGGTGGGTGTGTTGTTGTGCGGCTTCTTGATGAGAATCTGGTCGTGCCACAACCGCAGTGGCACCTCGGCCAGCTTGCGGGCGACGGCCGTGACGTTGGGATGAAACGTCAAACGGCGCATCGCCTCATCCACCCGCCAGATGTTGACATGCTGGGTGAATATATCGCCTACGGTGTTGCTCTTGTTCGCCGCCGCCGCCGCGATGGCCGCCTGACGATACTCCGCCGCCTCCTGTTTGGAAATGATCCCGTTCACGCGGACAAACCCATCCCGCCGGTAGGCGTCAATGGTCTGTTGCGAAATTTCGTTCGCCCTGTTCGATTGTGTTTGCGCAGCCATCATTGCTCCTTTTGTGTGATTATATGCCTTCTACACGGGGATAATTATGCGCATGCCATCCGAACGGATGTTAGCCCCACAGGCGCTTTTTTATAGCATAATATTGACTTTCTAATTTTTCCGATCTACGTTTGCCTGCCATGTCGCGCCTGGCCCCCATGCATTATCGCCGACGAATACTGTTCGCCTCCGGTGATGCGCCGGTCATGATCCGCCGGGCGAGCATCTCCGGCAGCGACAACCCCCATGATCATGATTATTTTGAAATTCAGATCATCGAGGGAGGACACGGAACACATTGGACCATCCAGGGCCACGCGCCGCTGCATCGAGGACAAGCCTTTTTGCTTCGACCGGGCGCATGGCACGCCTATCGCGATTGTCGCGGCCTGCGGGTCTTCATCTGCGGTTTCAGTCAGGAATTGCTGGGCAGGGAACTACAATGGTGCCAATCCGACCCCCTCCTTGGCCGACTTCTGGGACCGGCCGCCGTCGGCCAGGGAGCCGGAGGGATTATCACCCTTCAACTTCCTTCGGCCGGGCTGACCTATTGCCGCCGCCAATTCGCCGAAATGAAAAAGACCGAAGGGGCAATCGCCCGATCCGACCAGATCGGCCTGCTGCTGCTGGTGCTTGGCGAGCTTGGCAGGGCATCCGCGCAGGTGCTCCAACCCTCCGCGACCCCCACGCACCATCGAGCCGTCGCCAATGTGCTCAAGGCTCTTGAACAATCCCCCGCCCGACCTTGGACGCTTGAAGAACTGGCCTCGCTTGCCTGTCTGGAACGCTCTTATCTGGTTCGTATCTTCAAAACCCAGGCGGGACTGCCCCCCTTGGCATATCTTCGTCGCCGTCGTGCCGATTTGGCCGCTTCACTCCTGTTGAAAACCAACCTGCCGATCAGCAAGGTGGGCAACGATGTGGGGTGGGATGACCCAAACCACTTCGCACGCCAATTTCGCCTCCATTTTGGCCTCAGCGCCTCCGCCTACCGCGCCCGCTTCCGCACGCTCTCCCGATAGCGGCCCAATTGCGGCATAATAAATGTACCCGACACTGCATTTATCGTGTACAATGTCAACATGGCGGTCGTCAGCAATCGACAACGCGCATACGCACACATTCGCCGGAAGATGGCGGCCGGTGAATTGTCGATGGGGGAACATCTTTCGGAAGAGGCATTGGCAAAGGAGATCGGGGTCAGCCGCACACCCGTTCGGGAGGCTTTGAACCGGCTGGGGACCGAAGGGCTATTGGAACACACGCCGAATTGCGGCGCGTACATCAAGAGTTTTTCCCGACAGGAGTTGTGGGAGTTGCTGGAACTGCGGGCGTTGCTGGAAGGATACACGGCCGCGCGGGCGGCGACGCGGCTCGGGCCGGAACAACTGGAGAATTTGCAGCGCCTGTGCGATGAGATGTTGCGGATGTGCCGGATGTTGCGGGATCAAAAGCGGGCCAACTTTACGGACGATGAAAAAAGGCGATTCTCGCTGGCGGATGCCACGTTTCACCAGTTGGTGGTCGACGCCTGCGGCAATGATCGGGTGAAACGGCTGGTGGAGGATTACGGCTTGATCTCCAAGCTATGCAATCGCAACTGGGATTCGCCCAAATCGCTGGAGTTCAACAACGCCTGTTGGACCTGGGGGGCGCACGCCCGCATCCTGCGGGCGCTGAAAAAACATGACAGCGAGGGGGCGCGGCGATGGATGAACGACCATATCGGCCGAAGCGAGGCCACATTCATGAAATTTTTCGACGGCTGGGATGAATCGCTGTGACGTGGCCGGGCGCCTGTTGAGAGGGTTCTGAAGACTTTTTGGAACGGAGAGATCGGCGGACACTTTTTTGGGAAACTCTCATGAATACGGGGTTTTTCTCGATCGTGGACAGTGAGAGTCGGCGAGCCGGCTGGCCGCGGGTGCGATTTGGGGGTCCAACCGCATGTACATTGGTTGAGTTGCTTGTCGTCATAGGCATCATAGCCCTTCTGATCTCGATGCTGCTGCCGGCCTTGAACAAGGCGCGCGAGTCGGCCAAGGGGGTGACGTGCCTGTCCAACCTGAGACAGATCGGCCAGGCCACGCTCATGTACGCGCAGGATTATCACAACACACTGCCACGGGCGGTGGATTTTACTTATCAATACAGCGGTGGGAGCTACACGGTTTTCTGGTTTTCGCTGATCCGGCCCGATCTGGGAGCGTCGGCGTTGATCCCGCCCGGCGAGGCGGGCGCGCTGGGTGTGCTGGTCTGTCCGAGCGACCCGACGATGGGTGGCGACAAGGCGATGGGCGCCTTGCCATACGGCCTATACCTGCCACCCGAATGGAGCGGAATATATGACTATGGCCGGCGCAGCTATGCCATGAACGGACACATGGATGGCTGGGTCAGGCTCAGTCGAGTCCCTCATTCGGCCGAAACTATCCTCTATTCTGATTTTCAATGGTGGATGCTGGGCACCAACCTCATCCTCATTCCCGACCCGATCTCGCCGGCGTTGATGCAATGGGAGAAATGCCTACCCACGCGCTGGCATGGCGGGTACGTCAATTGTGCTTTTGTTGATGGGCACGCGGAAAGCTTCAAAGCGGATACGCTTGGAGACCCCAATTACAATGGCCGGGCGAATGAGAATTTCCGCAAATGGTGGGTGAACTGGCCGACTTCTCCCTATTCGTATTGAAAACACGAAATTTAAGCCTTTATTGATTCGGCCCGCACGGATAATTACCCATTTTAATAAGACGAAAATGAGGATAAAAATTTTATTGACAAACTCGTATTTATCGTATACAATCGGTACATGGCGGTTTTGAGCAATCGACATCGCGCCTACGCCCACATTCGCCAGAAGATGGTGATGGGTGAGTTGACCATGGGGGCGCATCTTTCCGAAGAAGCTTTGGCCAAGGAGATCGGGGTCAGCCGCACGCCGGTGCGGGAGGCGTTGAATAGGCTGGGGACCGAGGGGTTGCTGGAACACGCACCGAATTGTGGCGCGTTCGTCAAGAAATTCTCCCGTCAGGAAATATGGGAACTCTTTGAGCTTCGGGAAGTGCTTGAAGGGTATGCGGCCGCGCGGGCGGCGACGCGGCTTGGGCCGGAACAACTGGAGGAAATGCAACATCTGTGCGATGAGATGTTGCGGATGTGCCGGATGCTGCGGGATCATAAACGGCCCAACTTTACGGATGAGGAGCGAAGGCGGTTCTCGTTGACCGATGCCACGTTTCACCGGAAGGTGATCGGCGCGTGCGGCAATGAGCGGGTGAAGCGGCTGGTGGAGGATTTCGGGCTGATTTCCAAGCTCTGCAACCGCAAATGGCCTTCATCGCCGTCGTCGGAATTCAATAACGCCTGTTGGACCTGGGGGGCGCACGCCCGCATCCTGCGGTCGCTCAAGAAGCATGATGGTGAGGGTGCGCGGCGATGGATGAGCGATCACATCAACCGCGGCGAAGCGGGAGCCATGGAATTGTATGATGATCCAGTGGAACCGACGATGATACCGTCGGCCAGGACCATATCATCGAAGGATCAATTGTCAGTGCGATATCGCAAGGGGGCGCGTTGAAAGGTTGATTGAGGACTCTTTGGCACGGAGTGGTTGGCGGACACTTTTTTGGGAGACTCTCATGAATTCACAATTCTGCACGGCAGCGGGTGGTATGGGGCGGCAAATCGACCGAACGCGGGCCAGTCATAGAGGTCCAAAAGCCTTTACCCTGGTTGAACTCCTTGTGGTCATAGGAATTATCGCGATTTTGATCTCGATGCTGTTGCCGGCACTGAACAAGGCGCGCGAGTCTGCCAAGGATGTGGCGTGCAAGTCCAACCTGAAGCAACTGGGCATCGCCTCTCTCTTGTATGCGCAGGATTACCACGGCTACATCGAAAACGTGGTGTTGGATCTGCATCTGGCAACCCTGTTCTATCCGTATCTGCGTGGTGGATCACCCCCCTATCCACCCTCATTTTCCATCCCCGGTCCAAAATTGGAGGTTTGTATTTGCCCATCAGACCCAACCATGGGTGGCAATACCTCCTATGGGGCCGGTGTGGTCCCCTTTGGATGGCCTGATCTGGTGGAACAGGATCATTTGAACAAGTGGGGCGCCAGATACATCAGCTATTGTGAGAACAATCATCTTTGCTGGGATGGAACCAATTGGGCGAAGTTCAAGCGCAATCAGGTCAAAAACTCAGCCCTGACCATCCATTATGCGGATTATCCATGGTGGACGATCGCCTCGGGTGTGATCTCGGTTCCCAACATGTACAACCCGAACAATTTTACCCTGTGGGATGCCCACTTTGACAAGGATCGCCATCGCGGCATGGTGAACTGCCTGTTCCTGGATGGGCACGTTGAATCCCTTCATTACACAACACTGGTCACCAATGGATCCAATGATCACCTGTGGCAGCGGGATCCGGGTTCAGAATGGTGAAATAATACACGGTCCATCGTGTGATGGATCATCCATTTCCTTTTTTGGAGGTCTCTTATGAGAGCGTCTTATGTATCGTGTCTGGTTGCAGGGGGATTGGCTTTTACTCTCGCCGGTTCGACAGCGCAGGCGGCGTGGATGGCGCCATCGGGCGGATGGCAACTGAACTATGAAGCCAGCGGCGGCGATCTGCCGGAAGCGGCGTCGCCTGCTTGGACCAATAGCGGCTATCAGTCCGGCAATTCCGGGGCGGACAACTATGTGACGATCCTGGCCGATGGCGTAACCAGCGAGCAGGCGTTGTATCTTGGCAATACCGCTACGTCAGGGCAAAAGTGGCCGATTTACGATCTGACCAGTGGGGCCGGAGCTGGAACGGCAAGCGACAAGATCACACTTGATTTCCGGTTCCGTTTGATCGACGTCCCGGCAGGTTGGCAATGGGGCCTGGCTGTGAACCGACCCGCCGCAGGCGGCGACAGGTCGTACCTCTTTGATTTTGGTACGACGGGTATCTTAAACGGCAACACATTCTCATTTCATGGTGTATCACTTGGAAACGACTGGCACGATGCGCGAGTGCTGATTGATGTAGCCGCGAACACTGCGGATCTGTACCTGGATGGGAGTGCTACCGCTGAGTACAGCATCACCGGCACATTCACCTCCGGCGGTACGAATAATGACGTGTGGTTCGGGGATGGACAGGGTGCTGTTGAAGGCAAAGTTCATTTGAGCTATCTCCGACTGACCAACAATGAACTTGCTTCGGTTGTTCCCGAGCCGGCATCGCTGGGCCTACTGGCCCTGGGTGGAGCAACGATGCTGATGCGCCGGCGTCGGCAGGCGTAAGCAGGATTGTCGGATTTCTCCGCCCCCCCTCTCGGGTTTTCCGGGAGAGGGGGCGGGGGTCCGCTATCGTAATTCCCACAAAATACAATGCGGATGATGGAGGGATGCGTTTATGAATCCCGTATTGCGATACTCTGTCCATGCCTGCTTGATGACCTGCGTGTCACAGGCATCAATGACCTTTGCACAATCTTATCTTACGCCCTCGAATGGGTATCAATCCTCCTACGATGCGGCCAGCCAACTGCGGCCGGACCAACAACCGGGAACGATGGCCTCACCCCTCTGGTCGGCCTATGGATACACCGCATCCAACGCCGTGGTGCAGCAGGAGGGAGGCTCCGGCCCGTGGGTGCTGAGTCTGGACAACACCGCCTCATCGGGCGCGGCGAAATATTCGTATTATCATCTGGATTCGGGCACGGGCAGCGGAACCAATTCCGATTTGATGACGCTTGATTTTCGCTTTCGGATCACGGATACGAACTGGCTCAATTTCAATCCGCAGTTGTCGCTGGGGGTTGTCCGGCCGCCCACCGCGCTGCAGGCCGCCAATGGCCAGACGGAACATCTGTATTATCTCACGTTCGGGCGGTATGGGATCCAACGGCTGAATGCCGGCGGAACCATGAGCACCACAAACATCAACCTGGGCAACTCTTGGCATGATGCGCGCCTTTCGATCAATACCCGACTGGCCGATGCAAGACTGTATCTGGATGGCGATACGACACCGGTTGTTTCCTTCAGCGGCGGGCCGGGCGCCGACACTCGCAACCAATTGTTATTTGGCGACGGTTCGAGCGATGTTGTCGGAAAAGCCAATGTCAGCGCGTTGCGCTGGACGAACAACAACATGGCGATCCCGCTCGTGGGCGGACAGGTCAACATCCTCAAGACCACCGTCGTCGATACCAATGTCAAGGATGTGAACTTCACCTACGCCCACCGATTCACGGATGGGACCATTTCCCTGTCCCATTCCGTTGGACAGCACCTGACGCCGGAGGAGACGAGTATACTGCAGGTCTCCCATGACAATGGCCAGACCTGGCAGACGCCGTCGCCGGGTACGCAATTGCCCCATATCAGCTCAACCAATCTCCCCGGCGGAGGAGCCGCCATGCTCTCCCGCTGGGATGCGGATCCCTCCACCCCACATACGACATGGGGGCTGATGACGCACAAGTGGGCATCATCCAGCTCAACACCGACCCAGACCTATGGCACGGTGACATTCCCGTTTGCAACATCGTATTTGATGATGCACCGTTCACTGGTGGAGCTGGACAACGGAGACTGGGTGGCCACGGCCTATGGGCTGGACAATGCCGATCCCAGTATTTTGAGTTCATATGTCATCGGGTCAGCCGATCAGGGTCAGACGTGGAATTATCTGGCCAGTATCGGTTCAGGCGCAGGCCCTGGCGGTGAGGGGTACAACGAATCCAGCCTTGTGGAACTGGCCAATGGCAACCTGTTGGCGTTGATGCGCACGGACAACACACACCCGGCGGCATTGATGCAGACCAAGTCCAGCGATGGCGGATTGACCTGGTCGGCGCCAATCCAGATCGCCGACTACGGGGTCGATCCGGCTATCATCCTCCTGCAAAATGGGGCGCTGGTGGCATCGTCCGGTCGGCCGGGAATGTATATTCTGGTTGATTTTTCAGGCACGGGCGATCACTGGCAGGAGGTGCCGATCTATTCCGGCGTCGGCTCATCCTATACCAGCCTCGTGGAACTGGAACCCAATGTGATCGGATTGTTTTACGATGAGAGCGGCTTTGCCGGCTCGCAGCTCGATCCGGCGCTGATGCCCAATCGAATCCTGATGGACACGATTCAGATTCAACTCGTCCCGGAACCGGCGACAATGCTGCTGGCGATGGCGGGCGGCTTGCTGTTGATGTCACGGCGAAGACCTGTGTAAACGGGTACGGAGCACCCCCCCTGGAAAGAAGAACATGAAGATTGCAAATTTCGTTGTTGCGGCACTTGTCGTTCTGAACGCGGGTGTGGCGATTGCATCCTCCTGGCCACAGGTTATCGACCCGTATCCGCAGGAGGCAACGATCGACAAGCCGATGGCGGTGACGGTCGATATTACCGATGACATGTGGCGTTCGCGGGCAAGGCCGAGTGCCGCCAATATCGAAAACCTGATGAAGGAACTGGCGGCGCTGGGGTTCAAACAGGTCAACTGGCTCATCTGTCCCGAACGATATTTGGAAAAATCGGTCTTTGAGGATGTCACGCCGCACGATGGTGTTCGTCTGGTGGCGGATGCAGCGCATCGCAACGGGATGACGTTCTACGCCTTGTTCAAGCCGTTTGAGACCGGCAGCATCAATGCGGAGGTGCCGCCGGCGGTGAAGGTGCCGGCCGACATGCCCCACATCACCACGCTCAGCGGACGACTGTACGATTACGCCCCGTTTGTGGCCAAACATTCCCAGATGCGCATCGAACGCCGGCCGGTCGATGAACGGCTGGATACGCCCGTGGCGACGATCAAACTGGTCAAACTGGATGCCAAACCCACACGGGTGGATCGTCAGCACCTCGAACTGCTCATCGGAAAGGAGAATGGCCAATTTGAGCCGTACACCGGGCCGATGACCTTCGCCTGCGCGGTGGAAGAGCGACAGGGGAAGGATGTTCGAGTCATCACACTGTCAGGATTGAAAATCGATCCGGCCTATCGATATTTCGTCGTACACACGACATTCGACAAGGAAGGACCGGGAGATTTCACCAATTCGGCCAGCCGGATCATCGAATTGTATGACAAGACATTGACAATATTGCCTTCCTCTTCGGACCGGGATGCCATCGACACCGCCACATTGCGGGATACGACACTACGGTATTTCTGGTTGGTCCATACCGGACGGTGGGGTATCCCGGCGGAATATGCGCTGGACAGTACCTATGGCTCAACCCCGCAAACAACCGCCTACTGGTTTGGCGTGACTCAGGGGTCCAACAACGACCCGGATCGGACATTGGATGCGCCCGGCGGCGGATCCATCGCCGTCGTTCGCGGCGTGGCCCGATATATGAATGTGCTGCATCCGAGCTATCCGGAGGTTCGCGCCTACTGGCTGGAGCAGATCGAGAACCTGATCGATGATGGAGCGGATGGGATCACCCTGCGCGTGGACAACCATGCCACTTGGTACACCGAGCCGGATGAATTTGGATTCAACCCGCCGGTGGTGGAGGCATTTAAGCAAAAATATGGGGTGAATATTCTCACCCAGCCGTTTGACCGCGAAAAATGGCGCGAATTGCAAGGGGATGCCTATACGCAATTCGTCCGCGAGGCGCGGGAATTGACGGCCAAACGGGGTGTGAAATTCCAACTGTCGATCAACCAGTTGATGGTCAGGAAATTTCCATACTGGAACATGAACAATGTGCCGGTGAGCATCCAATGGCAGTGGAATCGGTGGATCGAGGAGAAACTGTGCGATTCGGTGGAACTGAAGCTGACCCCCTGGCCGTGGGGCAGTTATGAGGGGAAGGGGGCGGATATCGCCAAAGAGGTGTGTGATCTGGCCCACGCCAACGGCCTGAAAGTCTGGGCCAACGCCCGGATTCAGACCTGGTGGCTGACGATCTGGAATCCCGAGGAGTTAAAGACCAACCCACTGACCCAGGCCGATGTGGACAAGATCACCGAACGGCTGCGCTGGGTGTGGCAGAGCCAGGCGATCGATGGATTAATCGTCTACGAAAATTTCGACTTCACCTATCTCGACGGCAAAACGGGCAAAACTTATGTTTCGCCCGCGTTCAAATCCATTTTGCAACATATCCGCCAAAACAGCTCGCAACAGTTGCGGGCCGAGACGCTGAATACCTTGTGTGTGGATGATTCGTCGGCCACACGACCATAGGTGGTGCTCCCCTGCCGTGCGATGGATCAATCGGTGCGCCTTGCGTGATCCGTTATCACCGAGAGGTTCGTCATGAGGATCAGGCTGGTTGCAATGACTGCGAAGCATTCGACGGCTCGGCGGTTGAACGTCGTCGGGTGGGGACCAATCTTCTCCATGAAAGTGCAAACCCCGTCCAGACCAAGACCACCGTTCCGGCCGAGGCCAGGCCCGCAATGGATTGCCCCATGATGCCGGCCGCTTCGCCGGTGTGTCCAAATCGCGCCAGCGCCCGCAGTCTTCGACCCAAGCTCTGGCTGGCGAATGGTTCGTATCGAATCACCTCGCCTGCGCGGTTAATCGACAATTGCGAACGCTTTTGCGGCTGTCGGCCATTGCCGTGGTCAAGGGTAAACACCAAGGGAGATTCCGCGGATTGTGGCAATGTCAGGGACACCGAGCGCCAATTGTCGGAATATTGCTGAGCGGCAAGCAACCCCTGATCCGCGCCATTCATGGTCAGGGAAAAATCCGGCCTTTTCTCCTGCGTCCTGGAAACCTGTGGCCGGGCGCCTGTCGGCGAATTGGGAGGTGTTTCTCCAACAGCACGGTAGATCAGATTGCCGGCCCATGGATAGGAAATGACCACACCGCTGGCCACAATGATCAGCAGCGGTGCCCAGCACCAGAACCCGATCACATGATGCCAGTTCCAATCACGGGCCTTGCCACGCAGTCGCAATTGAAACAGGGAGATGGACCTGATCGCATTCCAACTCCATCTCCTTGGCCACCACAAATAAAATCCCGATATGACCAGGAATAAAAACGCCAGGTTGCAAGCGCCGGTGATGGCCCGACCGGTGGTGCGCCATTCGCCGGATAGCGCCAACCAGCGATGCAGGTCGGTCACACCGCGAAAAAACGCGCGCACACGCGGTGAACCTTCACCATGTACAGTTGCGGTATAAGGATTGATATATACCGTTCGCCCACGCCCAAATGAAACCGCCACCGGCGCGGCCGGGTCATTTTGAAATGCGATGTTGGTGGGGGCCGATTTGTCATGTTTTACGGCCGCCAGCAGACTGGCGATGGGTAATCGAGGTGAATCGGATGCCGGCGGCGACTGCCAATAGCCGCTGTTGGCCCAGTTGCTGATTTGCAGCTCATACGTCAACAGCACCCCCGTCAGCGCCATCAGCCCGATGACGATGCCGGCCGCGAGACCGGTACAAAGATGCGCCCAAAAGATAATTTTTCGCAATGACACGCGCGTCGTCCCATTGATTAACGGATTTCAATGCCCGGCCAGTATCCCTTGACGATGTAGCCGACACCCTGGCTTTTGCCGGGGCCGAAGGGGTAATACTTGTATTGTGCCCCTCCTACGCTGCGTTCTCCCTCTGGGATTGGCCAGTTGTCTTCCGCCAGATCGTGACCATTGGCCTTGGTCTTTACCAATGCGTGCAGTTCTCCGACATGGCCGTCAAGAAAGGCCGCGTTGGCCACGCCATTGCCTGATCCGGGGTGTCGAAAACAAAGGCTGCCCATATTGTTATTGATCGGTTTGACCACCGCGACTGTTGGGTTTGAGACAGCCGGATTGTTCTGCCAATCCGCCCAAATCATGATTTTGGTGGAGTCGCCCTTGAGAAAGTTTCGTTTGACCCAGAATGGCCTTGGACCAACCGACGTCGGACGGGCGCTGGCGGAAAGAGAATTCTCACCCGCGCCATAACTGACCTTCACCTCATACGTCTCGCCCGTTGCGATGGTCGGCGTGAACAACCCCAAACGAGACATTTCCTCGGTGATCTGATCGCCAACGCAGCGCGCTACCTTTTCAATGATGACGTTCTTGCCCATATATCGCGGCAGCCCCTCATCATAGTTGAGAAACTTGTGTGAATCGGGCATCCACCCCTTGTTGTCGATGGTGTACATCTCGGTTGCCCTCGCATACTGCCGTAACATCGACTTACACGCCACCGACCGTGCCGCCAATCGTGCTTTGTTCAGCGTCGGGAGCAAAATACTGATCAACAGCGCAATCACCCCGATCACCACAAGCAGTTCGACAAGGCTAAAACCGTTGCGCGGCCGACGAAGAACCAAACCCTTCATTGTGAGATTTCCTTCCTGTTTTTCACACTTGCCAGCTACTTGCCAGCAAAATTCACATTCCTTGGCATGATATTGAGATTCAATCTCATGTCAAGGCTGGTCCGATTTTTCTTCAGTGCCTCGACCTCTTCCACAAATAATGATTGTGTGGGAGTGCTAAAATGCTGTTGTTGACATGTATCTGGCGTTGCCTTGACGGATAGACAAGAGTGGCCAAACGACTCGAACTATGTCCCCGCCGCCCTGTTGAGTCGGAAAACAATTGGTGAATTGGTCGGACGATACTGTTCGGTGCAAATTGATGCGTTGATGAAGGTGGTGCCGGGAAATTCATCGGACTCACTTGTCCCATATCCGCCGCGAATGTGCCCAAAGATGTGGATTCGCGGGTGGACATCCCGTGGCCGCTTGATCTGCCGAAGCCTGAGCAACAAGTCGAGACACCCGGTTGCCCTTGGCGCTGACATCCCGCCGGCCGTTGACAGGTCTCCATGTCCGTAGGCCGGGCCGTGGGTTACGAGGATGTCAACATCGTCGGGGATCTGGCTCCAGACGCCCGCGATGGGTGTACCCCGCTTTGTCATGAAAAACCAGTTGCGGAATTCGGGGGTGATCGGCGAACCCCAAATCTTGAACCCTTCCACATCGATCGATTCATTGAGCAGTAATTTCACCCCTGCGGAATCGAAGATCGCACGGGCTTCATTCGGGTGCGACTCGACAAATTCATCGTGATTGCCGGCCGTAACGATCTTGATTCGATGCGGCTGCTCCTTGAGCCAGTCCGCAAAATCCTCAACATCCCGCCGCAACCCGCGCCCGGTGAAGTCCCCGGCATGAATGAGAACATCGCCGTCAGGCAGCTTGACTTGACGGTGCAGCGAATGGGTGTCGCTCAGAGCGACAAAACGAGTCGCCATCTTCGTTGTCCTTATTGTATCCCAACAGCTTCGGTGGCCGGTGTCATGAATCAATCCTCATCAATTTCACACTTGAATCAATGCCGCCATGAGGCGAACGAAACGAAATCCTGAACAAATGTTTACAATTAACCCCGTTAATTCGTCCAAGTCGACGAATTCAGGTTGCGATACATTGCAGTTTTAGCCATCTGACAGCATCTGGATGTTTCTTCCACGCCCCCCAGAGCGTGTCAGCGCAGAAAATCGCTTCCGTATCATCGCCTGGGGAGTAGTAGTCGAGACGGGATCGTGGACGTCGTTTTTTGCCGATCAGATAAACCTCGACGTGCGGATTCTGCTTTCGCGCCTTCTTCAACAGGGCGGTTGCCTTGCTCTCACTGTCGTTCGAGTAAGCCAACAACACCCGCGCCCAGCACGGCACCGCCATCCAATCCCTCTTGTACCGGTCCAAAAGCGAAGCCGCGCTGTCGTATCGCCTGGTTTGCAGGTAACAGGCCACGAGTATGTCACGAACGCCCTGGTTGTCGTTGGGGTTCAGCTCAATCATTAGCTCGTAAATACCGATTGCCTCGTCGAGATGCTCGGGTTGGCCCCACTCAAGCAAGCTATCAGCCAGCCCCGCCAGCGCCCGCATGTACGGCCGGGTGTCGATGTCGAGCCAGAAATGGCCCTTCATCCGCGAAATGTAGTCCTCTCCAAGATCACGCCGCCCGGTCTCGACCGCTCGGCGCATGGCGGCCACATGATCAATGAGAAATTTACATTCGATATCTGCCAATTTGCTCAGGGCATCGGCGCAATCGGGATAAAGCTTCAGTGCTCGACGACACAATTCAGATGCCGTCTTATCATCACTGGCATCCATCGCGTCATAGACCAGTCCCTGTGCGACCGATCGGGCATCTTGTAATTCCTTACGCATCTGATGCCACATCCTTCTCGTTCACGTCGTCGTGCTTCATCCGGCAGCGCGGCAATTCATTTGACATGATGCGAATCGATTTAATGAGGCGAAAAAATTTATCGTAACCCTATTGCAATAAAATAGTTACAATCAGCAACAAAGAATAAGAATCAATATCGATAATGCTCTGATTTATACGGCCCATCCACCGGCACGCCAATGTAGGCCGCCTGTTCCTTGCTCAATTTCGTCAGTTTCGCCCCGATCTGGTCCAGATGCAGGCGGGCGACTTTTTCATCCAGGTGTTTGGGCAGGACGTAGACTTTTTTCCCGTATTTGTCGTTGTTGACCGCCAGCTCCACCTGCGCGATCACCTGATTGGTGAAGCTATTGGACATCACGAAGCTCGGATGGCCGGTGGCGCATCCCAGATTCAGCAGTCGGCCCTCGGCCAGGATCAGCACCGAATGCCCATCGGCGAAGGTCCACATGTCATACTGCGGCTTGATGTTGATTTTTTTGATCCCTTTGACTTTTTTCAGCCCGGCCATGTCGATCTCGTTGTCGAAGTGGCCGATGTTGCCGACGATCGCCTTGTCCTTCATCTTGGCCATGTGGCCGGCGGTGATGATGTTGGCGTTGCCGGTGGCGGTGATGAAAAGGTCCGCCCGATTGATCCAGTTGTCGAGCGTATCGACCTGATACCCTTCCATCGCGGCCTGAAGCGCGCAAATCGGATCGATCTCAGTGACAATCACCCGGCAACCCTGCCCGCGAAGCGACTGGGCGCACCCCTTGCCCACATCCCCATAGCCGCAAACCACCGCGACTTTGCCGGCCAGCATGACATCGGTCGCCCGCATCAGTCCATCCACCAGCGAATGCCGACAGCCATACAGATTGTCAAACTTGCTCTTGGTGACCGAATCATTGACGTTGATGGCGGGGAACAGAAGACTCCCATCGCGCTGCATGTCATACAACCGATGCACGCCGGTGGTGGGCTCCTCGCTGACACCCTGACACTCGGCCGCCACCTGATGCCAACGGCGGGGATTTCCCTTGAAACAACCCGCCAGCAGCCGCAACACCTCGGTCCACTCTTCATTGTCCTTTGGACCTGGCGTGGGCACTTTGCCGGCGTTTTCGTACTCGAATCCCTTGTGAATCAGCAGTGTCGCATCGCCGCCGTCATCGACAATCTGATTGGGGCCGCGACCATCGCCAAAGTCGAGCGCCCGCTCGGTGCACCACCAATATTCGGCCAGCGTCTCACCCTTCCACGCGAAGACCGGCACCCCTTTGGGGTTTTCGGCCGTCCCTTTTGGTCCCACCGCGATGGCGGCGGCCGCGTGGTCCTGCGTTGAGAAGATGTTGCACGAACACCACCGCACCTGCGCCCCCAGCGCCGACAACGTCTCGATCAACACCGCCGTCTGAATCGTCATGTGCAGCGACCCCATGATGCGCAACCCCTTTAACGGCTGCTGTTTGGCGTATTCAGCCCGAATCGCCATCAGCCCGGGCATCTCCTGCTCTGCCAAAATGATCTCCTTGCGGCCCCACTCGGCCAACGAAAGATCGGCCACCTTGAATTCCAGCTTGGCCGGGGTAATCAGTTTGCCGTTCGATGATTTTGACTTGGGGGCGGACAAAACTCGTGTCATAAATTCTCCTATTGTTTTGACTGTTCCGTTTCCGTGCTTTTCTTCGTAATAGCCGTCGCTAAAAACAGCGCCGGACCTTTTGTATTCACCTGCGGCGTGAGCGGCCGCACCGTCGATTGATCAAATCCCGCCTCCTGCAGCATATCCCGCATCGCCTCCGTGCCGAATCCGGCGTGTTGCTGGTTCAACTGGCGGCGAAAATCATCCCGGTCGTGCGGCAGCAGATCGACGATGACCGCCCGTCCGCCCGGTTTGACGATGCGGGCCATCTCACGCAGCACGGCGGCCGGCTGTGACACATACGTCAGCACCAGCAACAACATCGCCGCATCGCATGTTCCATTCTCCAGCGGGATCGCCTGCAAGTCACCTCGCAAAACCCGCACATTGTTCAGTTCGGCCGTCCGACGGGCGGCGGTCTTCAACATCGCGGCCGAATTGTCGATCCCGATCACCTGCCGCACATACGGAGCCAATTCCGCCACCAGCGAACCGGTGCCGCAACCCAGATCGACCACGGTCCAATCGGGCGGGATCAACGCACAGCACGCCGCCGCGACGAATCGATCCCCGTACAATTCCGCACGCAATTTATCCCATTGGGCGGCCGCCCCGGCAAAAAACGACTGGCTGGCGTTTTCACGATCCCGCAGCCGCCGGGCCAGCCGAAGCTGATCCTGCCGCACGGTTGGCCACGCATCGGTCTGCTCCCGCGCCAGCAGCCACAACCGTCTCGCCGGTGGCTTCAACTCATCGAGGATCATCCGGTACAACCGTGTCGTCGCGTGCCGCCGCGAACACACCCAATGCTGATCCGCCAGCAATTTCAGATGACGGCTGACGGTCGATTGCGGCAACTGCACGATCTCGCACAATTCCGCCACACCCAACTCGTTACGCTCCAGCAACAACAGCAACCGCAGCCGGGTGGGGTCGGCCAGCGACTCCATCCAGGCCACCAGCGCATCGGGCTGCGTGGAACCCTTAACCATCAGTTCATCCGGATGGATTGTTGAATAAAACCGCCCGCTTGTCAAGCGACTATGCGTAGGCAACCAACTCAAACGCTGGCAGGAATAAATCCAGACCGATCGAGATGTAAACCATGCAACTACAGTATTTTATGATTTGTCATCACCCTTTTCCATCGCTGATATTTCGGCGGCCGACATCTGATATTGGCGGGTGGGGGCAACCGTGCCATCGTCCAGAACATCACGCGCGGTGGTGCGCAAATGGACGAACAATCGTTTGAGATCGATGATCCCGCCGACGGTGAACCAGATGCTGGTGATGACGCCCAAAACCAGCGGCATCAGAATCGCGACGATGTACCAATAGCTCGTCCACCAGTCGGTCGACAACGGCCAGATGAAATTCCATGCCGTCACCACCGCGAAGACCACCACCCAGAGCATCGTCCAGACGAACACGGAGATCGACAGCACCTTGTCGCCAAGGGTAAATTGATGGTCGATGCCAAGCAGTTTCTGCCACATGCTGACTCGGCCGGACTTTAAGGCCACATCATCATCCTTGATGGCGTATTTGCCCCGATGCAGGAGCTTGTCCATGTCATAATCTTCCTTGCAGGTCAGCAGGGAGATGACAATGTAGGCGACAATGGCCGACACCATCGCGATCAGCCACATGTATTGGCCGTTGATGGGAAAACTGTCGGCGTGGGCCTTGAGATATTCGCTGCTGGGAAACCAATGGATCAGCAGCGGATAGAGCCGGCCGGCCCAGATTTGTTCGAGGATGACGCCCGCCACCCCCAGAAATCCGCCCAGGATCATCGACACCCACGCGGCTGCGGTGGTTCCTTTCTTCCAATACAACCCGCCGATGATGACCGCACCCGCTCCACCCAGATAAATGCTGCCGGTGAGGGCGAAGAACATGTAAATATACTGCGTCTGTCGAAACAGCAGGCTGAAGAAAAAGGCAAAGACCGCCACCCCCGCGATGGAGAGTCGCAACAACCACAGGTGCTGTCGTGTGGTCAATGGTTTTTTGCGCAGCGGCAGAACCATGTCCTGAATGATGATGCTCCCCCACGAGTGCAGATAGGAGACATCGGTGGTGATGAGCAAAAAGACCATCACCGCCAGAAAAATCCCCTTGATGCCGATCGGCAGCAGATGGCTGAGCGCCACCGGCACGCGCATCTGCTCCTGAATCTGCGGATTGTCGATCTGCGACAGTTCATGGTTGACTTGTGCCGCACCGGCCGCGAAGTCGGGGTGGTGCATGTAGGTGTAGGCGCTGATCGCAAGCAAAATGAGCATCACCCGCAATGCGAAATCGCGCCATCGGCCCAAAATGCCACCCATCTTGGCCTCGTGGGGGTTGGCGGCCGATGCGTTGAACCCTTGGCTCCCCTGCCAGGCGAGTGTTCCGTAGACCGCCCCGAAGATGCCGATCAGCACGAACCAGATGTTGAAATCCTTCACCTGACTGGTGTCGAAGGGATTCATCAACGACTCGCCCGGCGGCGTCTGGGTCAACGACTGGGCCATCTGCGACCAGCTCACCAGACTCAAGACCGCGATGGCGATGATGATGTACATCGCATACGAAAACAGCCCCTGCACGCAGTCGGTCACCATGATCGTCAACTGCCCGCCGAGCATGACCAGCACCAGCGCCAGCGACAAAAACATGATCATCACCAGCGCGAATGTGGAAAACTCAAACCCGAAGATCGGAACCGTCAACGGCAATTTGCAGTAATAGATCAAAAACCGCCCACCGACGGAGGGGAATATGGCGTAGTTGATAATCCCGGAGACGGAGGCCAGAAAACCTGAAAAGATGCGAAACGCCTTGGAATAGCGCGCCTCAAAGAGTTGCGCCAGCGTCAACACGCGGGTTTCGCGATAGCGATAAAGGACAAATCCGGTAAGGGCCAGAAAGAGCGTCGCCGGTGTTTGCAGCACCCGCCACCAGTCAAACGCCAGGCCGGCCTTGTAGATCAGCTCAAACTCCGCCACCGCGCTGATCAGCCCCCACCCGGCCATCATGCCGGCCGTGGCGACCAGATATCGCCCCGCCCCGCGCCCCGCGGCCATGAAGTCGCTCACGCTCCTCATGTACCGCTGCGTCTTGACGCTGATCCACAACACTCCAATCAACGGCACGATTAAAATCGCCCAGTCAATCCAGTGCATGCAATGCCCTCGTTGGCCCCCTGAATCAACCCATTCAACCTCGGATCATATTTTTACAATTCGCGGAGCAATTCACCCACCGTGCGCTCATACATCTCCTGCCATTGCGGAGCCAGGGGGCACTCGACGACTTCGTACCCCCCCTTATCATAATTTCCCACCGGCGAGCCGTAATGCAAATACCCGTTGGAGAAGGCCGCTATGAATGTATTTGGAAATGGCGACGCCTTTTTCACCCGCAACGACACCTCCGTCAGCACCTCCAGCGGCGAGCCGACCAGAATGCCATCGCCGATCCGCAACAACTGGATCTCGGCATCGACTGTCTGTGAACCGGTATCACGGACCAGCCGCTGGTGTTTGCGCAGGGTGTCGATGTTTTCGCGGATGCGGGCGAGTTTCTCCATCGACCGGATGTTTTGCAGATATTTGTCCAGGTTGGCGCGGTTCAGCTTGTCCATCTGCCGAAGGGTTGGATCACTCACCAGATCGGCCTGCATGTAGCGATAGGCATCGGAGAGCGGATAATCCGGATGCAACTGATATTGCAGATACAGCGGCAGAAAATTCTTGAAATTCAGCGGGCAATATCGCAACGACTCCAGCAACTGATCCCCCTCGGCCTGCAATTGGGCGATGCACTGGTCAAAATCCTTTCGCCACGGCAACTTAAGCGTCTTGGAGACCACATTCAGTTTGGCATTTTCATCGGTTTTAATCTGCCGCAGCGCCTTGATCGTCTGTTCCGCCAGCTCCCAGCCGATCGGTTCGATCCGGCGGACATGATGAAAATCCTTGAAGGTCATGTCGATCACATCACCCGCAGCCCCCTGCACAAAAAAGGTGGTGGCCTCCCCTTCCAACGACTGCTCGATCACCCGCTGGGCGACGGCCGGATAATTGCCCGTAATCGCGCCGGTGGGATCGCCAAAGAGCAGGTGACAGGCAAAGTTGAAAATCACCGCCAACGTCCCCCCTTCCATCCGGTCGATGCGGATGATGCCGATCTGCGGATCAAACGGCGCCACCCCGGCCACCTCCTGATCGGTCGGCGATGGGTTGGTGTGGCGGATGGTCCAGTGCCTGCCATCCTTCATGTTCAACGTGCGGTTCATCGAAATGCGGTCGGCCCGGCCGCTACCGACGCCGATTTTGACCGGAACCATGTTCTGTCGGGCCTGTCGAATGACCTCAAACGTCCGCTTCAACTGTTCCTGATCATCACACAACATCCTCCCCAGCGGGTGCGTGTGCGAAGCATTGACCAGCACGTTTTTGCCGGCGATCCCCAATTCGCGTTCAACACGTCCGCGCAACGTGGGCAAAAATTCCTCCGAAACATCCGGCAGCAGATTGTCGCTGATCTTCCGCCCGCCGATGGAGGTGACATCCATCGTCAAAAGGACAAGCTGCGTTTGCCCATCATCCAAAACCAGCGCCCGTGCATACAACGGATCAAGCACCCGCGCATCGGGCGCCTGTGATGTAATCTCAATCCTTGCAACACCAGCCTGAACCGGATGGGATGATGTGGAATCAGATGATGCAGCTCGACGCTGGGCCATATGGTGCTCCTCTAGCGGAATAGAATATCAGCACGACCCAATGAATTACAGCAAATTGAATTTGGAACCCTTCGCGCTCGGCAAAACACAACGATCCGAGCCATCAGCGGCATTGTAAATCACCTTGCCACTCCTTCTATTTGATATATACTAAATTGGCCATGTACGATTTCCGATGGAATGAAGACAACGAAAGCCATATTGGCGAACATGGCATCGTGCCGGATGAGGCGGAGCATGTGGTCAATCATGCCCGCCGGCCGTACCCCAGGCGGATCGAGGATGGGAAATATCTTGTGCTGGGACAGACCCGCCAAGGTGTTTATCTTCAGGTGATTTTCATCATCAATCCGAATCGAACGCTGTACATTATCCATGCCCGGCCATTGTCTGAAAGAGAAAAAATCCGCTACCGAAGGAATCGCAAATGAAAAAAACAAATTCCAAGCCATACTGGAAAATGAACGCCAAGGAATTAAACGAAGCGACGCGGAAATACGACAGCGAATTGATTCCCACCACCCCCTTAACGGCCGAAATGCGAAAGCGCTTACAAGAGGCCAAAGCCAAAGCCCGCGCCGGCCGCAAGCCAGTAGGCCAAGGGAGCAAGCGCGTGCTGATTACGATGGAGCGTGGTCTGTTACAGGAGGCGGATCGGTTGGCACGACAGAAGGGTATGAGCCGCTCACAACTGATCGCCGACGGGCTGAAAACCATCCTGACCAAGAGCGCCTAAGACGCCACTGCCGATTTAAAATGAAAAAACCCACCTGACATGGGTGGGGTAAGAAAGCGGGCGAAGGGAATCGAACCCTCAACCTGAAGCTTGGAAAGCTCCTGCTCTGCCAATTGAGCTACGCCCGCGAGCGCGGGATATTCAGACCCGGATTTTGGGCCTATAACAAGAAGTGAATCACACGGGTTTGCGCAAAGGGTCCGGAAAAAATTTTATCAATTGACCAAACGACCCATAATTTCCCAACGTATGTCATTGGCGGAACCGATCGGGCATAAATTGTTGGTTTCGCAACACCAATGACGGGATTCGGACGATAAACAATCGGAAACGCAACATTAGATCGTGAAAGGGCCAGTATGCAGAGTGTTGTCCACGTTACACATGAGGCGATTCAGAAGATCGGCGGCATCGGCGCGGTATTGCAGGGTCTTTTGACCAGCCGGGTCTATCTGGATCAAGTTGGGCGCAACATTCTGGTCGGCCCGTTCTGGCCCAGCGATGCGCACGGAGAACAGCGGCTTGGGCCGCAGGGAGAGGTGCTGTACAGCAGCCTCGACCATTTGTATCGCTCGCCGTTGGCCAGCAGGTTTCGAGAAATCGAGCAGGAATACGATGTGGGGATCGTCTATGGCCGTCGGCGGTACACGGACAAAACCACCGGCGTCATCAGCACGCCGGAAGTGTTGCTGATCGATGTCTCGCGATATGACAAATCCAAGATCGACCAGTTCAAATTTGAGCTGTGGAAGACCTTCGGCATCGATTCCAGCCGGTATGAGAACATCTGGGATTATGAGCAATACCTGCGGCTGGCCCGGCCGGCTTTGGCGGCGCTGCACGCGCTGGGGGTCAGCAGCGCGCTGGAACCGTGCGTCATTTTGTCGCACGAATACATGGGGATGCCCACCGCACTGGCGGCGATCATGGAAGGGGACCGCTCCAATTTCCGCACGATCTTCTATGCCCACGAAGTGGCGACGATGCGCCGGATCGTCGAGTCCCATCCGGGGCATGACACCATGTTTTACAACGTCATGCGCGCCGCCATGAGCCAGGGGCATTTTGTCGAGGATGTCTTTGGCGATCAGAGCGGCTATTACAAACATTCGCTGGTGAAGGCGGCACGGTTCTGCGACTCGATTTTCGCGGTGGGGGATTATGTTCTGAAAGAGGCCCGATTCCTGGGTCCGGATTTTGTTCATGTCGAGGCGCAACTGGCCTACAACGGCGTCCCCTGCTGGAAAATCAGCGTGGAAGAGAAGATGGCCAGCCGACGGAAGTTGCAGCAATATTGCGAAAATCTGCTTGGATATCGTCCGGATTACGTCCTGACCCATGTGACCAGGTTGGTCCCCAGCAAGGGATTGTGGCGTGACTTGCGCGTGCTGGAACACATGGAAAAACGTCTCCGCGAGCGCAACGAGACAGCCGTGCTGCTGACATTAAGCACCGAAGTTCCCGGCCGCCGGGGCGATGACATTCACCTCATGGAACAGCGATATCACTGGCCGGTGGCGCATCGCGAAGGATTGCCCGATTTAAGCAGCGGCGAGGCGGCCTATTACCAGGGCGTTCAGGAATTCAACGCCCGCGCCCGCAACATCAAGGTGGTCTTCGTCAACCAGTTCGGATTCGAGCAAAAACTTTGCGGCCAGCGGATGCCCGCCGACATGGAATTCATGGACATCCGCAAGGGGAGCGATGTTGAATTCGGCCAGAGCATCTACGAACCGTTCGGCATCGCACAGGTGGAGCCGATCAGTTTCGGCGGGATCTGCGTCTTCAGCAACGTCTGCGGATGCGCGGGTTTCGTGGACAAGGCCAACGACGGCAAACCAACCCCCAACGTGATCGTGGCCGACTACACCGAATTAACCCGGCAGGGATTGCGGCCGGAACAGTTGATGGCGATCGGCCGGGATCAACGTGACCTGATCGAGGATCAGGTGGCTCGGCAGGTGGCCGATGAACTGGTGAACCGCCTGCCGCATACACCTGAGGAATTCGAGCAATACATCGAGCGGGGATACGCCCTGGCGCAGAAGATGAGCTGGGATGTGGTGGCGCGCGATTATGTGCTGCCTGGGATCCATCGCGCCTCCAAGGCGCAGCGGCTGAAACAGATCGCGTAGCGGCATCAGGGATGCCCATCGGTCAAAATATCGCGGATCTTTCGGCTCAGGATGTCGGGCGTGAAGGGCTTTTGCAGGAAATGACCGGGGCCTTGTCCGGCGATTTCGTGGTAAATGTCGGAGTCGGCATACCCCGAAACAAACAACACGCGCAAATCCGAACGCAGTGCCCCCAGTTCGCGGGCCAGTTGCTGGCCGGACATTTCGGGCATCACCACATCCGTTACCAGCAAGTCGATTGGTCCACTGTGCGCGCGGGCGATGCGCAGCGCCTCCTGACCGTGCGGCGCTTCGAGGATGGTATACCCTTCGGCCTGTAACAACCGACGCATCAACTTGCGGACGATGTTCTGGTCTTCCACCAGCAACAACGTGGCGTTGATTCGCGGTTTCGGCGGCTGGGGCATCGTCTCCCGCAAAGTGGCGGCCGCCTGATGCGCCAGAGGCAAGTACAGATCAAATCGCGTCCCCTGCCCCACCTCGCTGTTTACCTTGATGTCGCCACCAATCTGCTTGACCACCGCATAAACAGTGGACAACCCCAACCCCGTCCCCTTGTCGGGGCCTTTGGTGGTGAAAAACGGCTCAAAAATATGCCCCATCGTGGATGAATCAATCCCCAATCCGGTGTCGCAAACGCTCAGCAGCGCAACCGCATTGCCGCTCAGCCGACATTCGCCCGGGATGCGATCCGAACCCGCCTCCAGCCGTTCGGTGCCGATGGTCAATGTGCCACCCCTGGGCATCGCATCGCGTGAATTGACCGCCAGATTCATCACCACCTGCTCGATCTGACCCGGATCGGCCAAAATCGGTAATGGCTGCGTCTCCAGGTCGGTCAACAGTCGAATCTGCTCGCCGATCAATCGCTGAAGCATCCGCTCCACATCACTGACGAGCGTGTTGAGATCCAACACCTTGGGCAAAATGACCTGTTTACGGCTGAAGGACAGGAGTTGCCGGGTCAGCGAAGCCGCCCGTTCGGCCGCCCGTTTGATCTCCTGCACATCGTTGCTCAATTCATTGTCTTCCCCCAGCCGCGACAGCAACAATTCGGTGTATCCGGTGATGGCGGTCAACAGATTGTTGAAATCATGCGCCACCCCTCCCGCCAGCCGGCCAACCGCCTCCATCTTCTGCGCCTGCATCAACTGCGCATCGCGATCGCGCAGCTCGCGCAGATGCCGTGCCTGCTCCATCGAATAGCGTATGGATCGTTCAAGCAACGGCGCGTTGATCTGCCCCTTGATCAGATAATCGGCCGCCCCCGCCTTCATCGCGGCGATGTCTATTTCATGCTCTTTGGCCCCCGTCAACAGAATCATCGGCGCATCCACGCCGTGATCATGCGCCTCGCGAAGCAGTTCCAGCCCCGTGGACTGGCCGATGCGATAATCGATCAGATAAACATCATGCCGCCCGGCCTGTAGCTGGCGACGCCCCTTCTCCACGCTGTCCACCCAGTCCAGGTGATATTTGTCCGGCCCGATTTCGTTCAACAGGTCGCGCGTGATGACAAAATCATCCTCATCATCCTCGATCAGCAGAATGTTGACCCGCTCCTCGGCCATGTTCATGGTTCCCTGTTCACTGGTCCTTCTGGCCCGGCGGCAGCTCCACAATCTCAAACCAATACCGTCCCAACGCCTTCATAACATCCACCAACCCGGCAAAAGTCACAGGCTTGGTGATAAAAGAATTCACGCCAAGATCATATGTTCGGTAAATATCCTCCTCCGCCTTGGATGTGGTCAACACGACGATGGGGATCGACCGCAGCTCCGCATTGGCCTTGATCTCACGCAACGCCTCGCGGCCATCTTTTCGTGGCATGTTCAAATCCAGCAAAATCAACCCGGGTCGCGGCGCGGCATCCGGCGCGGCATATTCACCCTCCCTGCGCAGATAATCCAACAACGATTCCCCATCCGCCACCCAGCGAAAATCGTTCATCAACCGGCTTTCTTCCAGCGCCTCGCGGGTCATCAGGCGATCATCCGGATCATCATCCGCCAGCAATATCGTGATCGGCTTGGGAATCATGGTTCAACTGCTCCTTTGCGTGATGGAGCGGCAACAATATGACAAATGTCGATCCCGCTCCCACCCGGCTGTGCGCGGTGATGGTTCCCCCGTGTCGCTCGACAATCTTTCGACAAACCGCCAACCCGATGCCGGTCCCTTCGTATTCCCCCCGGCCGTGCAACCGCTGAAAAACCGTGAAAATGCGATCCAGAGATTTCTCATCAAACCCGATGCCATTGTCCTCAACCGACAATTCGCACTGGGTCTGGCCATTGACCGCGTGACGTGCAAAAACCCGCACACGGGCCGGCTCATCCGGTTTGTGAAACTTCAGCGCGTTGCTGATGAGGTTCTGCAACAATTGCCGGATTTGCATCGGATCGGCATCGATGGTGGGGAGCGGTTCGATGTTCACCGTGCCGTGGGATTGTTCGATGCGGGCCTCCAGATCGTCCACCACTTCATGGGCGACGACCGACAAGTCGGTCGGTACAAACGGCTGCGCCCGCGTGGTGATGCGCGAGAAGGCCAGCAGGTCGGTGATCAGGTTCTGCATCCGACCGGCCGCGTTCTGCATCCGATCGAGATAATCGCAACTTTCAGGGCCAAGATCGCCCGCCGACCGGGTGCGCAATCGGTCCCCGAAAGCGAGTATTTTGCGCAACGGTTCCTGAAGATCGTGCGACGCCACCGATGCGAAATCCTGCAACTCACGGTTGCTCTGTTCCAGTTGGATCGCAGCCTCCTGCAGCTTCGTCTCCACCATTTGCCGACGGAGAATCTCATCTTCCAGTGCGAGATTGGTCTGTTGGGTATGGAGCGTTTGCCGACGGGCAGTCTGTGCCAGATGAACAATCAACGCCAGCAGGATGGACATCCCCACACCGCACGCCAGCACGACTTCGGGAAGAAAACTGTGTTCATTTTTGAGCAATTCCCGGCCGGGCCAGACACGGATGTTCCAATCCAGGTCATAGGCGTTGATATTCTGCTGTTGCGCCCATCGGCTTTCTATCGAAGGGTCGGCCGGCGCGCTGCGATAAATTTCCTGACCTTCATGCCAGACACTGACGTTGTAACCCGCCAGGTTGATGTTCTTCAGGATCGAGTCCAACAACTCCGCCGTTCTAAACGCCCCCACCAGGTATCCCCCCACCGCTCCATCCTCTCCATACAACGGCCAGATCGCCAAAAATCCGCGCCCACCCTGCGCCAGTTGCGTGGGATCTGTCACCGCCATCTTTCGGGATTGCCGGGCCTCTGTCATGGCCTCCCGGCGTTCTTCCCTGGAATTCATGTCAAACCCAATCGCCTCTTCGTTCCCTTTTTCAGGAACCGCCAGCCGGATGACACCCTGGGCGTCGGCCCATTCGATCGCCTGATACCCGCCAAAATGCGCATAAATCGCCCGTACATCCTCCTTCCATTCATCGGGACCGCGCTGCACCTCACGGTGGGTTCGATACGACAACCGATCCAACGCGCGCAGCCGGGCCTCCATGCGGGCGAGCAATTCATTGCGGACAGCGTCGGTCTCCAGCACGACATGCTGACGGATGCCCTGCCGTTCGTTGTGTGCCAACGCCACCCACAAAACGATCGTGATCACAATGCCCGCCGCCGCGATCAACACCGGCTTCATCGACCGGTTGGCTTTGAGTTTTTCAATCAGGAAATTACCCATAACCGCCGAACGTCAAATCCTCCCGCCCATCCGCGATCAACATAACAGTGGCCACAACTTTCAGGCAACGTGAACAATTTTCGACAAAATCCCCCTTGTGGCATTCTGATGGGAAACAATGAAATCTTGATTACCCCAAATTCACGGGCGGACCTGCCCATGAGCGCCGGTAATCTGAAGATTCTGAGTCTGGGTATCAAACCAAAGCTCATCAAACCCGCCGCGTGATAACCCCTGGCCATCAAGCAATTCACCCCGCTGGTTGGCATCCCCCGCCGCGTGCAAAAGATGCCTGGCGGCATCAAACTCAACCATGGCGGCACGGCATTCGATCCCTTCGGTTTTGAAATAGATCGAACCCTGGGCACGGACCGATTTCATTTGCAGTTGCGCCGACTCCTCGGCCATGGGAACCGTCGCCGGCGCACTGGTCGATGAAGGGGTGAAAAAGACCGCCACCTCGTCGGCCGACATTTCGCGGCGGCGGGTGGGGTCATTCGCCGGCTCCTGAACAATATGAACTGCGCCAACCAACCGGGCCTGATGTTCTTTGGGATTAAAGGTGAACTGCTTTTGCCATTGAACCGCCGTCATGCCGCGAAAATCTTCCGCATCGGGTGAAAGCGGCTCGGCCGGGCGGCTGGTGCTGGTGGCGGGGCGATGATCCTCGGCCAACATCCGCCCCGGACCGGGAACCGTAAAAACGTCGCTGGTGGCATAATATTCCGCGGCCTCGGTGTGCAAATTCATGCCGCGAAGAACTTTCCCATCGGCCAACAATTCGGATTTAATTTCCACATCCCCCAGCAACTCAATAAATTGCAATGACTTGCGCCCCATCACATCAAGCTGTGAAGGATTCGTGGCCGGCAGACTTGCAGGCGCGGCCGCAACGTCGGCCAGATGAAGCCTGATTCGACCGGCCGACGCCGAACGAATCGAACCATCCGGCCCGGGCGAGGAAATATTCACCTTGCCAGTGGCTTCGCCAAGATTGATCTGGCCATCAATATAAGCCCCTTCGGACCACGAAATGTCCGCCGACTGAGGCGGTGATGATCCCTTGGCGGGC
Organism: Phycisphaerales bacterium; assembly: GCA_020847545.1. Lineage (GTDB taxonomy): Bacteria > Planctomycetota > Phycisphaerae > Tepidisphaerales > Tepidisphaeraceae > JADYZN01. The sequence goes on from JADLBV010000007.1 coordinate 65,991, forward strand.
TGATGGGAATGAATTTCGCCCGCACCTCGAATGTAAAATTTCTGCTGTTGCGGAAGCACCTCAATCAAAGGCCCGCTGATGTCACTACCCTGGCTGGTGATTTTCGCTAAAGGCTGCCCCAGTAATAGGATACGTTGATCCGGGCCGCTTCCCAATACTCGAATCTGATCGGCCGAGGCTGTCGCCCCATCCGCGGAGTTGACCCGCACCTTGTCCTGGGCGAGCAGCTCACCAATGGTTACTGAAGGCATCTCATCACTTTGGGTGGTCGTCGTCGGTTGTGTGGTGGGCAAAAGGGTCACTTCAACATGGCCGGCGGCGAGTGTTCGCTCGGCACTGATCGCCTGAACCTGCCCATCGGCACGGATCGTCCGTGGATAAAATCGACCACCCTCGGCCGTCGCGGCCAACACATCCAGCTTCTGGGCGCGAAGCGTCTGCTCTCCCTGCGATCCGGACAACACACAATAAACATTGCCGGTGGCCAAAACCCGCTGAAGCTGTATGGCATTGGGATCGGCCGGGCGGGTGGAGGATGTCTCACCCGGTGCCATGGTCAATTCCAGCGCATCGGATTTCAGTTTCAACTCAGGTGCCTGCACATCGACTTTCCCCAGAAGCTTGGCGGATTGAATCACCAGCGCATCTCCGCCGGCCGGGTCAAACTGGAGCGCGCACGATTCATTCCAACTCGCGATGATCGATTGTTGATCCTTTTGACTTGGGTTGCGAAGCTGCGCGCTGCCGGCCCCGCTGAGGATGGCGCGATGTTGCAGGCGATCAAGCTCCAGCCGTTGGGCGCGGATGGTGCTGCCCCGCGCATCCTGAAGCACAACGGGAGTATCGCCAAATTGTTCAAGCGTGATGGTCTGGCCGGCGGTCTGATATTGCAGGCTGGCGCATTCGATCCGCCCGGTCTCCTGTTGCAGATGGACCGGCGAGCCAAAGAGTCGAACGATGGCCTGTCCGGGTGGAGGAGCCGGGCTGGTCTGTTCCGGCAAAGGTTCAACACGCAGCGGGCCGGTCCAATAGACCGTGATGGGGGCTTGATTCATCGAAGCCGGTGAAGTTGTGGCAACGGTCGTAGGGGCCGATGCCGGAGTCACAGTGGTGGGCGAGGCTTGAGTTGTTGCCGGCGATGCTGTTTCACCCTGCTTGGGCAGAAAATCAATTTCCAGTCGATCGCCGGTGGCGAGGGGTTTTTCATTCTGCGTGATGCGGACCGAATCGTGAAAAATCGCACGATAAACCGGTTGGGCCGGCCTGCTTGCCGGTCGGGTCTGGGGTGATGCGGGCAGTGCATCCGCAATCGCCGCGTTGTCCGCGGCGGCCAGCGCATATCGCATCGCGGGCAATGTCCGCCCAACCGAATCGGCCGGCATATTGGCCCTGGCGATCGGTGAGATCATCTTGCCTGGATTTTTGAGGATCAGTTTTTCACCATGCGCGATTTCCAGCAATTCCAGCCGGCCGCGCAGTTCGTTCCATCGGATGACCAACCCCCGGCCGGAAAATTCGTAATCCACACCATACACCCGCACCGGAACCTGATCAGCCTCAACCAACTTGTGGCTTTGTTCCTCGCGATACGCCTCGGTGTAGATGCGGAAAGTCTGCATGTCGAAGGCGACGTTGTTCAACTCCACCGTGAGCGTCGGCGAAGTCGCATCCAGCGCGGGATAGAGGGCGATGCTGACCTGATGCAGCTCACCCCGCTTGGGAGGCGCCATGGGGCCGGAGAGGGCCATTGAATTGTCCGGCGTGTCGGAAGGATCCATCGCGATCACGCCCGTTTCGCCGGTCAACCAGATGTATTGGCCGTGGGGCAGATAAATTTTCGCCTGCGGCTTTTCAACGCGGATAGTGCTGTCGGGTTGCGGATCATATCGCTGGGCGAAAAATTCGCTGGCCAGATCGCCGACGCTGTTGAAGGATTTCACCCAACCCCGCTGCCCGGAGCCAAGCACACCCAATGTCTGGCGGGTCGTCGCGGCCGGCCCTGCGGTCGATTGGCGTTCGCGCGGCGGCTCGATGATGGTGGTCTTCGGCTGCAAAAACCAGTAAACCGAAAAGGCCCCGATCAGCAGCAAAAAAGTGCAGAGGATCAGAACAAATGAACGCATTTACTCCCTGGGGTCGGAACCATCGGCCGCATCATCGAGCATTTTCAGCACAACCAGATCCTGTACATCAATCAACCCCAGCGGCCGATCCTGCTCATCCACCACCGGCAGCTCGTCGATGCGGTGCTTGTGCAACAAACTCATCGCCTCGCTGGCCAGCCGGTCGGCGGCGATGCGCAGGGGATTGGGTTTCATCACCTCCGCGATGGGCCGGCGCAGCGCGGTGTCCGGGTCGGCCGTCACCAGCCGACGCAGGTCGCCATCGGTGAAGATGCCGCTGATGCGCTGCTGGTCATCCACCAAAATCACCGCCCCGCTGCGACGCTTAATGGTGCTGACCAGCCGCAAAACATCCGCCACGCTCAAACGATCCGATGCCACCGGCAAATTGACATCCTTGCGGAAAGTCATCGCCTCCCCAACCTTGATCAATTTTCGCCCCAATTGGCCGGCCGGATGAAAACGGGCGAAATCCTCGGCCGTGAATTGCCGCAGGTGCATCACGCTCAACGCCAGCGCATCCCCCATCGCCATCATCGCGGTTGTCGAGGCACTGGGGGCCAGCCCCAACGGACAGGCTTCGGCGATCTCCCCCATCGCCAGCACAATATCCGCGTGTCGCGCCAGCGTGTTCGTCCTCGTACAGGTGATGGCGATGACCGGATGGCCCAGCTTTTTCAACAGCGACAGCAGCCGAAGAATCTCCTCCGATTCCCCCGACGCCGACAGGATCAGCACCACATCCCCCTGCCGCAGCGATCCCAGATCCCCATGCACCGCATCCGTGGGGGACAAAAAATGGCTCGGAGCGCCGGTGGATGAAAATGTCGCCGACAGTTTGCGCGCCACATGCCCCGCCTTGCCGACACCCGTCACCAGCAGCGACGCCGGGCAATGCAGGATCATCTCGGCCGCTCGCACAAATGACTCATCAACCGCCCCGGCCACCCCCAACACGGCGGCCGCTTCGGCGGCAATGATGCCTCTGGCAAACTGTAGAATGGATTCGTCCATGGGAATTCAATGCAAAGGGTGGATTATCAGAGGGGGTGGATTAAAATCAAGCGACAGGGGTGGCGAAAGGATTCGTGTCTTGCCGGACTATCGCGTCGAACTTGAGATGTATCACGGGCCGCTTGATCTGCTCCTATATCTGATCAAACGCGACGAACTGGACATCTACGACATCCCCATCGCGCAAATCACCGAATCGTACATGGACCACCTGCAAACCCTCCGCGAGATGGCCAAACACGAAGGCCAGGGAGGCTTTGACATCAACATCGCCGGTGAATTTCTGGTCGTGGCCGCCACCCTGATGGAGATCAAGTCGGCCATGCTCCTCCCCCGACAGGTTCAACCCACCACCGACGGCCAACCCTCAGCCGCACAGGAACTGGCCGATCCGCGCTATGAACTGGTGCAGAAACTGCTCGAATACAAACGCTTCAAGGACTCCGCCGCCGCCCTCGACCGCCGCCAACAGCTTCATCAGGACCGTTTCGCCCGCTACCCCGCCAAATTTGACGGCCAGGACGACGAGCCACCACCGGTCGATCTGGACGAGGTGCAGGTGTGGGATCTCCTCTCCGCCTTCAGCCGACTGATGAAGGAAGTCGGCGGCCGAGGCCCCGGCTATCACGAAGTCACCTACGATGACACCCCCATCGACCTGCACGCCGCCGACATCGAAGACCGCCTCTTACGCGACGGCAAATTGACCTTGCGCCAATTGATCGTCGGCCGCAAAACCCGCTCCGAAATGATCGGCGTCTTTCTGGCGCTCCTGGAATTGATCCGCCAGAAAAAAATCCTGGTCCAACAGGAGGAGGACCTGACCGACATCGACATCACCCCCGCCCCACCCGAACACCAATCCCAACAACCCGCATGACCGCCCCCAAGGTCTCATCCAACCCCCTTCAGTCTCGCTCCCGCCGGCGCATCCCGATCACCTTGTGGATCGGTCTGGCCATCCTGCTGGCGTGCGAAACATTCCTGTTCATCGACGTATGGCAAACCGGCCGATCCCCCGCCCACACCGAAGCACTGATCGACTCCTATCGACAACTCCCCACCCACGGCCTCATCCCCCACATCGCCCGATTCGTCTCCATCAACATGACCCCGCTGGTCTGGACCGGCTACATCATCTTTCTCGACGGCCTGCTCGAACTTATCGCCCGCCGACGCAACCTCGAAGGCTCCCCCATCCGCCAACGCCCGCACCATTTCACCACCCTGTCGCTGGCCTCCATCTTCATCTGGTGCGTCTTCGACGCCATCAATTTCAACGGCGGCATGAAAGCATGGCTCTACATCGGCATGCCCCCCGCATGGAAAGACCGCTGGTGGGGATACACTCTCGCCTTTGGCGCCATCGTGCCAGGAATGCTCCTCAGCGGACAGGTTCTGCTCAACCTGGGCCTCTTTAACTGGGCGCGCTCCCGCCCCTGGCGTATGCCGATCTGGGGCATCGGCCTGATACTCCTCGTCGGGGCGGCGATGTTCATCTGGCCGCTGACCCACCGCGACCCGATCACCAACCTCACCCTATGGACCAGCCTGGTCTTCCTGCTCGACCCGATCAACATGCTCCTGGGTCGTCCTTCGGCCTTATGCGACTGGCAATCCGGCTGGTATGGCCGAACCCTCGCCGCCTTCGCCGGCGGCCTCCTTTGCGGCCTACTCTGGGAGTTCTGGAACTACTGGGCCTTGACCAAATGGGTCTACTTCCTGCCTTTCCTCGGATCAACCGAACAGATCCGCTACTTTGAAATGCCCGTGATCGGCCTGCTGGGCTTCATCCCCTTCGGCCTCGAATGCTGGGTCATGTGGCAAATGCTGCGAATCCCCCTCGATGGCCTGGCCGAACCCCTCCCCGACAACCAAACTCTGCTCTAACCACCTCATTCTCCGGCTGTTTTTGCTCCAAAATCGACTTCCTGACGCTTGACTTTGGCCACCAAGGCGATAAACTCCCCGATTCTTCACAGCGGCCTAGCCGCCGTGATATGACCGTATTGTCTGATTTTGACTGTACTTAGAGGTATTTTGACCATGAGCGCTACCACGACCATGCCCAAGCCGGGTGAAATCAAGGCCGATTGGCATGTGATCGACGCCACCGATCAGGTTCTGGGCCGACTGGCCGCACGAATCTCCATCGTGTTGCAGGGCAAACACAAGCCGACCTACACCCCCCACGTGGACACCGGCGACTTTGTCATCGTGCTCAATTCCGACAAAATTCGCGTCACCGGCAAAAAAGCCGACGTGCTCGAATACGACACCTACTCCCGCTATCCCGGCGGCCGACACATTTATTCCTACGAGCGCATGAAGCAGCTCCACCCCGAAAAACTGCTGGAACTGGCGGTTCGCCGGATGCTCCCCAAGAGCAAAATGGGCCGCAACATCCTGGGCCACCTGAAAATCTACCGCGGCACCGAACACCCCCATTCCGCCCAGCAACCCAAGGAACTGAAACTGGCACGATAAGTATCTGCCACTACAAGACTTAAAATAAACTTGGCACGGCGGCCCAACCGGTCGCCAGTCGATTCGGAACCAAAACCTTCGCAACGGTCGCGATTGGCCAGACGCCGGATCAATCATCGAAAGGAAAGTCCAACATGGCCGAGCAGGAAGCATCAACCATCGCCCAACCCGCGGGCGTCAAAGTCAACTACACCTGGGGCACCGGCCGGCGCAAAACCGCCGTCGCCCGCGTGCGAATCGCCCCCGGCAGCGGCAAAATCGAAATCAACGGCCGCACCCTCAACGACTATTTCACCAAGGAAGTGGATCGCAAGGCCATCTTCGGCCCCCTCGAAGTCACCAGCACCGGCGGAAAGCTGGACATTCTGGTCAACGCCGACGGCGGCGGACCCACCGGCCAATCCGGCGCCATCGTCCTGGGCCTGGGCCGTGCGTTGCTGAAATACGACGCCTCCCTCGAATCCGCCCTGCGAGGCTCCGGCTTCCTGACCCGCGACTCGCGCATGAAGGAACGTAAAAAGTACGGCCAGCGCGGCGCACGCCGACGATTCCAGTTCTCCAAGCGATAATCGCCACGGGAACAGGCAAAAAAATCAGCCCATGGACTTCACAGTCCGTGGGCTTTTTTTATTGCGACAAAAATTGAATGGAATCTTAACCCGCGAGCGATTGTGGTGACGAAGACAGCGAAATGGCGCTGTCATGGAACACCGACCCGATCGGCCGGATGGAATCCATCAGCACGATAAAATCATCCGCCCGACGTGACAGATGCACCTCGGCCACCCGACAGCGGTTCGCCAGCCGCCCGGCGAGTTGCCCGCCGCGTCGATGGGGATGCAATTCCGCCATCGGCCAGTCGCGCTTGAGCGTGGCACCGGCCAGAATCGGGGTCAATTCCTGCAACCGGGCACGAGTCCGCCGGCCGGGAACCACCACCAGAATGTTTTCACAATACGCATGATGCCGAATGGAATCCGGATACGCCCCACCCAAATCCACCCATCGCTCCGATGCACCCGCCCCCGCGATCCGCATTCGCGGCTCATGGGCGCATTCCACCTGACCTGGTACATGCAACAAACTGAATTTTCCCGCCTCTTCACGGATCGCCGTCCATCGCTGGCCGATGATCTTATACCCCGCCTCTACCAACACCCTTAATTCCGGTTCGATCCCGTACGGCGTCAGGATCAACGCCCCCCAATCTCCCCGCGCCACCGAAACGCCCGGTATCAGATGCAACCCCTTGCCGCGCATCAGTTGCGCCAGTGGCCAAAAGAACGCGCCATCCAGACACCGCACCGAATCCACGGTCGGATGGGGCAATATCCAACTGCGAAACTGCCCCCGCAGCATGTTGAGCTGGGTCATCCCCCATCGATCATCCAAAATCCAGAAATGCTCCCCCTCCTCATACACTTCCAACAGTTGATCCCCCAGTTGCAGCTCAACCGCCGACGGCGACAACGACCGCGACACCTCGCCCGCATCATATGGGCGAATCTGCCCGACAATCGGGACAAACCCTTCGGGAAACGACGGCGTTAAAAAGGATTCAAACGTGCGCAAAAACTGCGGCAGCAACGCATCGACCCCGCAGGTCAATTCCACCGCCAGACCATGCACCACCAGACGATGAGATTTGGAATCGGCGCTGGTCAAGTCTGATCTCCTGCAAAGCGGCGATTGTTCACCATCGGTAAAATGGGAAATTTATTTGAAATTTGGTTCGTCCCATAACCAGCGGCAAGCTGATGCGTTATTTGGAGGCTGACGATTTTCCCCCTCTTGCATTATATTCTCCGCAGAAAGGAGATCGTCATGAAACGATCAATGATGTGGGTAATGGGGGTTTTGGCAACGATGATGTTTGTTGGGGCCGGTTGTGCCACCGCGCCGGCTTCTCCGCAGGAGAGACAGGAGTTGCAGCGCGATGCGGATGCGGCGTTGCGCGACATGAAAACCGCCAGCCCGTCCATCGGTGACATCCTCACCAATGGACACGCCTATGCGATTTTCCCCAGCATCGGCAAGGGTGGCGCGATTGTCGGCGGCGCTTATGGCCGTGGCGTGGTCTATCAGGGTGGCAAGCTGATCGGCTACAGCGACCTGAGCCAGGGGAGCATCGGCCTGCAACTGGGTGGCCAGACCTTCTCGGAATTGGTCGTCTTCCAGAACGCCGATGCACTGGCCAAGTTTAAGCAGGGCAATTACGCCTTCGCGGCCGATGCCTCGGCCGTGGCGCTCAAGAGCGGCGCTTCGGTGGCGGCCGACTACCGCAACGGCGTGGCCGTCTTCACCAACCCCATTGGCGGCGCCATGTTCCAAGCCACCGTTGGCGGCCAGGAATTCACCTTCATGGCGGCCGATCAAGTCCAAGGGGACTGATCCGCGCTACAACACGCACTACAGGCCGGCCAACCGCCGGCCTTTTTTATTTGCCGATGCAAAATCGTGAAAATATCTCCCCCAGCAGATCATCCGGGCTGACCATGCCGAGAATCCCACCCAGATGATTCAGCGCGGTGCGCAGTTCCAATGCCAGCAATTCAATCGCCGCTGATTCGGCCATGCTGGCCGCTTGTTGAACATGATCCAAAGCCAACTCAATGGCCTGAACGTGACGTTGATTGAGCGCCAATCTCGCTTCGCCGCTGTCGCGGGTGAATACCAGCCGATTGATTGCCTGAATCAGATATTCCCTGCCCATGCCGGTTTTGGCGCTGACCAAAATCGCATCCTCGCCAAACCCACCCGGCCCATTGAGCAGATCCGCCTTGGTGAACACATGCAGGTCAAACGCCCGATCGGCCGTGATCATCGGCCGCGAATCGTTGACCTCCCGCACAAGCACAGCCAGATCGGCCTCGGCAATGGCACGCCGGGCATGATCCTGCATCTGCGCATCGACAACCCCCACGGCATGTTCATCCACTTCCAACCCGGCAACATCAACCAGATGAATCACGCCGGCCGGCAGCATCACCTCGGCCCATAGAACATCCCGCGTCGTCCCCGCCAGCGGCGACACAATGGCGCGATCATGCCCCGCCAGCCAGTTGAGCAACGTGCTTTTCCCCGCGTTGGGCCGACCCACCAGTACAACCCGTGGCTGATGCGAAAGCCGTTCAAATCGACGACTCCCCACCAGCAGATTTTGCAGATCACCTCGAATCGACTCCAATCGACCGCGCAAATCCGGCCGGGCCAGGAACGTCACCGGCTCATCGACAAAATCGATCTCCGCCTCGATCAGCGCCAGCGCCTCGGTCAATTGATCCATCATCGGACGAAGTCGCGCCGCCAATTCGCCCGCCAACAACTGCCGGGCCGCATTCAATTCCCGCTCACTATGGGCGCTGATGACGGCCGACACCCCCTCGGCCTCGGTCAAATCCATCCGCCCATTAAAATAGGCCCGCGCCGTGAATTCACCCGGCTCGGCCATCCGCACATCTTGTCGGCGCAGATGCCCGATGAGCAGTTGAACCAGCATCACATTGCCCGGCAGATGAAACTCCACCAGATCATCGCCGGTGTAACTGCGCGGCGAAACGAACAGATACACCCACGCACGAACTTCCAAATCGGCAAATCGCAACCAAAGCCGCTTCGCACCCGCCACATCAGGCAAATCGGGGCAAACCGACGTCGCCACCGCACGCGCACCCGGCCCGCAAAGTCGAACTATCATCCGCGCCGATGCCCCGGCCGCGCTGCTGATGGCATATATGGTGTCGTCGTTGTTCATCCGGCCCGCTCACTCAGCTCAACGTCAGCTTCCCCTTCAGATCATGCGATCCCGGCTCGATCTGCACCGGCAATCGAATCCAGAACCTCGCCCCCTCGCCCGGTGTGCTCTGAACACCGATCGTTCCCTTCAACAGCGCCACCAGCTCCTTGGAGATCGCCAGCCCCAGCCCCGAACCCCCATGTTCGCGCGTCACCGATCCGTCAATCTGCCGGAATTTTTCAAAAATCACATCCTGCTTTTCGGCCGCGATTCCCGGCCCCTGATCCATCACCGCGATGCACACCCGCCCATCCTCTTCCAAAGCGGCCGACAGGTCGATCCTTCCCCCCACGGGCGAAAATTTGATCGCGTTGGAGAGAAAATTATAAAGCACCTGCTGCAACTTGGCCGGGTCGGTGGACAAAATCGGCACATCCGCCCCCACCGACGCCGCGATGGTCAGTTCCCTCGCCTCGCTCATCGGCTTGAGCAGACTCACCAACCCCTCAAACACATCATTGAGCGACAACGGCTCCGACCGCACTTCCATCCGCCCCGCCTCGATCTTCGCCAGGTCCAGCAGGTCATTGATCAAATCGAGCAGGTTCTGCCCGCTTCGCAATATGTTTTGTACATACCGCGTCATCTTCCCATCATTGGCGACCGAATCCTTCAACAGATCCGCAAACCCCAAGATCGAATTCAACGGCGTACGCAGTTCATGGCTGACATTGGCCAGAAATTCGCTCTTGAGTCGGTTCGACTCATACAACGCCACGTTGGTCTCCGCCAACTGTCCCAGCTTCAAATCCAGGCTCTTGTTGATCGCCCGCAACTGATCAGCGCCGCTTTTAAGATTCGCCAGCATCGTGTTAAACGTCTCCGACAACTGCTGAAACTCATCCCCCGTGCTGATGTCCGAGCGAATGTTCAAATCCCCCTCGCTCACCTTCTGCGCCGTCTCCTGCAACACCCGCACCGGCTGCAAAATCAAATGGGTCGTGATCAGATAAAAAACCACCACCGCCAGCGTCCCCGCCAGCAAACCCGCCGTCAGCAAAATAATGCGATTGAGCAGCAGTTGATTCGCCTCCACTTGAGAAGGCATGTCCACCACCGCCACCCCGATCAATTTCGCCGGCCGGGTGGCTGGACGGGTGGCCGGCTCGCGCGCCGGCAACAACCCCCCCGCCGCCGTCTGGCCATTGGCCGCATGACAATTCAGACATTCCCCCCGCGCATACAACGCCTCGGCATACCGATAACGCTGCCCCTCCCTTCGCGGCGGAACCTCCACCGATTCGCGATCCGGAAACTTTTCAAAATATCGCACTGCGTTGGCTTCAAACTGCGTCAGCCGATCCATCGGCACACGCGGCGGAATGCCAATCAATCGTGGCGGCACATAATGCTCTCCATCCACCGTCACCGCAGTTGTCGTTGTCGGCTCGGGCGGCTGACCAATCGCCCGCCAAGGCTCACCGGCCGCCGCCGTCCGCTCGGCCACATGCCGCATCACCGCATCCCGCGCCAGCCGGGCCGCCGCCCGCTGGTTGATCTGGTCTATCAACTGCTCCATCCGCTGCCATGGCACAAACAACGCCGCCGCGATGATCAGCACCACCGCCGCCCCAAAGAGCAACTGGCACTTGGCCGCCAGCGATATTTTCATCTGCCGCAGGTGCTTGAACATCAGCAAACCATTCTAATTTCACCATTGCGGCATCCGCAAATGCTATGGTATGACAGAACGTCGTAGTGACCGGTTTTGCCGGATTTTCAACATCGACGAGGCCATTTTATGTCATCCGCCGGGAGAGTGCTGGTCGTCGAAGACCATGAGAGCGAACGCCGCGCCGTTCTCCAAATCCTTAAACGGGAAGGATTTACCGTCTTCGGCGCTGAAAACGCCGACAAGGCCGCCGGCTACATGGATGAGAGTATCGACGTCGTCCTCAGCGACCTGCACATGGGGGATGTCAGCGGCATGGATTTGCTCCAATTATGGAAAAAACAGCATCCCGAAACCCAATTTATCCTCCTGACAGGCCACAGCAGCATCAACAGTGCCGTTGAGGCGATCAAAAGCGGCGCCTTCGACTACATCACCAAGCCGGTCAACCCCGATGAGTTGATCCACCTGATTCGCCGGGCGGTAGAATCGTTGCAGAAAGACAAGGAAATTGACGACCTTCGCCGGCGACTTGACCAGAAATTCGGCCTCGATCAGATCATCGGCCAATCCAAGCTGATGAAGGATGTCTTTGACCGCATCCGACGAGCCGCACCGGTTGACAGCACCGTCCTGATCCTCGGCGAAAGCGGCACCGGCAAGGAACTGGTCGCACAGGCCCTCCACCACAACAGCCCGCGAAAAAAAGGACCAGTCGTCGCGGTCAACATCGCCGCCGTCCCGCCGACATTGGTCGAAAGTGAACTGTTCGGCCACGTCCGCGGCGCCTTCACCGGCGCCACCGACAAACGCATGGGGCGATTTGAACAAGCCGATGGCGGCACCCTTTTCATCGACGAAGTGGGCGATTTTGAACTGCCTCTACAGGCCAAGCTCCTGCGTGTCCTCGAAAGCCTCACCGTCACCCCCGTCGGCGGGCACGATGACCGCAAGGTCAACGTCCGCGTCCTGGCCGCCACCAGCCGCGACATCCGCAACATGGTCGAACAGGGAACCTTCCGCGAGGATTTGTATTACCGCCTCAATGTCGTCACCATCAAACTCCCCCCTCTGCGCGACCGACCCGATGACATCCCCATCCTGGTAGAACATTTCCTTAAGGAAATCACCGAAAACAAACACACCGCCCCCCGCCGGGTCTCCCCCGAAGTCATGCGCCAATTCATGACCTACCGCTGGCCCGGCAACGTCCGCGAGCTTCGCAACATCCTCGAAAGCATGATGGTCCTGGCGGATGGTGAAATCCTGACCCCCAACGACCTGCCCGACACCCTTACCTCCAACCGCCAACCATCCACCTCCCCGCGCGAATTGCCCACCGACATGAAAATGGACGACCTCGAAAAAATGGCCATCGCCAAGGCACTCGACCAAAGCGCCGGCAACCGCACCCACGCCGCCGCCCGGTTGGGCATCTCGGTTCGCACCCTGCAACGCAAACTCCGACAATTTGAAAAAGAGGGCTTCAAACCCTTCCCCGAAAACACCGTCAGTTCGGCTTGACAAACTGTCGTAGCAACTCTGTCGCTACGACATCATGTCGCATCCCAGTCTAATCAAACCCACACACATGTCTCCCAATCCCTCTTTGGCACAAGGTTTGCCAATGGTATTGATGTGAGGGCATGTGATTTTGTCCTAACTCTAAGTAAGAAGGAGACTTATATGCCAATCAGCATGGAACGCTTCGCCTCGGAAGGAAACTTTGCAACCTACGACCCTTACCTCGGCACCGAGAGTCGAATATCGGTTTTCCAACTTCAATGCCGCTCCTGCGGCTATGAACCCGAAGAAACCCTGGTCGCACCCAAAATCTGCCCCAAATGCCACGGCAATTCTTGGGAACGGTTCGCCCGCCCAGGCAGCATCTTGGAAAATGCCCAACGATACTGATCCATTCCGGTTTTGAGACGGCTTGTAAACAACAAGCCGAATGTTCAAAGGGCGGCTGGTGCGTGCCAGCCGCCCTGATTTATTTTGCATCCAATTCTTAAATGTCCGCCATGGTATCGAAAAATTCGTGATCCGAGTTGTACCCTCCCTCACCTTCATTGACATGCCTGTAATCGGCGGCGAACTCAATGGCCGATATCCATTTCACCATCTTAAACCCCAGTTGATTCTCCACCCGCAGGCGCAGAGGCGCGCCATGCACGGCCGACAGTGGCTTGCCATTCATCTCATACGCCAGCAATGTGAGCGGTCGGCGGGCATTTTCAATCGTCTGGCTGTCATAATACAACCCCCCTTCAAGGCCTTCGCCATAGGAATAAAAAATCACCGCCCGCGCCTGTGGCTTGGGATGGACAAGTTTGATCAACTCCGTCATCGGCAGGCCGGCCCATTGGGCGATGCCCGACCAACCCTGAATGCAATGGTGCAGGGTGATCTGTGACTGATAGCCAAGTTGCCGCAATTCAGGCAGTGACAAATCGACGGGGTTCTCGACCAGTCCATGCACTTTCAATCGATAATCACGAAAATCATTGGCCATCAGTGATTTCCATAGTTCGCTGGTGGGCAATTTGCCGTTGGGCCAGAAAAAGGGGGAGATATCCTCCGGGCGATATTGTGCCAGTGGGGCATGACGATCCAGCAGCAGGTGTTGGATTGGGTTGACGATCGCATCGCCGGCCCGCTGGATGAAACGTGGAAAAAGCCATGTGGCCCAGTTGGCCATGACATTCAATAGAAACAAGATCGCCAATCCACTCAGTCCGATGTACATGCCGAAGCGCAGCGGGTTGTCGGTGCCGATGACGATGTGGTTCATGTTTCGCGCAAATCCGGTGATGAATACCATCGTGACGTGTGCGATGGTGAACAGGACATAACCGCACAACGCCAGAAAATGGATCGACCGGCCGACCTGTCGGTTGGAAGGCAGGCGGCGATACCAACTGAAGCGATTGACCAGCGCCGGCGACATCGATGGGCCGGTCAGGATGGAGATGGGGGCGAGGATAAAGACCACACCGAAATAACTGAGTTGCTGGAGGGCATTGTATTGATAAAAGCCGTTGGGTTCGGGTGGAAGATGAAATGTCGCGTAATGAACAAAGTAACCCCAGGCATCGGGGATGATGTTCCATGATGTGGGGACGATCCGTCGCCAATGGCTGGTGGTGAACAGCAAAATGATGTAAATCGCGCCGTTGAGCACCCAGAACAACGCGCTGACAAAATGCCAGTGACGGGCCAGCCCCAGCGTATGCCGGCCGCCGGGCAGTCCAATCCATGGAGAAAGATACCGGGCATCGTCCTTGGCGGTGTAAAGTCGGTTGAGCGGGACTTGGACAGGCGTGAAGCGAATCCACTCGCTGCCGGGGGTGCAATGAACATTCCAGTAGAGCCGCGGATGATCCATCAAAATCTGCAGGCCGCTGCGTGCCAGCAGGATGATGAACAGCAAGTTGACATAGTGAGTCAGCCGCAACCCGACGGAAAAACCAAACGGCTGGGTCGCGGAATCGGGTGTCACTTTTGGATAAACCGGCAGCGTCGGCAACCCCGCGATCATCCACTGGACATACGCGGCAACCAACGGCACCAGCAGCAACGCCGCAAGAATCAACAAGGTGGTCTGTCTGATTCGCGGCGAGGTGGCCACGACATCGTGGCGGGTCATCTCCCTGCCTTACGCTTTCTTCCCGTCCAGATATTCTTTCAACACCAGCGCGCCGTTGTGCTCCTCATCCTTGGCGGCATAGATCAACGTGACCTGCCCCTCCCTGGCCTTGCGGCGAAGCAACTCAACCTCATCGGGATGGCTTTTCAACTCCTGGCGATATTTATGCTGAAATTGTTCCCAACGGGCGGGATCGTGGCCAAACCATTTTCGCAATTGTGGACTGGGAGCGATCTCCTTGAGCCACAAGTCCAACTCCGCCTTTTCCTTGGTGACTCCACGCGGCCAAAGGCGTTCGACCAGAATGCGCTGCCCATCCGATCGGGAAGGTTCATCATACGCTCGTTTAAGGTTGATCATGTCAAAATCCTGTCGTTAAGCTGAATAACACCATTCATGGTGCAATCGCGATGCCAATCAGGAAGAAACCCACCTCATCCATTGAAGAATTTTTTGACCGCGTGGACGGTGGTTTGACGGCCAACCGTGGCGATGGATTCGAGATTGGGGATTTCCTTGGGGCAGACCTGCACGCAATTGCCCGCCTTGGAGCAGTCGCTGATTCCCCCTTCACCCATCATTTCGTCCAGACGGTCGTTTTTCAGGGCCGCTCCGGTGGGGTGAAGATTAAAGAGCTTGACCATCGTGAAGATCATCGCGCCGGTGAAATGATTGGTGGTGGTGTATTGCGGACAGGCTTCCAGACAGCAGCCGCAACTGATGCAGCGCGACAGCCAGTATCGCTCCTGTTGTACTTTTTGTGGCATGGTCGGCCCGGGGCCAAGGTCATAGGTTCCATCAATCGGAACCCACGCCTTGATCCGTTTCATGTCTTCAAAGAGGCGCTGGCGGTCCACGAACAGGTCACGCACCAGCGGAAATTTGGTCATCGGTTCGAGGGTGATGGGTTGTTCGAGCTTGTCCACCAGCGTGGAACAGGCCTGGCGGGTCTGGCCATTGATGAGCATGGTACAGGCGCCGCAGACTTCTTCCAGGCAGTTGGAATCGTAGACGACCTGTGTTGTCTGTTGACCATCTGATGTCACCGGATGGGCGGCGATGTATTGCAGACAGGCGATGATGTTGAGGTTGGGCCGCCAGGGGATGGAGAATTGTTCCCATCGCGATGCCTGGTCGGCATTGTTCCGACGAAGAATGCGAAGTGTGATGGTGCGCTCGTTGGCCGCGACTTGGGTCATGTCGATCTCCCTGATTGTGAGAATACTACAGTTCCTGAAATTCATAGGCCGGTTCGGCCTCTTCGGCCGCCGGGACGGCCGCGCAGGCAAACGGATCGCCCATGCGACCACGGGTCAGCGAGGCATTATACAACCCCGGTTCGTGCAACAGTGACTGAAAAACATCCCCTTCCCGGCGGATCGATTCCGGAGGACGAACGGCCGGCTCATAACACTGAACCAGACCCTGATGATTGATCCAACACCCTTCTTTTTCGGCCCACGCGGCCGCGGGCAACAGCACATCCGCATCGGCACTCAGGGAATTGCTTAAAAGCTCCTGCACGACCTTGAAACCCCGTTTGAACAATTCGGGTTGAACAGCGGGAATCCAATTGCTGAGGTATCCACCGACTATCCACCCCCCTTTGAGGTTTTTCAATTCGGCCTTCGTGCCGGCGGAAAATTCATCAAATGTCCCCATCGGCCCACCCAACAGATCCATCACCCGTCGAACGCCGGCCGCGTTGGGAACCTTTTCGGCCTTGATGCGGAAGGTCTCCTGATGGGTCAGATAATGGTGAAATGTTTCATCCTCACCACTGCTGGGGACCGGCCCAAGCACCAGCGCCGCGCGCGGATCAACCGAGCGGATCCATCGCCCCAGCAACCACGCCTCCTCGCACGCCATCATGGGTGACAGCATCGCATACAGGCATCCCTCGCCATGGTCGCGGATCAGTTGTCGCAATCCATCTTCGGCCGTGGTCAATGCGTTGGCCCAGTCGGTTTCAACCGGCGATCCGTACTGTTTTCGCATCGGTTTGCGCAGACGATTGGGGTCGTAGACGACCTTGTAGGAATAGCGCGTGTCATCGCTGATCCACCATTTGTTGACATTGGCATTGAATCGCGGACGGATGCGATAAATGACCCCCTCGTTGTGGTCGAGATAAATGTTTTCGCCGCCGCTGTCGACGGGGCTGATCGAAGGGGCGCTTTTCAACAGCCAGACGCGCTGTTTGAACAAAAATTCCTTGTCCAGCAGCGCCCCCACCGGACAGATGTCCACGACGTTGCCCGACAATTTGTTGTTGATCGGCTTGCCGGGAAAAACATCGATCTGCTGGGTGGCGGTGCGCCCATTGACGTACAATTCGCAAGTACCCGAAATTTCGCGGGTGAATCGCACGCAACGGGTGCAATAGATGCAGCGGTCGCTGTACAGCAGAATGTGGTCGCCGATGTCCTTTTTGGGCTGGCGTTCCTTGGCCTCCTGAAAGCGAGCCTCGGCCCGGCCGTACTGATAGGAATAATCCTGTAAAAAGCATTCGCCCGCCTGATCGCACACCGGACAATCGATGGGGTGGCTGGTCAGCAGATATTCCATGACCGCCTTGCGATTGGCGGCCGCCTTGGGGCTGGTGGAATGAACGATCATCCCTTCGCGCACGGGGGTCTGACATGAGGGAACCAGCTTGGGGATCCCTTCGATCTCAACCAGGCAGATTCGGCAACTGGCCGGGATCGACAACCCCGGATGATAACAGTAATAGGGCAACTCCACGCCGGCATCCAGACAGGCCTGAAGCACCATCTGGCGTTCCCGACACTCAATGCGTCGACCATCAACGGTAATCGTTGGCATGACAAACTCCTTTCCGATCCATTACTCCGAATTGGCCGGAAAGGTCCAGAGTGAAAATGCCCGCCATTTATTTTGCGTGCGCCTTGGGTGGCTGATACGTTCCAACCTCGGTTCGGAACGAGATGCTCAACCGGTTCCAGCCGTTGATCGCGATGATGGCCATGGTGAGATCGACCAACGCCTTTTCGTCAAACGACCGGCTGACTTGGTCAAATATTTCATCGGGAATGCCGCCGACGGGCAGTTGTGTGACGTTCTCCGCCCACAACAAGGCCGCACGCTCGCGTTCGGTATAGAACGGCGATTCACGCCACGCCGACAGCAGATACAAACGCTGCTCGGTTTCACCCGCGGCGCGGGCGTCTTTGGTGTGCATGTCCAGACAAAAGGCACACCCATTCATCTGAGACACGCGCGTCTTGATCAACTCCAGCAGGGAATGTTCCAGCCCCGAATCTCGAACGTAAGATTCGACGCCCAGCATCGCCTTGAAAGCATCGGGGGCGATTTTCATATAATGGATACGCTGTTGCATGTGTATTCTCCTTACTGACAAAATCTTCACACATCCATCAAGCTAAACGAATTGAAGGGAATTGCCTATGGATAGAATTATTCTATGGCAGGCCAACAGGGCAATCGCATTTATATTATTCGCGGTATTCATAAGGCCCGCAGAGCCTCTTTATCCCCTCCCCCGGAAATACCGGGGGAGGGGGAAATATAAATGCGTTTGCTCTGGGCAGGCCAAGGCGAATATTCAATTGCTGACGACAAAACGTGGCCTTTGTCGTACAATCGCGGTTCTGATGACCACGATGCAACTGGAACAGGCCTCTCGGCCGGCGGTTTGGCTGCCGGCGGTGTCTCTGTGTCGGCGGGAACTGGTGCGGTTTGTGCGCCAGCCCAACCGTGTGATCGGGGCATTGGCGACGCCGTTGGTCTTTTGGCTGCTGATTGGTGGGGGTATGGGGAGCAGTTTTCAGATCAAGGAAATGGCCGGTGGACAAAATTACATCCAATACTTTTTCCCCGGCACGATTGTCATGATCATGCTGTTTACGGCCATTTTTTCGACGATTTCGATCATCGAAGACCGCCGTGAGGGGTTTTTGCAATCGGTGCTGGTGGCGCCGGTGTCGCGCATGGCCATTGTGCTGGGCAAGGTGCTGGGGGGGACACTGCTGGCCTTCGCGCAGGGGGCGATTTTTCTGGCATTGGCGCCGACGGTTGGGATTCATCTGGGAGTGACCAGCATCCTTTTGACCCTGGCGATGATGTTCATTTTGTCCTTCGCATTGACGGGGCTGGGTTTTTGCATCGCCTGGCGGATGAGTTCAACACAGGGGTTTCATGCGATCATGAATCTGTTTCTGCTGCCGCTCTGGTTTTTGTCAGGGGCGCTTTTTCCGATGGACCGGGCGTGGGGAGTGCTGCGATGGGTGATGATGCTCAATCCAGTCACCTACGGCCTGTCGGCCATTCGGCGGGCGCTGTACTGGGGCCAGCCGATGGGTAATCATTTGCCCGGCATGGGTTTAAGTTTGACGGTAAGCGTGGTCTTTGCCTTGGGGATGTTTCTGGCGGCCAGCGCAATCGCGGGTGGGCGGGTGTCGGCGGATTTACAATAATTGAACATGAGCAAGTCACAGAAAATTTTGACCGGGACACTGTGGGGGTTGATGGTGGTGGCGCTGCTGACGTTTATCGCCTCATGGACCAGCCTGCGCATGGAGGAGACCAGTGTCGCACATGCCAACCCGGCACAGGTCAAAGAGCTGCCGGTCTTGTTCCAATCGCCTGATTTTTCGCTGGTGAATCAGGAGAACAAGCCGATCAAACTGGACAATTTCAAAGGGAAGGTCTGGATCGCGGATTTTATTTTCACCCGTTGCGGCGGGCCATGCCCGATGATGACCAGCCACATGGCGGGATTGCAAAAGACGTTGAACGGATTGCCGATTCGGTTTGTATCCTTTTCCGTGGACCCGACAAATGACATGCCGGAAGTATTGAAACAATATGCCGCCAAACATGGGGCGGATGAATCGAACTGGGATTTTTTAACCGGGCCGGAAAACCGCTCCACCCTCGCGGTGGCGGCGGGGATGAAGATCGCGGCGATGCCGGCGCAGGGGGAGTCGCCCATCATTCACAGCGTGAAATTTGTGCTGGTGGATGGCGCGGGGCAGATCAGAGGGTATTACGAGGGGACAAAGCCCGATGAATTGAAAAAGCTGGCGGAGGATGCCGCGACGCTGGCCACCGAGGATGCCCGGCCGTGAGCATCACCGACCTGCCGGCGATCAATGCCACGCTCAACGCAACCAGCGCAACGCTGCTGGTGATTGCGTTTGTGATGATCAAGGCCCGCCGATACCGCTGGCACGGCGGGTTGATGATCGCGGCGGTGGCGGTCTCCGCGGCGTTTCTGGTCAGCTATCTCATTTATCATGCCAATGTCGGGAGCAAACGATTCCCGGTGCAGGTTTCGTGGATTCGGATGGTTTATTTCACGATTCTGCTGACCCACACGGTATTGGCGGCGGTGATTGTGCCACTGGTGATCTGGACCCTCTGGCGGGCGGCGAGCCGAAAATGGGCCAAACATCGGCGCATCGGGCCTTGGACGTTTGGAATCTGGTTGTATGTGTCGATCACCGGCGTGGTGATTTATTGGATGCTGTATCACCTGCCGGGGATTTTGGAGCGGGCATGAAGACGTGGCTGGCGATATTGGCGATGCTGGGGGCGGCGACGGCGGCACAGGCCTGTCCCACATGCAAGGAATCGGTGGCGTTGACGGATGCGGCCGGTGGCGCCGCGGCCTCATCGCTGGGGACGGGGTTTGGCTGGAGCATTTATTTCATGCTGGGGGGTGTGATCGTGGTGATGGGGATCATGGCGCGGGTGCTGATGAGAGCGATCCGTCAGGGATGATTTTTTCAATCACAACAACAACTGGAATTGTCCGCGCAGGACAATTTCGTCGTTGCCATCATTGGCCAGGACGCCCATGCCATCGGCGTTGACGGGGCTGCCGTTGGGAAGCCAGCCGATGTCGAGGGTGAATTTGGCGGCGTGGCCGTGGACGAAATAGTTGACGCCGGTGGTGATTTCATGCACCTGGCGTTCGGTGCCGGCGGGCAATGAGGCCGAATCGAAGTAGATGTAGTCGTAACGCCCAAAAACTTCCCATTTGGGACAGATCAGATAACCCACCTGGGCGACAAAACCCCAGTCATATCGCTCGGTGTCGCCAACGGTGGGGATGCCGCGGGTGTATCGGCCGACAAATGCGCCATACGCGCCCCAACCCTTGTCGTTTTCCCATTGGGCGTCGATGGTGTGATAAATCAGGTCGCGGTCACTTTGCGACCAGCTTGCGGCGGCGCCCAGGACCAACAACTGACCCGTATTGCCCCCGGCTGAGAAATCATCGTATCCCTTGAAATTGTCGGACAGAAGGGAATATTCCACCCGTCCGGTGGTGCCGAAATTAAACGAATTGGTGGGATAATCCTGAAAATTACTGTTGCGATTGTTGTATCCATCGTGAAACGCGGCCACGGCGTTCAGCGGACCTTTTTCGTAGATCAGCGCGACACCCTGAACATAGGTTTCGCCATTGGCGAGAAGTTCATTCATCAGCGAACGGTCGGCCGCCAATTGTTTTTTGGCGCTGACCGCCTGCTCGTGAAAGAGGGGTTCCTTGAACTGGCCGCCGCGAACCGACCAGTTGTCGTTGAATTTGTATCGCGTCCACGCATCTTCCAGTCGAAACAGCCCGCCATTGCGTTCGGTGGACCAGATGAATTCGTAGGTGATGTTGGGGGAAATGGCATTGCCGGAGAGGCCGAATTTCAGCCGTCGAACTTCAAAACCGTTCTGCCAATCGTCGCTGACATCGCGACCGACCACCACACCCGATGAATTTCGAATCGGGGTCACAACGTCCGAACGGTAGGTCGTCACACCACGCGTCTGAAATAAAATGGATGGGCTGATGGACCAGTTGCCATCGGCGCTTTCGATGGAAAACTTGCCGTTGCGCCAACCGCCGGAGAAGGTTCCATAATCCACCAGCATATGGCTGCGACGGTCGGCGTCCTGGATGATGTTTTGTACCGTGCGGTCCACATCCTGGGCGGAGGGGCCTTTGGATTGTTCGGCCTCCAGTTTTTGGACTTTCGCCTCCAGCGCCTCGATTTTTTCAAGCAATTGTTGTTGTGTCGGTTCGGCCGCGCGTGCGACCATCGACATCCCCACCACTCCCGCCGCTGTTATCGAAAGAACCTGCTTTTTCATCGTCTCCTGCCGATCAATGGTTGAGGCCGAATGATACCACTAATCAGACAATGGTGTCCAATTCCCGGCGCGGTGGCTCAGAATGGCCTCAGCCAATAGAATGCCCCGTGTGAATTCAACTAAACAAACCAATCCTTTGGCCGTGGGAGTGATCGGCTGCGGCCGGATGGGCCGGCTGCACGCGCGGGTGTATGGACAGATGCCCACCGTCAAGCTGGTGGGTGTATATGACCGCGATGGGGAGGCGGCGGAGACGACGGCCGGGGAATATGGCGGCAAGGCGTTTGAACGGATCGAAGACCTGCTGGAGAACGTCTCGGCCGTGACCATCGCGGTGCCGACGCAGTTTCATTTGCCGGCCGCACAGGCGGCGCTGGAACGCAAGGTACACTGCCTGATCGAAAAGCCGCTGGCCAAGGATGAACAGCAGGCCGGACGCATCGCCGATCTGGCGGATCGATCGGGCGTGGTGGTGCAGGTGGGGCATATCGAGCGGTTTAACCCCGCGATTCGGGCGATGGACCGACTGAAAATCCAGCCGCGGTTCATCGAAGTCACCCGAATCAGCCCCATGACCTTTCGCAGCATTGATGTGGGTGTGGTGCTGGACATGATGATCCATGACATCGACATCGTGCTACGATTGGCCGGCTCGAGTGTTGAAAAAATCGACGCGGTCGGCGTCAGTGTCATCGGGGATGTGGAGGACATCTGCAACGCCCGGCTGACATTTGCCAATGGGTGCGTCGCCAATTTGACGGCCTCGCGGCTGGCGTTAAAGACGGAACGGCGGCTGCGGGTGTTCAGCCCGGATGCGTATGTGTCGCTGGATTACCAGAAAAAATATGGGATCGTCGCCCGGCGCGGGCAGAATCTGGACGCCATTCGACAGGCGGTGGCCAAAATCCGATCCGGCGAGATCGAGGATTTGTCGGAGCTGAATTACGGCGAGCTGGTACAGGTGGAGGAGTTGCAGATTGACGATGTGGAACCGTTGCGGGCCGAGCTGGAGTCGTTTGTGTCGGCCATCACACACAACACCCCCCCCGCCTGTTCGGCGCGGGATGGGCTGGAGGCGGTGCGGACGGCCGGCCGGATTGTAAAATCAATCACCCCGCAATCGCTTGGGTGAATCGGCACGGTCTGGTCGATACAATAAAACACAAGGCAAGTTTCAAGGAGCGGATATGCCCTATGGGAAAAGATCAAGTTTGCTGATCACGGCCATCGGCGGCGTTGGATTGCTGGTTGGATGTGGATCATCTGGCGGCAACAAACCGCTGGAATCACAGACCTTCTACAACACCCAACGTCCCGCGCAGAGTCTTGGCGGGCCGGTGGATCGGCCCGGGCCGGCGCTGTATGACGATGTGAAGGTCGATCTGCTGGAAAAAGAGAAGGCGGAGGCGGCCCGTCGGGGCGGACAGGGGTCGGGGATCGCGCCGGTTGTTGCTGAAAACGTCAAACCCCCCTCTGAACAATCCACCAGCCACGGCACGCCGACCACCACACAGGCCGCATCAACCGCGCCGGCCACAACCACCCCAAGCGGTCAATACATGACCATCGGCGGGGTTGTCGCGGAGGTGAACGGGACGCCGATCTACGCCGACCGTGTTCTGAATCAGGTTGAAAAAGACCTGGCGGCCAAGGCACGCGATCTGGACGCCAGGCAATTCCGTCAATATGCGTTGCAGAAGCTGACCGAGGCGCGTGAATACTGCATCAGCAATGAATTGGAATTCGCGGCCGCCCAGCGCAATCTGGATGAAAAAGACCGCCAACTGGCCGACAAACTGACCACCGCGTGGCGGCAGCGCAAGATCACCGAGGCGGGCGGCTCATTGGAACTGGCCCGGCGCATGGCCGCCGCCGATGGGCTGAATTTTGAGGATCAGGTGCAGGAGCAGTACCGCATCTACATGACGCAGATTTATTACACCAAGCGCGTGCTGCCGCGCATCCAGATCACCGCGCAGGACATGCGCGACTATTATCGCACACACAAGGAGAGCGAATTTACGCAGCACGATCAGGTGCGATTCAGGCTGATCAAGATCGACCCGGCGGCCGTCGGCGGACGCGAGGCCGCCATCGCCAAGGTCAAGGAGGCACAGGACAAGGCCGCGCGGGGATTTGATTTTGCCGAACTGGCCAAAGGATACAGCACCGATGCCAATCTCGCCCGAAGCGGCGGCGAAGTCGGGTGGATTCAAAAAGGTTCGTTCAAACTGGAAAAGGTGGAAAAGGCCGCGTTTGAACTGCAGCCCGGCGAGGTGTCGCGTGATTTCATCGAGGAGGAGGGGGCGTTTTACATCGTCAAGGTGGAGGAACGCAAGGTCGGCCACGTCCAGCCATTTGAAGACCCGGCCGTGCAGGACCGCATCTATTCCACCTTGCGATCCCAGCAATTCCGGTCGTTGCGCGAGCAGGTGATCCAACAACTGACCGCCAACGCGATCATCCGCAAAAACAACGATTTGCTGCAAACCGTGGTCGAAATGGCCATGCAGCGCTACCCCCAATGGGCGGCGGCGGGAAATGCGTAAGGCAACCCGTGCCAAACGAGGTATAATGGCATTGGCCTGATCAGGAGTCGCCATTGAAATCGAACATTGGTTTGGACATTTCGATGAGTCGGATCGAGGCATTTTGCCATAAGTGGAATGTGCGGGAGTTGTCGTTGTTCGGCTCCATCCTGCGGGATGATTTTCGACCTGACAGCGATGTGGATGTGCTGTTCGATTTTGAGCCTCACGCCCGGCGCACATTGCTTGACCTTGTGGCCATGCGGGAGGAACTGAGCGAGCTTCTGGGCCGCCCGGTGGATTTGATCAGCCGCAAGGGGATCGAACGCAGCCACAATACCACCCGCCGCGACGCCATCCTCTCCTCCGCGCGGGTGGTTTATACAACGTGATCCGCAGTATCTCCGCGATATTCTGGACGCGGCAGTGCGGATCAAAAGTAAGTAGGGTGGGCCTTGGCCCACCAATTCGTTGACCGATCGACATTCGTGGTGGGCCAAGGCCCACCCTACCCGTAACGCTTTTCATTGTCCGGCACTGAATAGATTGTGACTCGGGACAGCAGTAATCATCAAACCCGAAACACCGCCCCCAGTTTTTTACCCAACAATGCGTTGGCGGCCAGGATGGTCAGTGTCAGCAATGCCATCGCCCAGACGCCCAATGCGCCGGCGACGTACAGGCCGTCGCCGAGGCGTTGGGAAAGTTCCCAGATCGCCTTGGTGATGGGATAAAATTCGCTTCGCTGGGCGAGGATCAGCGAATCGCTCACTTCCAGCATGGAAAAGGCGAAGGCAAGCAGCGCGCCGGCCAGCAAATTGGCCAGGATCAGGGGAACGGTGATCCGCCGCATGACCCGCCAGCGCGATGCGCCCAGATTGGCCGCCGCCAGTTCCAGGTCGCGGGGTGTCTGCTGCAACCCTGCCACAGCCGCCCGAACGATGTAGGGCAATCGTCTCGCCCCATATGCAATAATCAAAAACAACGGTGGGAAATTCTGTACATCCAGCACGGCCGGCACATTGCGGCCCATTTTCTGCTTCAGCCAGATGCTGATCGACAGATACCCAAACGCCAGCACCAACCCCGGAACCGCCAACGGAAGCATCGCCAGGGCATCGATCGCGCCGCGCCCGGGCACATCGGTTCGCACCACCAGCACCGCCACCAGCAGCCCCACCACCACCGCGCCGCTCGTCGCGATGGTCGCGTAAAAAATGGAATTGCGAATGCTGGGCAGCGCCAGTTCATCCACCAGCGCCTGCGCGTAATGGCCCAGTGTCCATTGGGCAGGCAGCAATGATTTGTGCCACGCGCCAACCTCCGAAAAACTCGTCAGCACAACCGACAGATGCGGCAGGACAGCGGCCGCGAAAACAATCACAAACGGCAATGCCGCCAGCAATCCCCGCCGGCCACTCAGGCGTTTTGGCGTCCACGCCACCGAGGCTTTGCTGGTCCCCGAATCATAAGACCGACCCAATAGCAGCTTTCCGATGATGTACAGCAGCGCCGAAGCCGCCAGCATCACCACCACCAGCGCATAGGGCATCGGATTGTCCGAAACATCCGTAATCTGTTTGAAAATCTGCACCGGCGTGATGGTGTAAAAATCAAACATCAACGGCGTGCCCAGTTCCGTGAAGCTCCAGATCAGCACCAGAGTGCAACCGGCGAACAATCCCGGACGCATCAACGGGAGTGTGATTTTCCAAAATCGACGCCATCGACCGGCCCCCAGATTGGCGGCCGCCTGTTCCATCGCCGGGTCGATGTTCGCCAGCGACGCCTGAAGATTCAGCAGCATGATCGGATAGAGGTGCAGCACCTCCACCACGATGATCCCTACCAGACGCATTCGCCCCATCCAGTCGATCCCCAGCGGCGAAATCTCCTGGCCAAACCACGCCCCGACCTGCTGCACGATCCATGTCAGCGGACCAAATCGCCCCAGCACCAGCCGCATTCCGATCGCCCCCACAAATGGTGGCAATACCAGCGGAACCAGCAGCAATCCCGCCAAAATCGCCCGCCCGCGAAAGTCATATCGCACCGACAACGCCGCCAGCGGCAACGACAACGCCAACGTCACCGCCGTTACGACGATTGCCACGCCGGCCGCGTTCAATAACCCCCGCACCAGCAATGGATCGCTGAAAATCAGTGCAATGTAGGAGAGCGTGGGAGAACCGTCGCGCGTGACAAATCCGGTGCGCACAACCTGCGCCATCGGCCAGATCAGCGTACCCCCCAGCAACACCACCAGCGCGATCGCCAACACAAATTGAGGCATGGTTGCGCCGCGTCGGGCGCGAATGGACAACGGAGAATCAACGACGCGGACCCAACCGGTCATGGGCGTGATGAATTGGGCGAAAGTTCGGCCGCGGCCGCCTGGGTTTCAGGTTCCACCTGTACACCCGAATCGGCCAAAATCTGCGTCGCCATCCGGCGGACGGCGGCAACATTCATGTGGTGGCCGGGACAATCGGTGGGTTTGGTGTCACCATGACCCAGCACCCGGCTGGCGGGAATGTGATACGTCCGCATCAGGTAGGCGACGAGCTTCGACAGCGACCTCATCTGTGCCGCGGTTGGGCGGTCAACGTCAAAATTGCCGACCAGACAGATGCCGATGCCATAGTCGTTGTATCGATTGTCCGGAGTCTTGGCGTGGGCGCCCCATTTTTGCTTGGGCCAGCGCGGCCCGACTTCGATCTGGCCATCCCGCGTATCCGTTCCGTTGCCGATGACAAAATGATAACCCAGCTCATCCCACCCTTTTTGGCGGTGCATCTTGTCGAAGGCGGCCGCCCCGCCGGAGGTTGTGGCGCTGTGGTGGATGACGATCCATCGCCAGGGTCGCGGGCTGGCATTGGGGATCCAATCGCGAGGAACGCCGGCAACCGTCGCCGATGGACTGGAATGTGTGGGAGTGGGTGTCGTCACTCGGGGCGCAACGGGGGCTTGGCGTTGGGCGATCCGCGGCGCGCCAAGGCTGGGCGGAGGAAGGGTTTGAACCATGGAGGTTTGTGAATGACAACCCACCAGAGCAAGCAGGCTGAACAACAAAAGGGCGTGCTTAGCCATCCCTAGCCTCATAAAATAAGCGATTATCGCAATAAACGACCGTTCGTCGCCGCATCCATGCGGCGCTGCATCTATATCGGTCATCGGCCAAAAAGTCCAGCAGATACGACCCTTTTCAGGAGATATATGCTTTTTTCTTACGCCCGCTGAGGTAGCTTTCCATGATGCAATTGGAAAGCTCGCCGCTGCTGGTGTAAAAGGCGACCCCTTTGGTCAGTTTTGTAAGCTGGTCGACAAAGCCGACCCATTCCATGCCCCAATAGTCTTCAATCAAGGCGAAGGTGCTGATCCGGCACCCTTCGCGAGTGGCCAGGACGGCTTCTTTCAACGTCGCAACCGTGCTGCGCCGGTCGGGTGGAAAGAGCAGTTGGACGAAATTCCCCTCGACATGGGCGGTGGGCTGGCCATCGGTGATAATGAAAATCTGCTTGTTCTCGCTGGTGCGTTTCCGCAATATCCGTCGGGCAAGCTGCAGCCCCATGTGCAGGTTGGTGAAATGCTGCGGGGCGATGGAAAGCTGGTCGATGGGGACTTTCAGACGCACCTGGTAATCATAAATCGACACCGGCTTTGGCATGGTCAGTGGAAGCAGGGCTTCGGGGATGCGGTTGGCGCCGGAATAAAAGCCGACAAAATCGAGACTGTCCTGGGGGAATTTGGATCGAACAAGAGCTTGCATGGCAAGGGCGACTTTTTTGGCCGCGAGATATCGGCCATATCGCATCATCGAGCCGGACATGTCCAACAGGACGATGGTGGAGCAACTGGTGGTCCCTTCGTGCAGGTGCAGCTCAAAATCCTTCTCATCAAAATGAATCGGTGCCGGCCGGCCGGCGGTGGATTGCGGTAAACCATGTCGTGCCAAGGCGTTGTGCAGGGTTTGATGGAGGTTCAGTTCGGAGACCGGATCGCCAAACTGATACGGTTTGGTGCCGTCGATGCGCTCGCCGCCGGGGCCGGGGGTGATTTTTTCGTGACCTTCGCGCCGGCCGGTGCGGAGGTTGGCGAAGACTTCCATCAGGGCGCGGCGTTGCATCCGGCCAACCGCTTTGGGGGTGAGTCGAATTTTGCCCTTGCCATCCTTGTCGAGCATCCCTTCGTTGATGAGTTTTTCGAGTAATTCGGACTGGGCGTCATTTTTGGGGTCCCGCATCATCTGCTCGATGGCTTTGAGGGCCTGATCCCCATATTGCAGGATGAACTGCATGAGCTGATCAAACCCAAAGAGCTTGTCGGGCGATGGGAACTCGGAGCCGTCGAATTCGCCGTAGAAATAACGCATGGTGGAGGATTGTAGGCTGTTTGGATGTAAAAAGTGCGATTGGAATACCCAAACCAGCAGATTAATTCTCTTGAAAATCCCGACAGATGGTATACTATGACCCTTATGCAACCGCTTGCATACAGTTGATTGTAGATCGTAGGCGTGCTTTGTCCATACCGGCCCGTGAGTCAAAAAGTCCGTTGTTTTATATGTTTGGAAAGGATTTCTCATGACGAACAAATGGCTCTGTCTGAATCGGCAACTGTTGAAATGCGCGGCTTGCTTGTCTGTCTTGTGGGGTATGGCTGTAACCGGTTCGGCTCAGGCAAGTGACGAGAATCTCGCAAAAGGACGCCCCTATGTTTTTAGAGATCAGCCGGGATATCCATACTGCACCGACAGTGGTGATGCCGTACAACTGACCGATGGTGAATTTACATCCCCCCCGGATACGTTATGGGTGCAAAAGCCCGCGGTCGGCTGGCGCAGCGTCATACCGGTTGTCTTCACGGTTGATCTTGGAAAGGTGCAACCGATTTCCGGTGCCATGTACAGCACGGCCGCCGATTCGTCGGTGGGCGCCAACTGGCCCAGTTCCATATTTATCCTGGTGAGTGACAATGAAAAGGTGTGGCGACGGGCTGGGGATCTGGTGAAACTCTCGCACAAGGAGGGACGGGTGCAGCCGCGGGCCGGATATTTCCGTTTCAAATCCGATCAACTGAACACCCGTGGGCGTTATGTACAGTTTGTCGTCGTTCCCGATGGAATATTCACGTTTTGCGATGAAATTGAAATCTACAGCGGTCCCAATTCTCTTCTGACCAGTCAAATCACAGGTCCAATCGTTACGGATGTGATAAAACTGGCAAGGATTGCCGCCACCAATATGGGGATCGAGCGTCGCCTGCGGGCGGATGTAGCCACGGTGCGCAACCGTCTGGCGGGTTCCCGGTTGCCCAGTGAACAAAAGAAGGCGCTTTCCGGCCGGCTCGATGCTGTTGTACGCGAGATTCCGAATATCCCCGATGTCGATCCGGATACATTCCGCACAACTTACCCGATGAACAACTTGCAGGCGGAGATTTTTGCGGTCAACGGAGTGATCCTGCGTGAAAGCGGATTTCCTGTCCTAACCGTCTCAAAGACGGATCGCTATGAATACTTTGCACCGCTTGAATCACCCCGGCATGAAGAGGATGTACCAGCCCTGTCGATTGACATGATGGGCAATGAATTTCGATCGGATTCGTTCCTGCTGACCAATGCATCCGAACAACCCATCCCGGCGAAAATACGCGTACAGTCACTCCCCGGCGGTGAAAGCCCGCAATGGTTGACGGTTTCTACGGTTCCATGGACGGATACGGCCGCCGGCGTTCCTGTTGCCGCGGCACTGTTGACGGTGGCCGGCGACGGTGGTGGCCATCCCATCACACTTCCGACGGGGCTGACCAGCAAGGTCTGGTTTACGGTGGATTCATCCAGCCTGGAACCCGGCGAATATCGTGGAAATGTCGTGATCGAAAGCAATGTCGAACCCATCAGCATTCCGTTCAATCTGCGAATATCCGCCGTGCGCATGAACAAGCCACGCCTTTCACTGGGCATGTGGGATTACTCGCCGGATGGCAGATACGGTCCGAATACCGCAAAAACCATTCAAATGATGAGATCGCATTTCGTGGATTCGCCGTGGTCGACCCTTGATGTATTGCCCTGGCCCGATGCCGGATATTTTGATGCATCTGGAAACCTCGTCAAACCGCTGCGATTTGATGCGCTGGACAAATGGATCCAGCAATGGCCCGGAGCGCGCCACTATTTTGTCTTTGCCAACGTCAGTGAAGAATTTGCGGGCAAAAAGGCAGGGACCGAGGAGTTCAACGTGCGCGTCGGCAACTGGGCCAAGGCGTTGGCCGAACACATGTTTTCCCGCGGACTAAAGCCCGAACAACTCGGATTGCTTCTGGTGGATGAACCCGGCAATGAAGAACAGGAACGACGGGTGGTCAACTGGGGCAAGGCGATTCGCACCGCGAACCAAAGACCGATGATCTTCCAGGATCGCGACCTTGAGTTGGATTCATCCAAGGCGGACTATTTTTCGCTCCAGAATGAAGCCACATCAATGGCCGACATTATCTGCCCACAATTCAAGCCTTATCACGCCGGCGGAGAGAAGGAAGTGCAATATTACGAGGGCTTCCGTCAGGAAGGGAAAGAGCTTTGGTACTATCAGTGCATGGGCCCGACCAAGAGCTACAGCCCGCAGGTTTACTATCGCCTGCTGGCGTGGCACGCATTCACCCATCACATGATGGGTATCTCATTCTGGGCGTTTTTTGACAAAGGAAATGCGATCAGCTCGTGGAATGAATATGAATCATCTGGTGTTCCATTTACACCGGTATTCCTCGATCCCAAGGGGATCACCACAGGCCTGCATTGGGAAGCGGTACGCGAAGGGATTGAAGATCATGAGTATCTGTCGATGCTGCGCGAAGCGGCGGACCGCACAACGGATACCAAGCTCAAGTCGCAGGCGGCTTCATTGTTGAATTCCATTAATAATGGATTGGCGCAAAGATATGTAGACGATTACGCCTGGAGCGACACAAATGCCAACCGGTTTCAGCCGGATGGGTATCGCGTGCAGGTGCTCCGTTTACTGGAAAAATTCAACGGAAATCAACCGGGTATTCGTGGCGAATAAAGAGGTTCAACATGAAGGGAAAACTCGTGAATCAACAGGACGGCCCGATTGTTCTTTCCACACCGGTCACGCATACCGACTGGCTATGGCGCGACATGAAGCGGATCGGGCATGGCCCGCGGAGCGTCCGGTACATTCTCGACCGCTGCAAGCAGGTCGGATGGACGCGCATCTACTGGCGTTGCTTCGATGGAGGGCAATGTTTCTTCAAGAGCAGGTTGATGGAAAGCGTCAGTCGCGGCTACGCGGCGGATAATTTTCATGCATGGTGGCCCGAGTTTCTTCCTTCCGACGGTCCTGAATATCTTCAAAAGCTGTTTAAAGGTTTCGACGAATTCGACTCGCTGGGCGAGGCCGTGCGGTATGGGCGTCAAATCGGGCTGGAGATGCATGCTTGGATTTCGATCAACGAGGATGATCACGGCTGGGGTCTGCAGAGCCGATTTTCACGGGAGCATCCGCAGTATCGGTGGGTCAAGCGTTCAGGCGTGCCCTACAACTCGCAGTTGAGCTTCGCATTTGAGGAGGTTCGCCGTTACAAACTGGAACTGCTCAAGGAGATTCTGGCCTACGATATCGACGGCGTTTTCTTGGACTGGATGCGCACCGGCGACATCCGCAACGAACCGCAGGCCACGGCGGATGGGACGGCCGATTACGGCTATGAAAAGCCGCTGGTGGAGGCGTTTGAAAAACAATATGGTGTGAAGCCCACCGAGGTGCCCAACGATGATGAACGATGGGTGCGTATGCGGGCCGAGCCACAATCGCTGTTCATGCGGGCCGCCCATGATCTGATCAAGGGCAAGAGCCGCTCGCTTTCCATCTCATTCATGGGACACCATCCATGGAGCTACCGCTGGAAGTCACCTCCACACATCAACGGCAATCTGAACGGCCTGCTGCTGGATGTTCGCTCCTGGGCACAAAAAGGCTGGATCGATGAGGCGGTGGCAGCGGGCAACTACATCCCAGGCGGCACACCCGAGATGGCCTATGCTTATATGAAGGATCTGGTGGGTAATTACTGCCCCGTTTGGTCATATAGCTGGACGCCTCGTGATGCGAAGGCATTCGAGGAAAGTATTCAGCTTGCGAGTAAACTCGGTGCCGGACAGATATTGCACTGGGAAGCGGATCACATCGACCTGCCGGAACGCAGGCAAGATGCCCAGTTAAATGCCGCCATGAACAATTACGCCACTCGAAAACTCTGATTTATTCAATAACCCCGAATACAATTTTACGGTGCTGTAATTTTTAAGGGTTCTATCACCAAAAACTTGGATTTAACCTGTACCTTGAACAGGATGGGTCATATGAAAACCGACAGCATCACCAAGCGTGGTTGACATCAAAAATTTTCTTGCAATTCTCGAATTATTGTGTATTATGCTCTAATGCAAGCGGTTGCAGTTACGTTTGCAATTGATTGGCAATTCTGGCAATGGAGGCATAAATGTCACATGAATCACTTGCCCAAGGTCGGCAGGCGATGGCTTGGTAGAGAATTCATTTAATTTTAAGAACCGGCTGTGTCGGTCGGTTGGTTTATTAACGGGAGAAGCAATGAATACGTTCACGAAGATGATGGCAATGGCGGGTGTGGCTCTGGTCGGAGTGGCCGTGAGTAATGTACACGCAGTGGTCTTGGGACCAAACCTGATCACTGTGAATGAAGATGTGGAAGATGGCAGTTTGGTCGGTTGGATTGGTGGCAATGCAAAGGTGCTTTCTACTGATACGCTCAGTGGCACTGGCCATAGCGTTGAGTCCACACAAAGTGATTCAACCAATCATTATATTGATGCCTATCTTGGTGACAGTTTGGACCATGCCGGCGGCAACTACTACTTTGAAGTTGATTACAAGACCACAGGAAGTAACTACGTTCTGGTCACTACATATGCCACTGGATACCAAGGATGGGCTACGTTACCGGGTACAAATGGAGCATGGACGCACTACTCTTCTTCCGGTCCATTTAATTTGCCATCAGGGACAGATCCTTACATTGGATTCTCCGGGCAAAGCGGTGGAGACGTGTTCTATCTGGATAACCTCGTCGTTCAGAAAGAAGTGGTTCCGGAGCCGGCATCCATGCTGCTGATGGGGATGTCGGCCTTGGGCCTGATGGCTCGACGTCGCCGACATTAATTGTTTCATGGATAAATTGAGCTGGCGCGGCAACTTGAACACAAGGGCCGCGCCAGTTTTCTTTATTTCATTGATGCCATGATGTGCCACCTCCGCAGAGTTTAT
Organism: Phycisphaerales bacterium; assembly: GCA_020847545.1. Taxonomy (GTDB): domain Bacteria; phylum Planctomycetota; class Phycisphaerae; order Tepidisphaerales; family Tepidisphaeraceae; genus JADYZN01. Next base: position 99,666 of record JADLBV010000007.1, read on the forward strand.
TTTTTGAGTTTCATAGTATGTGTCAACATCAAATGCTCACCATTATTCTGGGAGGCAGCGCGGACTCGGTTGAGAAATATGCCGCTGAGGAATTAAAGAAATATGTAGGGCTTTTATACGGTTTTACTGCCGAGATCCTGACCGGGCCTTGCCCCAAAGTGGCCGGAGCCTCTGTGTTCATCGGCCACGACCATGACAATCCGCTCGTGTCCGGTTGTACGAAAGGGGTTTCATGGGAGGTTCTCTCATCGGATGGCTTTGTATTGAAGACAATTCAGGTGGATTCTGATGTATTGCTCGTGGCGGGTGGATCAGGCCGAGGCACATTGTTCGGCGTTTATGAATTGCTGGAACGGTGGGGCGCGAGATTTCTGTTAAGCGACGATCTTCTGCCGGAGAAGCCCCGGCCGTTTCGATTGACGGGGTTTGATGAAACCGTCAATCCCGCCTATTCAATCCGTGCAATACGGCCCATGGCCAACGTGCCCGAAGGTGCCGCCCCCTGGGATCTGTCCGACTTTACGGATTTCATCGATCGGATGGCAAGGCTGAAGTACAACGCCTTTGTTTTTGTCGTACAGGAATCCGGGCCGTGGCTGGATTATGAATTTCGCGGCATGAAACGCCCCGCCGGCGACATCTTTTATGGCTACCGCATACCAATCGACGATGATTTTGTCGGCAACGAGTTGTTTGGCGGCAAGCGTGAATTTTACAACCCGATTCTTGCCAAGGCGCAAAATGAGGAGGAGCGAAAGAAATATGGCATTGAGCTGGTGCGTGCCATCATCCGGCATTGCAAGTTGCGCGGCTTGATGTCGATCATGGTGTTCACACTGCTGGAACCGCCAACTGCCTTCAAGCATCAATGCAATGAATGGGCAAGCCTGCCACTGCCTGATCCGAAACTGTTCGCCGGATCCATATTTACAGTCACTCCGACAGAGGAATTCGGGATCAATCCTCAATATGCAGCGTGGATGAACGTGATGGACCCGACAGTTCAGGAATTAACCTCGCACCGTCTGAAATGCCTGATCAATACCTACCCCGACGCGGACTATTATCATCTGTGGGTCTCCGAGCATCGGGCGACTGTGGTGGATCACAACCATATTTTTCGGTTATTGGACGACAAGTATCAACTTTCCCCGGAATTTGACTGGGACAAAGTGTTCGATGACTACACATCATCTCCATTCGACCGCAACCGATATCAGGATCAGATGAAGGGAGATTTGCTGTTTTTGTATGTGCTGGACAAGATTCTCAACGAAGACAAATTGCTCAATCAGACAGTCAAGCCCAACGCCGCCATCGGCATCGCGGGTGTCATGCCGCAATTGGCTCCAATCGTAACCCGATTGCTTCCCGACAATGCAACCTTCGTGCAATTTCTCGATTACGGGTCGCATGGACCTGCCGACCGAATAGGCCGAATGGCCCCGCTGCTACAAGCCGGTGTTCCCACCACGCTGGAAATCGGGCTTCATGACGACAACAACATGTATTTTCCGCAAGCTGCGGTGGAATCGCTGGAAAAGATTGTCAAGGCGACCGCGCCGATGAATATGCTGGGCTATGTGGTTGCGATCTGGCAAGTTCGTCAATCCGACATTGGCGCGGCATATCTCGGCCGCGCATCATGGGAGCCGAACCTGACCGCATCCGAATTTTATAAGGATTTTCTTCCCAGGCTGGTCGGTCCGGCCGCCGCCGAAGATTTCGAGCACGCCCATCGCATGATCGAAGTTGTTGACCGTCAGGTCCGAGGGGGCATCACATACGGTTACGCCTTTCTGTTAACATCCAAACTGATCAAAGCCTTCATGCAATATGGCGTGGATCGAAATGCGATCGCTGACATTCGCCGGCAATTCCTATCCGCGCTGGAGGCATTGCGGGCCGCGCGCGCAAAAGGGCCGGCCCGTGCGCCCTATGTCGAGTTCTGGATCAAACGCACCCAGTTCGCCATAGAATGGATGGACATGGTGTGCATGTGTGACGATCTTGGACAGATCGTCGGCAGGGAATACCAGCTTGGAATGCCGTTGTCGCCGGAGCAACGTCGCAATGCGCTGTCTACTTTCGATGAGATACTGAGCCGCCTGCGGTCATTGATCGAACTGATCGCAAGTGATGCCGGTCACATCGGCGACCTCGGACAGATCGCCAACATCAATCAGCATGCGTATCGCCATCTGAGGGAATTACGAGCAGCGATTGAAGGGCAATGACCCGTCTTTGGACGATCAAATACGAATCGTTTGATCCTTCAACAGGACGACTTGGTCGTTGATCGTTAATTCTCTGATCCCCGCCATCTTCAGCGAACGGATGTGAATGATGCAGTCTTTCAGGCGGATAAATCCGTCCTGCGAATGAAAGTATGTCAACGCCGCATGGCCGGGCTGCTTGAAGTGCAATTCAAGCGTGACAGGGCCGAAGCGTGTCGGCGTAAACCCCTCCCCGTCAACTGGGCGCGCATCAGCCGACGCACCCGCTTGGCGTTGATCTCAATGCCTTCGGGATGCAGCAGACGCTTGAGATGCAGCCGCATCTGCTCCACACCGTAAAAGGGCGTGCGAAGATATTGTTCATCAATCAGTCGCATCAATCGCTCGTTCAGTTCGTCACCAGGCCGGGGCTGGTAATAGACCGTGCTGCGATTCAAACCCAGCAACCCGCACTGGCGGCTCAGCGATATCCGCCGGTGCTTCGGCTCCAGCATCAACCGCCGGTCCCTCAGTCCCCAAGACCCGACTTTTTTTTCAACCAGTCCAGCTCCATTTTCAACTGCCCGATCTCCTGGTAGAGCCGCGCCGTCAACGCCTCCTGATCGGCCTCATCCCATTCCCGCCGACGCCCGAACACCTCCGGCAGCGATTCCATCAACTGCTTCTTCCACTGGCTGATCTGGTTGGCGTGAACCTCATACTCCCCGGCCAGCTGCGCCGTCGTCTTGTCTCCACGCACAGCCTCCAATGCCACCTTCGCCTTGAACTGCGCCGTGAACCGCCGTCTTTGTCGTCCCATAGAATTCGCCTCTTGTTAAGAGCCGAATCCACCTTATTCGCGCGCCCAGATTTTGTGGAGTAGTACAAGCCGCGAGTTATTAAAGTGGAGTTGTTATCAAACCCACACTTTTTAAGGAAAGAATGGGCTAAAAACTCGAAAAAAAATATTGACTTTACCTGAATGTGTGTTATTATAATCATGCAAGCGCTTGCATTTGCCCTTGCTGGTTGCCAGGTTCTGCTTGAAGGCTCTGTCCAACCACGATGAGATAAAAATGCTGGCAATTATGCTGGAGTAGAAATATCAGGTACATGACCCGAATGATTAAAATTGGAGCATAGCCATGAAGATCATTGCACGGCGTCTACATCCCTCGCGAGAACATCAATCATCAGTCGATGGCACGGGCAGGAATCGACGCCTCGACACGGGCTTTACGCTGGTGGAATTGCTGGTCGTGATAGGCATTATCGCGCTTCTGATCAGCATTCTGCTGCCGGCTTTGCAAAAGGCGCGTGAATCGGCAAAGACAGTTGCCTGCCTGAGCAACCTCCGCCAACTTTCCATGGCCGTGATCATGTATGCCAATGAACATGGCGGGTGGGCACCGGACAATGTTGCAATACCCTACCCTCAGCCGGGATGGGAGACTGGTTGGGCCAATAAGCTGACCCAATTGAAATACACGCCGGGTGGGGCGGCCTATCCACTGGACCCACCCCAGGGGGCATTTTTGTGCCCGTCGGTCTCACAGCCTGTCGCAAAGTGGGGTGCGGCTGGAGAAGGTCGTGAAATTACGCCCTATTTTAGAATGAATTATGGCAATTACTGGTTTAGCACCACCTACGGAATCAATAGTTTCTTCTGTGTCATTGATGCATATGGCTTTACACAATATGGCATTACTCGCCATAAAATGGTGGGCGTAAAGAACTCCAGTGAGATCTTTATGTTGGGCGATGTATGTGATGACGCCGCAGGTGTGCTCTGGTACATCGGATTGAGGTACGCAGGCATTTCTCTTCGACATAACAGGGGGCAGGCTTACAACATGGCATTCGTCGATGGACACGCCGAGACGATGCCGATTCCACTCAATCCATCCGATCCAATGTCGTTGCGGAAATATTGGGGCTATTGAATAGCCGGATAAAAGCCGGGGGGGGGTCACAATTTATCCTGATAACAACATTCACTCCGACTGGAGGTCCGTGTGAGAAAGGCAACTGCATCCCTGCTTGGGCGTGCGATGATCCTGGGAGCCATCGCTTTTCCCGCCGCGTGGGCTCAGGGTTCGCGCGAGGGGTTTGGAAACCAATGGGTGCGCGACAACCCGCTTGCCATTTCGGCATCGAATGCCTCACCCAGTCAGTGGACGGCCTCCGGTGGACTGCCGACATATCTTGGCGCCAACATGACGGCCGTCTGGGCGCCCAGTTACGATCCTTCTTTTTCAGTCAGCGAGGCGGCGTCGGCCGGTGTGCCGCTGCATGTGTATCTGCCCGCCAATCCGGGTGTTTTGTACAGCGGTTCGGTTAATCTGTACAACCAGGTCAAGGCGCTGGCCGATCCCGCGGCATGGATGATCGGCGATGAACCATCCCAGACACACTTTCAGGGTTATCGCGACGTCGCGGATTTTCTTCTTCAGAACGATCCCTCGGCCCTTCGTTACGTCAATGCCTGTTCATCCGATGGCGACAGCACACTGTACTGGGGTGATAACACCAATCCTTCGTATACATACGCCCAATATCTGGAAGACCTCGTCACCACCATCAAGCCGGATGTGCTGATGTACGATGCCTATCCGTTCCGCAATAACGGCACCACGCATGAGAGCATCCTTTTCAGCAGCCTGTTGCAGGTTCGTTCGGCCGCCCTCAGCCATAACATCCCGTATTGGACGTGGATGCAGAGTTTTGCGGATGATGCCCGAAGGCTGTCCAGTGAATCCGATCTGCGGATGCAGATGTTCAGTCACCTGACGGCCGGTTATACGGGCTTTGGCTACTGGACCTACAGCATCTATCCCGGACCCACCCAGCAGTCTGCTGGATTGCTCGATGGCAACAGCCAGCCAAGCAGCGCCTATTACATCGCGGCGGATGCCAACGCCGAAGCAATCCATCTCGGCCAGGCATTGCGATACATGACCAGCACGGATGTGCGATTCATCCCCGGCCAAACCGGCGGCGTTGGGAACCAGCCGCTGGGTGGTTTGACCGATTGGGAGACTGGCACCGGTGGCGACAGCCATCTTTTGTCGGCCAACATCCTAAGCAGCGACGGCGTTACTCAGAATGGCCTGATCGGTTTTTTCACGGATGACAATGGCCAGATCGCCTTCATGCTCAGCAACCTGAATCATGGTGATAATTTGTCCTCGGCCGACACCGCGTTGACCTTCCTGTTGACCTTCGACAACTCGATTTCAGAACTGTTGATGCTCGACCGCGAGACCGGCCTGCAACAGATGGTCGCACTGGACAACCACACCTTGACCATCTCCCTGCCAGGGGGAACGGGCAATCTATACAAATACAACACCGGCGACTTTGTCGTTCCGGAACCGGCCGCGCTGGTCGGCGTGCTGATGGGGTTCATTGCCTTGGCCCGAAGTATCGGCCGACCCAACTCCACCTTTAAGAAATCTCCCCGGATCGTTTGAACAAAGCACTTACTGGGACTGGGTGGCGGCCATTTTGCGAGCAGATGCCCGCCCTTCCATGAAAAAACCCATCTGCGACTCTGATCGTCGGAGATGGGCTGTCAATGTTCTGAAGTTTACCTTCAAACCCCGCTTATCGCGCGGCCATGAAACCTTCGCATCCGCTGATGGGAGTGACGACAAGATGCAGGGCGGAATGCTTCGGATGGCCGCATTGTTCGACCATGTTCTCAGGGGCTTTTTTCGACACGCGAATCTGGGCCAATTTCTGTTGTTCCTGCGGCTGGTGTTCGCCGAAATGAGCGCAGAGGCCGCATTGGCCGGTTTTGATTTGCTGCATGATCGATTCTCCTGTTCTTGAGTACCGTGGCCAGATCACGATGGAACGCACGGTGCGTTCAAGACGCGATTTGACCCACTTTGTATCGGTATTTTAGATCAGGAACTGGCGAAGAATCCATTGAGATTTCATCTCATTTCACAGATGAAAATGCGTCTCAATTCAGGCTCTGACTAGGGGTGGATATTGAAATTGGAGGCGGGATGTTTACAATTCGGCCGACTTGGGGGCAGGTAGCTCAGTTGGTAGAGCAATGGACTGAAAATCCATGTGTCGCCGGTTCGATCCCGGCCCTGCCCATTTTCGGGGCATATCGGTCAAAATGGGCCATCACCACGGACATTCACACGCGGGGCATTCGCATGGGGATGGTCGCGATGAGGATCGTCGGCGGATGATGATCTGCCTGATTTTGGTCTTTCTTTACATGATCGCCGAGGCGGTGGGTGGGTGGATGGCCAATTCGCTGGCGTTGCTGGCGGATGCGGGGCACATGTTGTCGGATGTGGCGGCGCTGGGGTTGAGCTTGTTCGCGATGTGGTTTGCCGGCCGGCCGGCCAATGCCCGGCGGACGTATGGGTACCACCGGGCGGAGATCCTGGTGGCGCTGGTCAATGGGGCGGCATTGGTGGCGATTTCAATACTGATTTTGATCGAGGCGATTGAGCGATTTCGCCGCCCGCCGGAGGTGCATGGGGCGATTTTGATGAGTATCGCAATCGGGGGGCTGGTGGTGAATCTGGTCAGTTTGTGGCTGTTGCACGCCGGCCGGGGGGAGAGTTTGAACGTGCGGGGGGCGTGGCTGCATGTGTTGACCGATGCGCTGGGGAGCGTGGGGGCGATCTCGGCGGGTGTGTTGGTGTGGGCATGGAAATGGAACTGGGCGGACCCGGCCATTTCCATCCTGATCAGCGCGTTGGTGGTTTATTCATCATGGAATCTGCTCAAAGAGAGCGTCGCGGTGCTGATGGAATCCGCCCCGCGCGGGGTGGATGTGGACCGGGTGCGGGATGCGATGCTGGGGGTGAGTGGCGTGGTCGCGGTGCATGACCTGCATGTCTGGTCGATCACCAGCGGGCTGGATGCGCTCAGTGCCCACGTGGTGGCGGCGGATGGGGCGACATATCCGGAGCTTTTGGCCAAAATTCGTGGAGTTTTGCACGAGGGGTTTGGGATCGATCACCAGACGATTCAGATCGAACCAGGCGGGTTTGTGGAACATCGCGGGGCGATCTGATTTTCGATTTTGGATTTTGGATTTTTGATTTTTACACCCTGCATGGGATTTGCGGGGGGTGGCAACATTCAATATAATCCGAGGTTCGCCGCGAACGGGCGTTCCGTTTGGGCAAAATGGTTATGGAGCATCGGCGCGGCGTGGGCGTTGATGAGGAGATCCGGGCCACGCAAACACAAGGAACAGGCGGGTTTTGGCCCGCCGCAATCGTTTTATGGTCGACTTCAATCTGATTCATTCGTTGGGAAATCTGGACGCGGACGTGGATGCGGCGGTTGTCACCGCGCTGGGGGATGCGGCCGGCGATCTTGGGAAACTGATCAAATCCGATGAGGTGCAGGATTTTACCCCCGGCGCCATTCTGAAAGGTCGCGTGTCTGCGTGCGTGGGTGATGATTTTGTGGTGGAACTGGGCCTCAAGAGCGAAGGCATTCTGGACCGCACCGAATTTGATGAGCCGGAAAACGTAAAGCTCGGCGATGAGGTCCGCGTGCTGCTGGAGGATGTGGAAGGGGACAGCGGGCTGGTCAAGATTTCCAAGCGCAAGGCGGACCGGATCATCAACTGGGAATCGATCATGACCACCAAGAAGGAGGGGGACCCGGTGGTCGGGAAGGCAACCAAGAAAATCAAGGGTGGGTTGCTGGTGGACATCGGTGTGCCGGTCTTCTTGCCGGCCAGCCAGGTGGACATCCGCCGGCCGGGCGAAATTTCGGACTGGATCGGGCGTCAGATCGACGCGGTGATTTTGAAGATCGACGAGGAACGACGGAACATCGTTATTTCCCGCCGCAAGATGATCGAACAGCAACGCGAAGAGCAGAAGAAAAAGACATTCGAGCAGTTGCAGGTGGGACAGAACATCAAGGGGATCGTCAAGAACATCGCCGATTTCGGCGCGTTCATCGACCTGGGTGGCGTGGATGGGCTGTTGCACATCACGGACATGTCCTGGGGCCGGATCAACCATCCTTCGGACATTTTGAAGATCGATCAGGAGATCGAGATCAAGGTTCTGACGATCGACAAGGAAAAGGAAAAGATCGCACTGGGCCTGAAACAGAAGGATGCCAGCCCGTGGGAAGACATCGAAACCCGATACCCGGTGGGTTCGGTCCACGATGCGGAGGTGGTCAACATCATGTCCTACGGCGCGTTCTGCAAATTGCAGGAAGGGGTCGAGGGTCTGGTGCATATTTCCGAAATGTCCTGGACCAAGCGGATCAACCACCCTTCCGAGGTGGTGTCGGCCAATCAGCAGGTCAAGGTCAAGGTGCTGGAGATCAACAAGGAGAAGCAGGAAATCAGCCTCGGCATGAAACAGGTCGAGGAGAACCCCTGGGAGCGCGTGGCGGAAAAATACCCGCCCGGCGCGGTGGTCGAGGGCAAGGTCCGAAACATCGCCAACTACGGCGCGTTCGTCGAGATCGAGGAAGGGATCGACGGGTTGTTGCACGTGTCGGACCTCTCCTGGACCAAGAAGATCGGCCATCCTTCGGAAGTGCTCAAGAAAAACGAGAACGTCCGCGCGGTGGTCCTCAGCGTCGATCAGGAAAAACAGCGGATCGCGCTGGGACTGAAACAGATGCAGGAAGACCCGTGGGTCACGGTCATTCCGGCCAACTATCGCCCCGGCATGGTGGTCAAAGGACACGTCACCAAGATCGCCAACTTTGGCGTCTTCGTGGAACTCGAACCGGGCCTCGAAGGGCTGCTGCACATCAGCGAAATTTCCGACCAGAAGGTGGACAAGCCCGAAGATTCGCTCAAGGTCAATCAGGAAGTCGATGTCAAAATCCTGCGGGTGGACAGCGACGAACGAAAGATCGGCCTGTCGCTCAAGCGGGCGCAATGGCAGCAGGATGAGGACAAACGCGAAGAACAGCGGGCCGAGCGTTCCAAAGCCCGCGGCCTGCGCGGTGGTCTGGAAGGCGGCGAAAACACCAGCGGCCTGGGAGACATCAAACTGGGCGAATAAAAGTCCAGCTCAATCGATTGCACGAGGCCGTCCCCTTGCAAAAAGGGGCGGCCTTTTTTGTCGGCAAAAATAATGTGATTTCGCCGACAAAACATGGCCCTGTCGCATATCGGAATTTGCTTGACGATTTGGAGTCAGGGGGACACAATCCGTCGGCCAATTGGCAACATTTTATCGGACTTCACGTTTTTCGGAATTGCAACTCATCCAAAGTCGGTAATCCCCCCTACCGATATAAACATCGGCCAGGGATATGGGTGTCGGTCGATTTGGGCCGAACCCGAAGGCCTCGAGTGTCGAATAATTAAGGGGGAGAGTGGGTTGTTCACCAGAGGGCAGGTCCGTCTTTGACGGCGAGAATCTATGGCATCAGCCGCTGTTCAATCCGGGTTGCAGTTGTATCTGCGACAGATCAACGAACTGCCGTTGTTGACGGCGGACGAGGAAAAACAATTGTCGCGTCGGATCATTCATCAAAATGATCCGGCCGCCCGCGAACACATGGTGCGGGCCAACCTGCGGCTGGTGGTCAACATCGCCAAGAACTACGTCAACCGCGGGTTGACGCTGCCGGATCTGATCGAGGAGGGGAACATCGGTCTGCTCAAGGCGGTGGAGGGATTTGACCCTGAAAACGGGTCGCGATTCAGCACCTATGCCTCGTGGTGGATCAAGCAGGCGATCAAGCGGTCGCTGATCAACAGCGTGCAGCCGATCCACATCCCGGCATACATGGTGGAGATGATCACCCGGCTCAAGTACGCCATGCGGGAGCTGGAGGACAAGCTGGGGCGTCTGCCGACGACCGATGAATTGTCGAGACATCTGGATGTGTCACCCAAAAAACTGCGGATCATCCGCAAGGCGTTCAAGGCGTTTCATTCGCCGACGCAATCGGGCAGTGCCGATGGGGAGTTGACCATCAACGAGATGGTGGCGGATATGAACAACCCCACGCCGGACCAGGCGGTGGTGGATGGGGATGAATTAAAACAGTTGGTCAAGCTGCTCAGCGAGATCGACGAGCGGGCGGCGCGGATTTTGAAGCTGCGTTACGGGCTTGAGGGGCAGGATCCGATGACACTCAAGGAGATCGGCCGACGAATTGGTCTGACGCGGGAGCGCGTGCGGCAGATCGAACACGAGGCGATCCGGCATCTGCGCGATACGATGATGGCGCTGGCGGGATGATTTTCGGGTCCAATTTGGATGGTGCGCGGGGGCGGCGGGTTTTACAATCCCCACATGCAAAACATGGTGGAGAATCTCAAGGGGCTGATTCGGGACATTCCGGATTTTCCCAAGCCGGGGATTTTGTTTCGCGACATCACCCCCCTGCTGCAAAACGCATCCGGATTGGCGTTGGCGGTGGAAATGCTGGCCAATCCGTTTCGGGGCAAGCGCATTGATCTGGTGGTGGGTGCTGAAAGCCGGGGTTTTATCTTCGGTACGGCCGTGGCGTGTTGTTTGTCGGCGGGGTTTGGGATCGTGCGCAAGCCGGGAAAACTGCCGCACCGACACATTTCGATGAGCTATGACCTGGAATATGGCAAGGATTCTCTGGAGATGCACACCGATGCGATCACAAATGGGCAGCGGGTGCTGATCGTGGACGATCTGCTGGCAACGGGCGGGACGATGAAGGCGTGCTGTGACCTGGTGCGACAACTGGGGGGAGAGCTGGTCGGGGTGGCGGCGCTGATCGAGCTGTCCGGGCTGAAAGGTCGGGATAAGTTAGGTCCGGTTTCAGTTCATTCGGTGCTGCAATACGAATAAGTCGATTTCAGAGGACGATTACCACAATCCCCCTGTAGGTCCGGCTGTGCGGAAGGTTAACAGTTACACCGACGGAATGGTTCAAGTGGCGGCCCGTCTGCGTCCGATAACCTGTTTATAGTGTTGCAACAGGTGATCCAAGCGCTGGTGGTATCGCGCAACGAGGCGGCGGATGATGTGCTGCTGGAGGCGTTGCGGCTGGGCAACGCGGCCGAGAAGGCGGCGGTGCTGGATGCGTTGGTTGAGCGCAAATCCACACGGGGACTGGGCGGGGTGATCGGGGAGTTTGATTCCCTTTCAGAGTCGTTGAAACTGACAATATTGGAGCGGATCAAGGCATTTTATGCCGCGTTGCGCGAATCGGGACGAAGCGATGACCTGAAGCGTCGATTATCGGCGTTGAAGCTGATCGCGCTGGGCCGGCAGGGGAAGCTGGCGTATGTCCTGAGCGAAAACATTCACGACAACGATCAGGCCGTCGCCAAGGCGGCGGCGGATGCGTTGGTGGGGTTGGCCCGGTGGGTTTCAACGGAAACACGGGCGCTGCAACGGGGAATGATGGTGAAGGATGATCCCGCGGCGGCGGAGCGAATCCATCATGAATTGATCGATAACCGGGGTGAAATTGAACTGACGGTGGCGCGGGCGCTGGATGTGCATCGCGGGCGGTTTGGGCCGGAATTGTTGAGGGCGGCGTTGTTGTTGTGCGACTGGCCGGGGAGCAAAACGCTGGCAATTTTGCAGACGGCCAAGCATGGAGGCCAAAGCCCGATGGTTCGGCGATTGCAGCAACCGCCGGCCAGCGAGCATGTTGAGGCGTTTTTGCTGGGGGCGTCGCACGGGGGCCTGCGGTCGCATTTTGGGGTGGTGGTGTCGCACATCGACGAGGCGCCGGTGCTGGATGCGATGTTGCGCAAGACGCATTGGCTCAAGGACCACCAGTTGCAGCTTTGCATGCACCAGGTGACGCGCGGGGTGTGGTGGGATGAAACCGAATTGGCGCGGGACATCGAACGGCGCCATCCAACCGATGCGGTGCAGATCGGCGCCTGGCTGGGGGCATCGGGAATGCACGATGTGGTGCAGGATGAGCGGCTGGAAAAGCTGCTGCTGCACGGGGGGGATGATCCCTCGTGCCGGTTGTCGTTGTTGAGGGTGGCATTGGGACGGCCCAAAGGGGCGTCGCTGCGGTTTTGCAAGGCGATGTTGAACGATCCGGATGAACGGCTGATGCGAATGGCGGCCAGGGAAATCGTCCGTCGTCGGCCGCCGGACATGGACAACATGCTGCTGCCATTGATGACCAACGCGCCCCAATCGGTGCGACAAGTGGTGAGCCGGGCGATCGGGCAGGCGGGATTTGAGCATTTCTGGCAGCGGTTTGACCGGCTGGACAAGGTCACCCGTCGCAGCGCCGGCAAGGCGATGATGAAAATTCTGCCGGATGCGGTGGTGCGACTGGGGCGGATGTTGTCATCCGGGCCGGCGCAGCATCGGTTGAAGGCGATGCAGATCGTTCATGAGTTGGATTTGGCCGAGGCATTGCGGCCGATGCTGGTGCAATTGTGCCGGGATGCCAATCCGAAGCTGCGGAGCAAGGCGATTCATGTGCTGGGTGAAGACCCGGCCGCGCCGGCCGAGGTGTTGCTGGATCGGCTGATCAACGACAGCGATGCGCGGGTGCGGGCCAACGCCATCGAGGTGTTGGAGAGCAAGCAAAAGGCCGAATATGTGCCGCTGTTGGCGCAAAAAGCACGGGCATCGAACAACCGCGAACGGGCCAACGCGATCAAGGCGCTGCACCGGATGAAGGTGGGGACGGCCTCATCGCAACTGCTGCTGATGTTGCAGGATGGTCGGCCGGAACACCGAATCTCCGGGTTGTGGGCATTGCGCAAAATCGGCTGGTGGAAGATGCTCAACGAAGTCGGCCGGCTGGCCAAAGAGGATGACAATCTGCGCGTGCGGCGATACGCCCTGAGCGTGTTGCGCAGCGTGGCGGAGGTCTTCAACAACGAGCGGGCGGCCAAGGAATCCGCACAGGCGGTTTGAACCATGACAAGAGGATTGAAATTCATACTTGCGGCGTGCCTTATCTGGTGTATCAACACTCAGATGGCACTGGCGAAACCAACATCGGAGGAGGTGTTTCGCAGTTTCAAGGAGAACATGAGCAGCGACCCCTCAACGGGGAGCATGTTGCCGTTTCTGCTGGCCGGGGCGGCGCTGATCATATTGCTGGTGGTCATCGCCAGCAGGCAAAAGCACAGCGCCACGCCCAAGGCGGTCAATCATCCGGGAAAACTGCTGAAGGAAATCGCAAAGTCGGCCGGGATCAAACCATCGGAGATCAAGAAATTGAAAAACCTCGCCCAACAGGCGGGCGAACGCCAGGGGGCGGCATTGCAAAGCCCGTTGACATTGGTGCTGTGTCCATCGGTGCTGGCGGCGACAATGCGGCAGACCAAAGCGAAGCGCTAATCGCAGGATTCAATCATCCGTTCCAATATGGAGGCGACTTCGACGGCGTTCAGGGGTTGATCGACGCCGCCGCCGATGAAAATGGCGTTTGGCGCATCCGCCCGGCCGTGAGAGCCGCGAACGAGGGTGGGATTTTGCGATATTTTTCGGGTGGCCGGGTCGAAAAACAGCTCCAGCGCGTCGTAACCTGGCTTGCGGTGGATGTCGATTTCGCCGGCGAATGTGGGCGCATCGGCCGGGTTGGACCACCAGCGATAATCAAACCAACCATCCTGTGGAGCGATTAATACCAAATCGCCAGATCGGCGGTGATTGAGATTCTGGTCCTGCTGTTCGGATCGGCCGAAGATTTGAATATCCGGAATGGAAGCGAATATCTCGCGCACAGCCGAGATGGAGTGTGCATCACGCGCATAGACGTGGGCGATTTGATGATCCACCATCGCAAGGGCGCGTGATTGGGCGAAATCAATCAGCGGGCCGGCATCGGTTGGGCGAGTTTGCAACAACCCGGCATCGGCCAGCATACGATTGGGCTGAAAGTAACGATTTACATCGTTCATCGCATATTCGCTGAATATCGCCAACTGTCCGCCGTCGGTCAGCACGGCCGACAACAGTGGATCGAGCGCTGCTGCCACATCCTCGACCGCCTTTTTTGCATGTGGCGAACTTGGGCCGAATCGTTGCAGGTCGTAATCCAGATGAGGGATATAGACCAGTTGGAGCGTGGGTTTTTGGTCGGACCAGATGCGAGTGGCGGCCTGTGCGATCCAGCGGCTGGAGTTGATGTTGGCCATCGGTCCCCAGTAATTCAACAATGGGAATGGACCAAGATCATGAAAGAGCCGAGGGATCAGATCGGGTGGGTTGGACCAGCAGAGCGATGTTAATTTTCCATCGGGGCCGTGGTCGGGCTTGGGGGTCAGCACGATATCCGCGGCCGGTTGCGGCCGGCCGGCAAATCCGGGCATGGAATTTTGGAAAAAGAGCAACGCGGTTGGATATTTGCTCTGCCCGTCAGGCGTTTGCCAGAAACGAGGGGATTGAACGAGCTGGTTGGATTGTTCCCAAAACGAGATTTGTCGACGAAAGACGCCAAAACTGGAAACATCCACCAACGCGGCATCATCCGATGAGAGAAACGTGGGGAGTCCGTTGGCGATGATCCCGTGCCGCGAGGGTGGTGTGCCGGTGGTGATGGTGGCCTGAATGCCGCAGGTGAGGGCGGGCAGCGAGGGTTTGAGCGGACAAACCGCACGGCCGGTCAACCATTGGCCAAGCGCCGAATGAGGCGAGACAAAGGGCAACAACTCATTTGAGAGGCCGGGCAGATCGATGACACACAGTCGATTGGGCATGGAATCAGACCGACACCGAATCGGGGATCTCGGCGTTGTGGGAGACGGTTTGGACGTCGTCGTTGTCATCCAGCGCATCGATCAGTTTTAAGATGCGCACGGCCAATTCACCATCCACCGCGATGGTGTTGGCGGGAAGGTTGGTGATTTCACCCGCTTCGATGGGGATGTCGGAGGCGGCGAGGGATTCCTTGACCTTGAGATAGCCGGCCGGCGAGGTGATGACCTCGAAAACCTCACCCTCGTTTTTGACATCCTCCGCGCCGGCCTCCAATGCCAGTTCCAGCAGGCGGTCTTCGGCGACGACATCCGTCTTGATGGTGATGATCCCCTGCTTGTTGAACTGGAAGGCCACCGCGCCGCTGGTGGCGAGGTTGCCGCCGGCGACTTCAAAAATTTTGCGAAGTTCGGGGGCGGTGCGGGCGCGGTTGTTGGTCAGGGCATCGACCAGGATGGCGACGCCGCCGGGGCCGTATCCTTCGTAGGTGATGGATTCAAAATTTTCACTCCCCAGTTCGCCGGTTCCCTTTTTGATGGCTTTTTCGATGGTGTCCTTGGGCATGTTGACGGCCTTGGCTTCGTCGATGACGTAGCGAAGCGTCAGGTTGTCGCGTGGATCGCCGCCGGAGCGCGCGGCGATGATGATCTTGCGGGCGATCTTGCTCCAGACCTTGCCCCGCTTGGCGTCGTTGGCCCCCTTCGCACGTTTGATTTTCGACCAGTGGCTGTGTCCTGCCATGTGTTGCTCCAAATATCCGAATGTCTCAACTGTTCGCCTGCGCCGAGTCCACGATCGGGGCGACATCCACCGGTTCGCCGCTGTCGGCCTGTTTGAGCTTTTGCTGCAATTTCAGGCGCAGGATTTTCAGTTCATCGCGCTCGGGCGTATCGTTCAGGCGGTCCATCGACCGTTTCCACTGATTGATCGCATCGGGCTTCTTGTTGAGGCGATAGAGGGCGTCGCCCAGATGGTCCAGCACCACCGGATCGGGCCGGGCGGCCGCGCCGATGGCCTGTTCAAAATAACGACGGGCCTCATCAAATTGCCCCCGTTTGTACAACACCCAGCCGAGGCTGTCGAGGAAGGATTGATTGTCCGGCTCGGCCCGCACCGCCAGGCGGATCATCGCCTCGGCACGGGAGAGATTGCGCCCCTGATCGGTCCAGAAATATCCCAGGTCGTTGTTGGCCGGCGCGTGGTTGGGATCGAGTTGCAACACCTGCTGGAGAATCTCCTCGGTGGTCTTTTGCCGGCCGATGCTGCTGTAGAGATTGGCGACGTAATAAAGCAGGTCCGCATCATCGGCGACGGCCGACCGCGTCGCATCCAGCACGCGAATGGCATCGTTCATCCGCCCCTGCGAGGCGTAAATGTCGACCAGTTGTTCAACCGCGTTGCGATTGTCGGGATGCTGTTCGCGTTCCTGCTCCAGCCGGTCGATGTATTGATCGAGCCGGCCATTCTGCGAATAAAGCTGATGCAACGCCATGAGCACTTCAGGGTCATCGGGATGTTCATCAAACAGACGGGTGAGAATGTTTTCCGCCTCATCGGGATGCTGGGTGCGGATCAGCAGCATCGCCTGAAACAGTTGCGCCTGCACGTTGGAAGGATCGGCCGAGCGCCAGCTTTGCAATACCTTGACCGCCTGTGCCGGCTTTTGTCGACGGACGTAATAGCTGAATAGAAGACCATACGCCTCCTCGTGACGCGGATAGTCCAAAATCAGCTTCTTTAACAGTTGTTCGGCCCGTTCATCCTGATTTTGCAACAGCAACACCTGGGCATAGGTCAGTTGCAATTCGATTGAAGGGGCGCCAAGCCGCATCGCCTGGTCGAGCATGGCCGCGGCCTGATCGGGTTTGTTCTGTCGAAGCAACGACAACGCCCGCACCTCGGCCGCCAGTTCGGGCGAACCGGCCTTGTCGGCATGGGAAGCCAGTTTTTCGCACGCATCGGCCTGTTGCGAATCATCCCAGTCCGGACGGGTCCAGTATTGGCCGACAATGGCGCGATAGGCCGGGGCGAAGGGTGGGTCGATTTTGGTCGCCTCGTCCATGGCGCTGCGCGACAGGGCGTCGCGGTTCCAGATGTCCGCCACGCGCGAAATCCAAAACAACTTGGCCGACCGGGCGGCGGGTGGCACATCAAGCCGCTGAAGATCGGACAATCGCAGCCGTCCTTTTCGCGATAGACGGGTCAGATCGAAGAACATCGTTCCCACATCGCGCAGATTGTCCGGTTGGTCTGCGACGGCAGACAAGAGCAACTTCGCGGCCGAAGTGACATCATTTCGCTGGCTGTAAAGGCGAAAGAGCCGATTGACCACTTCGAGATCACCCGGACGCTGGGCGGCCTGATCGAGCAGGATTTTTTCAGCTTCGGCCGGCCGGCCGCCGGAATTGAGAATGTCCGTCAGTGCAAAGAGGATCGCATGGTCTTTTGGATTTTGCCGATGAAGGCGATACAACTCATCGACCATCCCCGATTCGCCGCTGGTGTTGTGATAAATCTCGCGCAGCAGCGCCAATGAATCAGCATTGGCGCGAAATCGGACGACCAGATCGGCCGCGCGGGCGACGGCCTGACTGGTTTTGCCGGCGGCCGACAACGCCCGCACGATGCGGGCCTGTAGATCAAAATTCGACCCATCATCGTGCCGCAACGCCAACTCATACGCCTGTGCGGCATGTTCGGCATCGCCCAGCTTGTCGTATAAAAGCCCCACCTGAAAATAGATCAAATCCGGCCGGACCAGCAGATAATTCAATTCGGGATTGGATCGGATGGCGCGGGTCTCCAACGCAAGACGGTCAATCACACGCGAATAGGCATCGATGGCGGCCTGACTGTAACCCTTTTCCTGCAACGCGCGGGCCAGAAACAGATCGACCAGCGCCGCCTGATCCTCCTGTTTGACATAGGCCGGGCAACTCATCGCCAGGCGAAGATGGAGCAGCGCCTTGTCGGAATTTCCGGTCGCCAGATATTGGCGACCCAGTTGCAACTGCACGGGAAGATCATCAGGACGCAGCGCCGCCGCCTCCTCAAACGCGGCAATCGCGGCCTCTTTGCCGCCGTTGCCGGCCAGTTGCGCCCATCCCAAGGCCCAATACAGTTCAAAACTGTCGGGGTCGATGGTGATCGCTTTTTCGAGCAGGTTGATGGCCGAGAAGGGCTGATTGTCGAGCGTTGCCTCGCGGGCGCGGGCGTAGAGTTCCAACGCATTCAACGGCGGGCGATCCAGTTTGCCGCGCGGAGGCCGAGGCGCGGGCATCTGCGGGGCCGGGCCGATCTGATCGAGCGTAAGTTGCGCCTGCTTGGTGGGGGCGGTGGTTGGGGTGGACAATTGCCGGCCCGGTGTCGGCGGTTGTTGGGTGGCGCATCCGCCCGCCATGACGGCCGCGAGACACAATATATGCCATTTGCCCAGGTGCATCAGACTCCAACATCCAACCGGGTGATTATAGGCAATGGTCAGGGGATGACCTTGTTGAGCGAATAGGTGAAGATGCCGCTGGCGCCGGCCCGTTTGAGGCGCGGGATCAGTTCGCGCTCCTGCTTTTCTTCGAGAATCACCTCGACCGCCACCCACGAGGAATCGGCCAGTCGGCTGATGGTGGGGCTTTTTTCGGCCGGCAAAAAGCCGACAACCTCGGCCAGTTTGTCCTCCGGCACGTTCATCTTCAACCCCACCTTGGCGCGGGCGTCAATGGCTCCCTTGAGCAACATCCCGATGTTTTCCATCTTTTCGCGCTTCCAGGGGGTGGCCCAGGCGGCCTTGTTGGCGACGAATCGAGTGGTGCTTTTGAGCAGCGTGTCAACGATCCGCAGATTGTTGGCCCGCAGGGACGATCCGGTCTCGGTGGCGTCCACGATCGCATCCAGCAGCCGAGCCTTGATCTCGGTGGTGCCCCATGAAAATTCCACGGTCACATCCACGTTGCGCGACTCGAAATATTTTCGCGTGGTGTTCACCAGTTCGGTGGCGATGACGCTGCCGCGCAGGTCTTCGGGCTTGCGGACCTTGCTCTCTTCGGGAACTGCCAGAACCCAGCGCACCGGGTTGACGCTGGCGCGCGAATATTCCAGCTCGCAGATTTCGACCACATCCAGCTCGTTGCCGTTTTCGACGATCCAGTCGTAGCCGGTCAGCCCGCAATCGACGATGCCATCCACGACATACCGGCTGATCTCCTGCGCCCGAAACAAAACCGCGGAGATTTTGTCATCATCAAAACGGGGAAAGACGCTGCGGTCGGGGATCGAAATGCGATACCCCGCGCGGGCGAACAGGTCCACCGTGGCGGTTTGCAGGCTGCCGCTGGGCAGGCCGAATCTCACCGTGTTTTCAGGAAGTTTGTCGGTCATCGCCATTCACCTCATCACGCCTTCGACTTTTTCTTCGGCTTTGACTCCCCGCGCGAACTTCGCCGCGACAGGATGTGAAATTCGTAGCACTCTTTGTCCTTCAGATGATGCTCGACAAACCGCTGCGCCTCATCCAGCGTGATCTGCTCATCGACAATTTCATGTTCGCGCATAAATTCCAGCAATTCATCATCCATCGGGATCGCCGGCGCATCAAATCCATAGAGCATAACATACCCCTCAACAAACGGATGAATGTCGGGCAGGCCCCGCAGAAACTGCCGGGCATCGCGCTTGCTGACGTTTTTAAGCCGTTCAAGGCTCAACGTGTGCTCTTTTTCAAATATGTGATTGAGCGACAGCGTGATCATCGCCACCCGCCGTTCGATGGCCGGGTATTTCGTCCCCAGCAGTTCGGCGATCTCCAGGTCCGTCGCCACGCGCAGCTCATTAAGATCGACAAATTCACGGTCGATCAGCTTCATCGCCTCATCCGCCTTCGCATCGGAGACATCAAAGCTCATCGCCCCGCGTACCAGCGCCTTGAGTGGCTCCATCGCCTCCTTGGGCTGCGGCTTGTGCTCCTTGAGCATCTTTTTCAGCAGTGATTTCAATCCCTCGGCGTGTTTTGTGGCGTTTTTCATGTTCGTGATTTTTAGAATTTATATCGTTGTTATTCCGGCTGAAGATCGCTTTCCTGCTGGACCTCGTTTTGGGCCTCATTGCGTTCGCGGTCACGCTGGGCGTTTTCCTCCGACACCTTGCGCAACAGATCCAGCACGGCCATTTCCTTTTTCAGGTTCTCATCCAGATGAAATTTAAGATACGGAATCGTCCGCATCGACATTGCCTTGGTCAGTTTGCTCCGCATCATCCCGGCTGAATGCCGCAGCGCCGCCAGCACCGTTTGCTGCTGGCTCTCCGTGCCCATCACCGTGATGTACACATCCGCATTCGACAAATCCTCGCTCACCTTCACCCGCGTGATGCTCGGCATCCCCTTCAACCGGGGGTCGTTCAATTCGTGCAGCATCATCATCGCCAGCTCCTGGCGGATCGTGCTGCCCACTCGTTCGGTCCGTCGCGACATCTCTTTTGGCCTTCTTCGCCCCTACAACAGATCGATCTGAAAATCGACCAAATCCACCTGCGGCACCGACCGCACAAAATCCACCAGCTTGCCCAGCGCCCCCTGCACATACCGGCTGTCGTTGCTCACCATCGACACGCCCAGAATCGACCGCCGATGCTCATCGAGCGCCCCCACCTCTGCGATCGACACATTTCGCCCGTGTGCGATCCGGTCCTTGATGCTCCTGATCACCCGCCGCTTGTCCTTCAGCGACATCGCATCATGAATCGCCAGCTCAATCTGCAAAACCCCGATAATCATGACTTCAACCACAGAGGCACAGAGATCACAGAGAAAATGCAAAAATCCTGAATTTGATTTTTATTCTTCTCTGTGATCTCTGTGCCTCTGTGGCACATTCTTAATTAAAGCGTTCGCTGGAACGTCTCGCGCACATAAGCCTCCAGCACGTCGCCGACCTTGATGTCGTCGTAGCCGGCGAGTTTGATGCCGCACTCGAAGCCCTGTTTGACTTCGCGCACATCCTCCTTCACCCGGCGCAGCGTCTCGATCGACAAATCCTCGGTGATCACCCGGCCATCGCGGATCAGCCGAATCTTGCTGCCGCGCTGGATGTGTCCATCGGTCACCATGCAGCCGGCGATGTTGCCCAGCTTGCTGACCTTGAACACCTGCCGAACCTCCGTGTGGCCGTGCAGTTTCTCGCGAATTTCCGGCTCCAACATCCCCGACAACCGCTTCTTGAGGTCGTCGAAAATCTCGTAAATCACCTTGTACAGCTTGATTTCCACATGGTTCTGCTCGGCCAGCGCCCGCGCTGCGTCGTCGGGAACAACATGGAAACCCACGATCACCACCTGGTTGTCGGTCGGCTTGGCCTTGGTCGCCAGCGCCAGCTCCACATCGCTTTCGCTGATCGCGCCCACACCCGAATGAATCACCTTGACCTTCACCTCTTCGGTGTTCGATCCCGTCACCGTGCCCACCAGCGTCTCAACGCTCCCCTGCACATCACCCTTGATGATCAGGTTGATCGTCTGAATATCACCCGCCTTCATCGTCGCCAGCAGATTGTCGGCCGTCACGCGGTTCTGCTGCGCCAACTGGTTCTTTCGGGTGCGGCTCGCCCGTTCTTCGGCAATCGACCGCGCCTGTTCCAGATCCTCCACCACATAAAACTTGTCACCAGCCGAAGGCAGCACGCTCAATCCGCTGACAATCACCGGCGTCGACGCCCCCGCCTCCGCAATCGACTGGCCGCGGTCATTCAGCAGGCTGCGCACACGACCGTATCCCGCGCCGCTGAGGGCGATGTCACCCACCTTCAACACACCATCCTGCACCAGCACCGTCGCGATCGAACCCAACCCCTCATCCATCCTCGACTCGATCACCATGCCGCGCGCCGACACCTTCGGATCGGTCTTCAAATCGAGCAATTCCGCCTGATAATCCAGAATTTCAATCAATTCCGGAACACCCTGACCGGTTGTCGCGCTGGTGCGGACCACTTCAATGTCCCCGCCCCATTCGACCGGGTTCAACCCTTCCTTGGCCAGTTGCCCCAGCACCATGTCCGGGTTGGCGTCCGCGCGGTCGATCTTGTTCATCGCCACCACGATCGGCACCTCGGCCGCCCGCGCGTGGTTGATCGACTCCACCGTCTGCGGCTGCACACCCTCGGCCGCCGACACCACCAGCACCACCACATCCGTCATGTTGGCGCCGCGCGCCCTCATGCTGGTAAACGCCTGGTGGCCCGGCGTGTCGATGAACGTCACGCGCTTCTCGCCCAGTTGCACCATCCACGCGGCCGTGTGCTGCGTGATCCCGCCCGACTCGCCCGCCGCCACATTGGCGTTGCGAATCTTGTCCAGCAGGCTGGTTTTGCCATGGTCGACGTGACCCAGGATCGTCACCACCGGCGGCCGACGGACCAAATCCTCGGCGGCCGACTCACGCTGCGACAATTCCTGCTCAAACAATTCCTCCAGCGTCTGCTCCTGCTGCACGCGCAGTTCCACGCCATATTCCAGCGCCATCAGTTCGGCCGACTCGCGGGCCAGTCCCTGGTTCACCGTGGCGAAGACACCCTGCCGCATCAACTTTGAGATGATGTCATTGCTCTTGACGCCCAGCGCCGCCGCCAACGACTTGACCGTGATCGGCTCCTCAATCTTGACCGGCGCGCCGCGCTGAACAATCGACTTGGCCTGTTCGTGCGTCCCCCGGCCGGCGCTTTTCTTCAAATGGCTGTCAAACGCCGTGCGGTGCGCGCTGGCCGCGTTCAACCGGTCCCGACGTTCGATCAAGTCGGCCTCGGTGTACTCCTTGAGCTTCTCCATTGCCTCGCCGCGACGACCATCAGTGCCGCGTCGACGGTTGGAGAGCGTCCGGCCCGACGCCTTGGACGCCGCTTTCTTCTTGCTATCCTCATCCCCTCCCTCATCATCACTCGTCGAGCGCACGCCGCGCCCACCCTGCGGCCTCGCCTGCGTATAGCTGGGCGCATCCGTCGGTCCGCCGCCACCGCCAATCGGTCGTCTTGGCCGCGGCGCGGGAACAACATCCGGCTTCTCCTCGCGCACCACGCGCGGACCCTGGATCTTCGCCGGCTCCGGCGTCACCAGACGCGCCGCCGGCACCACCGGCTTGCGTTCCACATGGGTCGGCCCCTGACGATTGGAAATCGAAACGGTTGGCCGACTCGCCGGCCGGGTTGTCTCATGTCCCGCGCGATGCGTTTCCGCGTGCTTGGTCGTCTCTGGCGGATGCGCCGCGGGCGCGGCCGGTTTCACCGGCGCGGCAACTTCCGCCGCCGGAGCAACCGTCGTCGGCTCGCTCACCGTTGTATCCAGCGCAACAACCACCGGCTCTGCCGCTGGCGTCTCAACCGGCTGCACCGGTGCATCCGACACCACCGGCGCAACCTCCGCCACCTCTGCTTGTGCTTCCGGCTCCACGGCCGGCTCAACCGGCGCCTTTGCCTTTCTGGTCGTCCTCTTTTTGGCGACCACCGGCTCGGCTTTTTCAGCTTTTTCGACTGTTTCAGTTGTTTCGGTCGATTCGGCCGGCTCCTCAACCTTTTTCTTTGTCTTGCGGGCCGTTTTGACCTTGGGTGCCGCCACCTCCACCGGCGCGGCCGTCTCCACGGCCGTCCCCACGCCGCCGCCGCTGGAAAACCATTCGCGCACCGTCTCCGCCAACCCGATCGCCAGCGTGCTCATGTGGTTGGGAACCTTGTCGCCCAAACCCTCATCGCGACACTTCGCAAGGATCAACTTGCTTTCAACGCCCAGTTCCTTGGCCAACTGATTGACTCGAATACCCTTAGCCAAAACATTCTCCAATCACGCCCAACACCATTGCCCCGGCACGACTCCCGGCGCCCCCGGGAAAACAAAGCCGATCAGGGTTGAGACCTTTACCAAACTCCAACTACCGACTCTCCTCTTCGGCCGGCGGCACGCCTCGGCCTTCCGCCAGCGCCGCCGCCTCCGCATTCTCATCTTCCAATTCCTTCGCCTTCACATCGCCCGCCGCCAATCCACGCACCGCGCGTTCCTCGGGCGACAACTCATCCTGATCCCCGTGCATCGACTGTTGATGCACCGTCACCTCGGGCGATCCACCTTCCGAAGCCTCCAACGGTCCCGGCATGGATGTTTCGGACGATTCGGCCGTCTCGCCCTCCGGCGCATTGCCCGACTCGCCGATTCCCAGCAGCGCATCCAGCGCCCGCTTCGATTCCGATGCGGCCGCCGCCTTGGCGCTGGCATCCGCCTCCTTCTTGGCCGCCTGTTCCGCCGACCAGACCTTCGCATCCTCGGCGCATCGCGCCACCACCCGCTGCGCCAATTCCTCGGCCAGTTCCAATTCCTCAACCAACGGCCCGACGCCCACCTCCTCGATGTCGCGCACATCAATCAATCCCAGCGCGATCACCTTGTCCACCGCTTCGGGTGGGAACCCATCAATGGCCTTGAGGGTCTGATCCAGCCTCGCCACACCCGCCTGAAATTCAGCCGGCGTCAAAATGTCCACATCCCAACCCGTCAACCTCGCCGCCAATCGCACGTTCTGGCCTCGCTTGCCAATCGCCAGGCTGAGCTGGTCCTCGTTGACCACCACCGTCGCCCGACCCAGTTCAAAACAGAGCGACACCTCCGCCACTTCGGCCGGCTTGAGCGCGTTGCTGATCAGAATCTGGCTCGACTCGTTCCACCGCACGATGTCGATCTTCTCGCCACCCAGTTCATCCACGATGTTCTTGATCCGGCTGCCGCGAACGCCCACGCACGCCCCCACCGCGTCCACCTTGCTGTCAATCGACGACACCGCGATCTTCGTCCGATGTCCCGGCTCGCGCGCCAGCGCCTTGAGTTCAATCGTCCTTTCCCCCACTTCCGGAACCTCTCGCTCAAACAACCGCCGGATCAGTTCCGGATGGCTGCGGCTGAGAATGATCCGCACGGCGCTGGGCGTGTCCCGCACCTCGGTGATCAACGCCTGCACGCGCTCACCCACCTGGTGATTTTCACCGGGAATCTGCTCGCTGCGCGGCATGATCCCCTCGGCACGCCCCAGGTTCACGATCATCGCCCCACCCTCAAACCGCGCGATCGTCCCCGTGATGATCGTCGCCACGCGATCCTTGTATTCCTCATAAATGCTCCCCCGCTCATCCTGCCGCAGCAGTTGGATCATCACCTGCTTGGCGGTCTGCGCCGCGATACGGCCCAGCTTGGACAAGGGAATCGTCTCCCCCTGCCGCGACACCGAAATATCCCCCGTCCCGCGATCCAGAGTCACCGTAAACTCGGTGGCATCCTCGGTATTAAACTGCTTGCGCAACGCCGATGCGATCGCCTGCTCGACGTCGGTGTACACCTGCTCGCGCTCGATGTTCTTGTCACGGGCGATCCCGTCCACGATTCTCAATAATTCCGGATTCGGCATGATGCCTCTCTATTTACTTGTACGTCCAACCTAAACCTTTGGTGCAAACCACGTTGCAACACATCCAATAAAAAACGGGCCGCCCGACTTCGGGGGCCCGCAGCGGCCAAGACCGAACCTGACAACGCCGCTCACCCGCTCATCCGGTTCTCCTCCGGCTGCGCGGGGCGCAAACCCAAAAATCGTCGCTCATGCTGTGGTTTATGCCAACGCATGAGAAGACTCTTTGGAAAGGCTCAGGTTCATCCCGGTCGCTCCGGGTTCGAAACAATGAATCTTCCGCAAATCCACGAACACCGTGATCTGCGATCCCATCACCAAACCGCCGTGCGCTTCCAGTCGCGCCACCACATGCTCTTTGAGCGGCGTGCTGATGTATACGTCCATGTCGTTGCCCAGCGGTTCTATCACGTTCAATCTCACCGTCATCGGCGAACTTTCGCCGTTGATCTCCTTGTCCTGCAAATGAAAATGCTCGGGACGAATCCCCAGCACCACATGCTGGCCGACCTTCTTGGCCAATGCTTCTCGCAAATGACCCGGAACCGGAAGCCTAAATCCATTTCCCGGTACAGTCAATTCACCCACCATCACCACCGGCTCATCCGACGGCGCCGCATTGCCATTGTCACCCTCCCCCTGCGACCCCGCCACGCGGGCGTTGGCCAGCTTCCCTTCCTCAAAGATCAACTGCCCATCCACCTGCTTGATCGTCCCGTCAAAAAAATTCATCGGCGGCATCCCGATGAACCCCGCCACGAACCGGTTGGCCGGGTGCTGATACGTCTCCAGCGGCGTCTGCGCCTGCTGAATCTTCCCATCCTTCATCACCACAATCCGATCCCCCAGCGTCATCGCTTCTTCCTGATCGTGCGTGACGTAAATCGTTGTGGTTCTTAATCTTAGATGCAGTTTCTTGATTTCCGCCCGCGTCGTCACACGCAATTTGGCGTCCAGGTTGCTCAGCGGCTCATCGAACAAAAACGCCGCCGGCTCACGCACAATCGCCCGCCCCACCGCCACGCGCTGACGTTGCCCGCCCGACAAGGCCTTGGGCTTGCGCTCCAGCAGGTGTTCAATGTCCAATATCTTGGCCGCCTCTATCACCCGCTGATGAATCTGCTTTTTGGGCATTTTTCGCAATTTCAGCCCAAAAGCCATGTTTTTGTAGACCGTCATGTGCGGGTACAAGGCGTAATTCTGGAACACCATCGCGATGTCACGGTCCTTGGGGGGCACATCGTTCACCACCCGCGGCCCGATGCGAATCACGCCGGAGCTGATCTCCTCCAGCCCCGCCACCATCCGCAAGGTCGTCGATTTACCACACCCCGAAGGCCCGACCAATACAATGAATTCCTGGTCCGCGATCTTCAAATCAATCGCATCCACCGCTCGGAATCCACCGGGATAGACCTTGCAAACTTTCTCAATATCGACTTGTGCCATATGGATCTCAGCCCTAACAAGTGCGCACCGTTCGATTATACAGCCCCAACCCCCTCAATCCAGACCATTTGTTCCTTTATTCTTATTTTTCAACATCTTGCAACACCTTCTCCATCTCCAACACCACTTTTGCCATGACTTCATCCAAACCCCCCTCCAGCTTCAACCCTGCCGCCCGCGCGTGACCCCCGCCTCCAAATTTTTCGCAAAATTTCGCCAAATCCACCTGCCCCTTGCTCCGCAGACTCACCCTCACCGGCCCAAAATCGCCCGGCTCCACCCCCAGCATCGACACCATCACATTTCCAATCTGCAACGGTATATTCACCAGACCTTCCGTGTCCGGCACGCCGGCCGATGTTTCCGCAAAATCCTTCCTGAAAATCCGCATCACCGCCAACGCCCCTCCACCAGCCAATTTCATCGAATCCATCGCCCTCGTCTGCAATGCAATCCGCTGCGGGCGTTCGTTTTGATATAGCTTTTGATAAATCCGATCCGTATCCACCCCCGCCTCCATCAACTTAGCCGCCAACCTCATCGTCCCCGGCGTGGTGTTGGAATACTGAAACCACCCTGTATCGCTCACCAACGCCAAAAACAACGCCGTCGCCATCGGCTGGTCCAACTTCACCCCCCAACGATCCAGCAACTCGGCCGCGATCTCCCCCGCCGCCGCCGCCTTGGTCCGAACCAGCTTCACATCCGCCCACTCCTCCTGCGTCAGATGATGATCCACCACCACCTTCGGGCCTTTGATCTGCCCGATCCGCTCTTTCAACCCCGGCAATTGCGACCAGGTTCCCGTGTCCACCACCAGCAGCGCATCAAACCGCTCCAATCCCAATTCCGCCGGCCAACCCCCCTCCGCATCCCAATGCTTGACCTGATTTTCCTGATAAATAAACGCATATTTGGTCGGCAGATGCGACAACAGCAACACCTGCGCTTCAATCCCCTTTTGGCGCATCCCCAAGACCAGAGCGCACGTCGATCCCAGCGCATCCCCATCCGGCCGAACGTGGGTCGTCACCAACACATGTTTACAGCCATTTATTGCTTCGATGACGCACTGAATCTCATCCATTGCAAATCCTTGTTCATTCGTGCCCGCAACAAATCCACCGATGGAAATTTCATCTGGTCCCGCACCCAATCCACCAGTTCCAATACCACTTCCCGCCCATAAATATCCCCCTGAAAATCAAGAAGATGCGCCTCAACCTGCCTTGGATACTCCCCAAACGTCGGCATCGTCCCGATGCTGATCGCGGCTTGGTATGAATGCCCATCGACCAGACAATTACCCGCATACACCCCGTCGGCCGGGATCAACTGATCGACACATTTCAGATTCGCGGTTGGAAACCCAAGCTGCCGCCCTCTCTGGTGCCCTTTTTCAACCGTCCCCCACAATTGATACGCCCTCCCCAGCGCCTTGGCCGCCTCGCGCACCCGGCCATGAATCAACAACCAGCGCACCACCGAACTGCTCACCGGCGCAACCTCCATGTTCAACAACTCCACCTCCACCGGATCGACAACATGCAACGTCACCTGAGTCCCGGCCGACCATTCCATCAGCCGTTGCACATTCCCCTTGCGTCCCCGCCCAAATGTAAATGATCGCCCCTCGACCAAGTGCGATATCCGGGCCTGATCCCGCAAAATTTCCCAAAACGCCTCCGCCGTCAGCCCCAGCACCTCTTTTGTCGGCGGCAAAACCACCAGAACATCCACCCCCGCTTGGGCCATCATCTCCTGTTTTTTGGCCAGTGGTGTCAACAATGGCGGCGCAATGCTTGGGCGAATCACGGTCAACGGATGCGGATCAAATGTCACCAACACCACCTGCGCCCCAATGGGCATCGCCAGGTCGCGCATCAGCTTCACCAGATGCCGATGGCCGATGTGCATCCCATCGAAGTTGCCCACCGACAACACCGAACCGGCCGCCAGTGAGCCAAGCTGATCAATTCCCTGTACAATCCGCATGTCGACTGCTCCCGTTTGGCAAGCCTATGCTATACCATTTGCGAAAGGAAGGAGTTCCCATGCGTCTGATTTATTCATTCCTGTTTGTCCTGCTTTTCACCGTTGCAACCCAGGCGGCCATCAAGACCCAAACCCTCGAATACAAATCGGGCAACACCATCCTCAAGGGATTTCTGGCGTACGACGACACCCTCACCGGCCGACAACCCGGCGTTGTGGTCTATCCCGAATGGTGGGGACTCACCGATTACCCCAAACAACGCGCCCAAATGCTGGCCAAGCTGGGATATGTCGCCTTCGCCGCCGACATGTATGGCGACGGCAAGACCACCGACGACCCCCAACAGGCCGGCCAATGGATCGGCGAATTGAAACAAAACCTCCCCGAAATGGTCTCCCGCGCCCAGGCCGCGTTGGAAACACTTCGCTCCCAGCCACAAGTGGACCCAACCCGCATCGGCGCCATCGGCTATTGCGCCGGCGGCTCGGTGGCACTGGAGCTGGCGCGATCAGGTGCGGAACTGTCGGCCGTCGTGACTTTCCACGCCGGCCTTGCGCCGACAACTCCCAACCCCACCGAACAGATCAAACCCGCCATCCTCATCTGCAATGGCGGCAATGATACGTTTGTCAGCGCCCAGGAAATCGAGGCCTTCAAGGATGAGATGCGCTCCCACAATGTGGACTGGCAACTGAACACCTACGGCGGCGCGCACCACTCATTCACCAACCCCGATGCCGACCGTCACAAAATGCAAAATGTTGCGTACAACGCCGGCGCGGATTATCGTTCGTGGCGGGATATGAAACAGTTTTTCGAACAAAAGTTCCACGTGGAACATTCCGAAGTCAAGTAATTATTATGAGTGAAATCACCCCCTGGCTCGAATCCGGAGATCGGTTGTGTTGTCTTGGCGACAGCCTGACCCATTCTCCCGAAGGATATGTTCGCATCTTGCAGGAAAAGCTCTCCCCCAAAGGCATCTCCGTGATCAACGCCGGCAAAGGTGGCGACAACGTCCTCACCACGATGATGCGACTACAGCAGGATGTGATCGACAAAAAACCGACGGCCGTGTCGATCATGTTCGGCGCCAACGATGGTCAGGTCGGCCGCGGCATCTGGAACAAGGACCCGATGATCCCGCCGACGGTGTTTCATTACGGCCTGATCTGGATCATCCACGTCTGCCGACGCGCCGGCATCGAAAAATTCAGCATCACCCCGCCCCTGTGGCGGCTGGAAGGGGATGTCTGGCTGGACATGGGCGATGTCCTGCCCCCCTACGTCCAGGCCGCCCGCGACGCCGCCGCGATCATGAACGCGCGGGTCGCCCCCGCCGACGTCGCCTTCGCCCAGGAATGGTCCAAACACCCCGGCCACACCGGCCTGCTCCTGACCCGCGATGGCTGCCACCTCAACGCCAAAGGCAACCAACTCGTCGCCGAATCCTCCCTGACCGCATGGGGATGTTGACCTTTCCACGGCGCCTCTACATTTGGCAAATTGCCACCAAATTCGGACCGTTTTTGCATGTGTGGCGGGATTCATCCCGCCGTTCCGATAATCCATTGATTTGGGCGCTGTTATCTTTTTGAACTTAAGTCCCCCCTCCTTTGGTTCGATAATCCCAACAGGAGACCACCGAGCAATGTCCACCGCTCCCTTGCCTGATTCGACGACAATCGTCCGCGATGCGATCCGCAAGGTCTCCTCCATCGCCACGTTGCCGGAGATCACCACGCAAGTCATCTCCACGGTTGAAAACCCCAACAGCACCGCCAAACAGTTGCATCAGATTATTTCACACGACCCGGCCCTTGTGACACGCATCTTGAAAGTGGTCAACAGCGCGTTTTACGGCCTGCCGGGGCAGATCGGCTCGATCGAACGCGCCATCGTGCTGCTGGGGCTGAATGCCGTCAAAAACATCGCCATCGCCGCCAGCCTCGGCCAGCTTTTTCGCGGCGCTGCGCTGTGCGATGGATATTCGCCGCGTGATTTGTGGACGCATTGCATCGCCGTGGCCATCACCGCGCGGGCGCTGGCCCGCGAAATGAAACTCCCCATCGCCGATGAGGCCTTTTTGGCCGGCATGATTCACGACCTGGGGATGATTGTTTCATTGCAGGTTCATCCCGACAAACTGCGTGAAGTCTGTCAGAAGGCGCATCAAGACGGGGGCGATTTTTGCGCCATCGAACAGGAATTGATCGGCACGGACCATGCCCAACTGGGAATGGCATTGGCCGAGGCGTGGAAGTTCCCCCGGCCGTGCCAGCTTGTCGCCGGCTATCACCACCGCCCCACCGATCTGGCCGACAACAACCGGATTCTGGTCACGCTGGTGGCCGTGGCGGATGTGTTGTGTTGCCAGGGCGGACAGGGGTTTCACCTGACGGCACAACATCAAAATCTTGCGGAAATGGGAGCGGATCAGATTCAGCTTGACCCGGCCGCCATCGAACGGGTGAAAACCGCATTGCCCCAACTGGTCGGCCAGACCCAAACCCTCTTCGCGGCCGCATAAATTGTGATCATTGTTCCACATGCGATGGTTCATCTGGTATAATTTCCCTCACAGGTAGCATCTCAGAGTCACCTTTGGGGGGAGAATTGGAGCAGCGCGATGAACGAAACGCACCACCCCCAGGGCGGCCACCCCCATCAGGCCCATCATGCCCCCACCCACGCCGGCACCCCTCACGCCAGCCCAACCCACGGCGGCCCAAAGATCGCCGCCATCCCCAACATCAAGCCCGAAGAAGTGGACCTCGAACCCCTGGGCCTCGTCGATGAAATCGAGGAGGTGGACGCCGCTTCCGAAAAGAAAATCCGCGCCTTCGGCGTCGCCGACGGCGGCCACCGCAACCGCCAATGGAAACGCACCCCCCACATGCCCGGCCACGGCGCCGTGCGCGTGCGCTCATTCCACGGCAAACTCAGCGATCAGGGAATGGAATACCTCGACAACGCCATCAACGACTGGCTCGACGAACACCCCGACGTCGAAGTCAAATTCGTCACCAGCACCGTCGGCACCTTCGAAGGCAAAATCCGCGAACCGGCGCTGATTTTGAATTTGTGGTATTGAACTATTGCGCTGTCGCAGTTGCTGTGGATGACATACCGGCTATGCAAACATCATCAATTGTTCCGCTTTAGAGCGTGTTATGAACTTCCGCCGATTCCGGCGAATAGGCATTTGAGCATCAGAAACGCAAAGGCCGCATAATGCAGTCCGGCCAATGTCGCGGGTAAACGCTCGTAGTCCTTGGCCAGCCGACG
>JADLBV010000008.1 GCA_020847545.1 Phycisphaerales bacterium
ATATTAGCGGCATTCATAATGCCCGCAGAGCCTCTTTATCCCCTCCCCCGGTACTCCGGGGGAGGGTTAGGGTGGGGGTTTTTCCTCGAATTCGGCGATACAGCCCCCTCCCCAACCCTCCCCCGGAGTACCGGGGGAGGGAGGAAATATAAATGCGATTGCTCTGTGGCCGGTTGAGATTCACACTATAGTTTTGGTTTGGCGGGCCGGCCGGTGCGGGCGGATTCGTAGCACGCCTCGGCGATGGCGACCGATTTGGCGGCTTCGCGGCCATCGATCAGGGGGGTTCGCTTCTCCTCCAGTGCCACCAGAAATTCCTGGATGTTCACGCGATGATTGCGATGATCGAAGGCCATCGGGTCTCCCGCCCCGCCGGCGTGCGCGGTTTTGGCGCCCAATTGCGTGCGAAGTGCCTCATCCTCCGGGCGCTGGTCACGAAATCGGTAGGTCAACAACGTATCCTCGTGGATTTCAATCGTCCCATCCCGGCCGGCCAAAAGCGTCCGTCGCAACGACCCCGGCCACGCGGCGGTCGTGCCCAATAATTGCCCCAATCCACCATTGGCAAAGCGGATAAGCGCCAACGCGGCATCCTCCACCTCGATCAATTTCGGGTCGTGACCCAGTTTATCCGTGTAAGCGAACACCTCGCTGACCGCCAACCCCTGCGAGGCTTTTATGTCGGCCGATGCGAACCACTGGAGCAAATCCAGATTGTGGATCGACTGATTCATCATCGCCCCGCCGCCATCCATCGCCAATGAACCCTGCCAGCGGCCGCCGCCGTAATAACTGTCCTCCCGCCACCATGGAACCCACGCGGACAAAATCGCCAGTTTGCCGAATCGTCCCTGGGAAATGGCGGCGTGAGCGGCCTGATTGACCGGGCCAAATC
Source organism: Phycisphaerales bacterium (assembly GCA_020847545.1). GTDB lineage: Bacteria > Planctomycetota > Phycisphaerae > Tepidisphaerales > Tepidisphaeraceae > JADYZN01. Next base: position 896 of record JADLBV010000008.1, read on the forward strand.
GCTGGGGAAAGATGCCCCCCAGCCAAATCCCCGCCTGGTCGGCCGCCTCGATCATCCGACGGCAGCGATCAACTGATATCTCCAGCGGTTTTTCACACAGGGCGTGGACTTTATATCGGGCACACAGCAACACCCCATCCAGATGCGCCCCGCTGGGGGTTGCGATGACCGCCACATCCGGGCGTTCGCGCTGCAGCATCGTCTCGGCCTCTTCGTACCACTGGCAGCCGAATTGCCTGGCAAATTCCTCCCCTTTTTCGCGATTTCGTCGGCTGACGGCCACCAGTTTGGCGTTGGACAGGTCGCCAATGGCCTTGGCAATCGCCCCGGCCACGGCACCGGCTCCGATAATGACAAGTCGATGGGTCTTACTCATGGTTCGCCAGTTGTATCGGAGCGGGCAATGGGTTGCCAGTTTCGATTGGCGCAATAGAAAAAGGGGCGACCGGTGAAGGTCGCCCCTTGAGTTTCGCTCAAAGGTCGGGTTTGGCTTACAGCCGCACACCGAGCTGGAGACCGTAGATGAAGTCGCCGTTGCTCAGCGTCGAGCCGCCGGCCGAGTTGTTGCAGAACATTTCGTATGCAATGCTCAGCCCAACGTAGGTGGTCTCGTTCAGGAAGTACTTCACGCCGGCTTCGGGTCCGAACTGGAAGCTGTCGTTGGAGCCTTGGCCCCAGAGGAAGCCAACGTTGGCTCCGACAAACGGCTGCCACTGGCCGCGGTCGCCCATCGGGAAGTGGTAGTCAACGAACACACCGGTCGTACCGTCGAGGTCGCCGCCCGGGCCGAAGTCCTCGAAGTTCACCGACTGACGAACACCGACTTCGAGGTTGTCGGTCAGCAGGTAACCCAAGCCGACGCCAACACCGGCGGACACGCCGTCGAGGTCCGGCCCGTGAGTGCCGCTGCCGGCCACCGTCCAGAGATCCCAATCGCCCGTCTTGAAGTGGGCCGACGCAATGGCCGGGAACAAGCATCCCACGGCCGCCAATACGATCAATTTCCGCAACATAGTTGACCTCCATCACAGAGATTTTTTCTAGCCGAGAGACTTCTTGTCCCCGCGGATCGGGCGAAATTTGCCCCGGGCCGTTGCGTTTAGCCCGCGCGACCGGTTGATTATTCGCTACACAGCGCACAATCCCGATACGCGACACAGTCGGAACATCCGACGACAGGAATTAGTTTCGGCATTATCGCTTCACAAACTCCAGAGATAAGCTATTAAGGCCGTGATTTTCGGACAATGCTTAATCTGGAGAATTTTTCACGTTTAACGCGAACCAATTCCGCCGCCCAATTTAGGGCTGCTCCCACCATAATCAACAAATTCCAGTTGAAATCAACAGGTTTGGCCCGCTGAGTCCGGTAATAGTGCGACAAATTGTCGTATTACTTGGACGCCCTCAAGGCTACTGGGGGTGGTGATGCGAATTGGTCCATTCGGTCCGGGCGGATCGCGATATAGTACAGTTCTCCCTCGTGCAACTGATGGCCGGCGATTCGGCCGGCCTGCTCACCGACGCCCATATAGATGTCGCATCGGCCGGCCGCTCGAATCGCCCCGCCGCGGTCCTGATCCATCATAAACCCTTTGAACAACTGGGTTTGCCCAAGTTCATTGATCGGCACGGGAACCGACAAAAAGGCCGGCATGGCCCGTGGATAGACCGCCTTGTCGGTGGCGATGGAGGCAAAGGGGGTGACCGGAACATTCAGCGCCCCAAATGGCCCGCCGGTCCGTTCGGTGAAGAAGACATACCGGCGATTGAGGGACAAATAATGGTCCATCGCCTGGGGATGGGACTGAAAATAGCTTTGCAGGGTTTTATTGCTGAGTTGGTCCTTGCGAATCACCCCATCGGCGATCATCTGCTGGCCAGGACTGGTGTAGGGGTATCCATTGAGGCCGGCGTAGCCGATTTCATAGATTTTCCCATCCGTCAGCCGTAATCGGGCGGAGCCTTGGACGGTAATGACATAAGTTTCCCAGCGGCTTTTGAGCCAAACCAGTTCCTGGCCGGCCAATGGATGATCGGGGCCTTCGATTTCGGAGCGGGTGTAATAGGGGACCAGTTGGCCATCGGGTGTTTTGCGTTGGGCGATTTCGGGGTTGGCCGGATCGGTCACCAAATCAGCGGGGCGTTTATATAAAGGATACTGATAAGGCCCTTGTCGGGTGAGGCTCGCATCGTAGATGGGGGTGAAATAGCCGGTGAACAAGACCCGGCCGGTGTAGCCGCCGGTGGGGTTGGGCGCTCCGATACTTTTATAAACCTCGAAATTATCAGCAATTGCGCGGTTCCAGCCGCCGCCGCTGAGGGCTTGGGGCGTATCCAACAACTTGAGCAGGGCCTGTTGGGTGGCGACGGCGCGTTCGTGCGAGATGTCCAGATAAGGATAAAATTGTCGGCTGCTGGGGGCGTTGAGATAGGCCAGATTGTTCTGGACGGATTGACGCAAGGCGGCCAGATCACGAATCTGATGGGAGAAGTCGGGATATTCGCCCGGCGAGATTTTGCGCAATGCCATCTGGCCGGCGGGGAGTTCCTGGTTGAAGTTAATGGCCGGGGCGGGGGGTTGCTGGGTTTTGCAACCCGACAGAATGGCAAATGACAGGATCAGGGTTGTCGCGGCACTGTTTCGCATCCATGCAAAGTTCACGCTTTCCTCCATGAAAGTTTGTGTGGGAATCATACCCAATCAAAGAGACAAAAACAGTGTGGCCGACGTGCTGAATAAATTTATCGGTGTGAAAAAGTGTTGAAAACATGAGAATTTTTTTGTCGGGGGATTGAAAACCGTTGGTTTTACTGTACTTTTTTTATCTATCCCGCAGGCACCGCCCGTGCCTGTGCTGCCGGGAGGACCTTGCAGGGAGCAGGTTCATCGGCATCAGGAAGGATGCGGCGGAACCCGCATCCAATGGCTCCACGTCTGAAAGGAGATCGGGCATATGGCCAAGGCATCCAATAATGGTAAGCCGCTGACCAAGTCGGAACTGGCTTCGCAGTTGGCGGAGAAGGTCGGGATCAGCAAGAAGCAGGTCTCGTTGTTCTTCCAGGCCCAATCGGAACTGGCCTACAAGCAGGCGAAGAATTCCTTCGTCATTCCGGGCATCGGCAAGCTGGTTCTCAGCGAGCGCGCCGCCCGCGAAATGGTGATGCGATTCGGCCCCAAGGCCGGTCAGACCGTCAAGGTCCCCAAGAAGAAGGTTCTCAAGTTCCGCGTCGCCAAAGCCGCCAAGGACGCCATCCTCGGCCGCAAGTAATCGACGCCTGAACCAACAGGCCAACGCCAGCCGCGACCCATCGGGTCGCGGCTTTTTTATTTTCAAATTTGAAATTGGATTTCTATTCCGCCGTCGCCAGCAGCGTGGGGGTGACGAAGAAATACAGGTCCGTCATTTGTTGCTGTGAGCGGTGGTTTTTGAATAACCAGCCGATCAGCGGAATGTCACCAAGGCCGGGGACTTTGTTTTCACGGACGGTGGTGCGCGCCATGCGCAGGCCGCTGATCACCAGCGTGTCCCCGTCGGCGACGGTGACGGCGGTTTCGGCCTCACGCGATTCGATGATCGGGTTGACCAGCACCTTGTCGGGGTTTTGGCCATTGATTTTGGGCAGCGGCGCGAAGCCGGCGACGTTGGAGACGATGGAGATGGTGTGCAGTTTCACACGATCCGGGCCGATGGATTGCGGGGTGATGTAAAGTTGCACGCCGACGGGTTTGTATTGAGTGGAGATGGTCAGCGCCCCGTTGACGATGGATGAGGCCTGCACCGGCAGTTCCTGGCCGGCCAGCATGTATCCGGTCTGGCCGGCGGCGACGGTCATGCGGGGGGAGGAGACCAGATTGATCATCCCCGCATCGGCAAGAATCTGAATCGACATGTCGATCGAGATGCCCGCTTCCTGAAATATTTTCATAAATGACAAGACCGACCCCTGGAACGGCGTGCCGGAAGCATCCTTCATCGCCTCGATGAAATTCGGAGTCTGGAAGATGGACTGGGCGATCTGCGAATTGTCATCGGCCAGTCGTTTGGCCAGCGTCTTGGCGCCCTGTTGAAAATCAAAATCGCGGGAGGCCTCGAAAATTCGCGCGGAGATCTCAACCTGCTGCGGGGGCACGTCAAGGCGATAGAGCATTTCGAGCATCGGCGCTTTCATGGCCGGGTCGCAGGTGATGACCAGTGTATTTTCGGCCGGCAGCGGCGTGATCGTGCCGGATGCGCCCAATTGTTGTTGCAACACATTCACCAACGGAACCAGGTCGGGCGCTGAGACCGTGACGGTTCGACGGGATGTGTTGGCATCACGCGATGTGGTGACGGTGGAGCCGCCAAAATTCTGCAACGCCCAGATCAGCCGAACCCGACGGTCGGGCAGTTCCACCACCTGCACCGGCAAATCGTTCAGGTTGTAACTGGGGTGCATCACGAAGGGTTGGGTGGTGGCCGAGTTGGTCGGCTGGGTGGTCGGAATATAGACGATCTCGCGGATCGGCTCGGCCGGCCGGGTGGTGGCAGTGGCCTGAGCCGGTGCGGAATCGGTTTTGGCCTGATCGGCGGGCAGGGTTGTTGGAGTGGCGGTTTTTGTTCCCATCCGATCCCAGATGGGACGAGGGCCGGTGCTTTCGATCACATCCCATTTGACGGCCGACAGATGGCGTTGGCTGGCCTGATAAGCGGCCGCATCCGTATTCGGATCACCCGAAGTGATGCGCATCGGCGTCACGGTGGTCTGGCTGGCACATCCTCCGGCCAACATTGCAGCCAGAGCCATATGAATCAGCCCTCGATTTTTGATTTTGGACTGCATCATCATCACCTCGTGTCAGGTTGATTACGGATGGGGAATGATAACGCACCGAAAGCTGGATTGCTCCAAAATTTTCACCTCACCCGTCTATTCCTATTCGACCATCGGGAGGAAAAATGTTCGTTTTCATTGATCAAGGTTCAAAATTTCGGATTCTTGCTCATTATTTTATTTTGGCACGATCATTGCTCTTTTGAGGGGTAACTCGAACAAGGAGCCAAATATGATGGACTTACCGCATGGGTATCGAACTGATTATCGTGCCGAGGGGCATTTACCTGAGACGATTGGCGCGGAAGGGTCGATTCGGCAGTTGAACTCGCTGTTGCGGGGTGAAATATCGGCCGAGGAGGCTTATCGTTTGGTGATTGAGAAGGCCGGTTGCGTCGGCGAGGCGGCCGAGAACAATCTTGGGATGTTGCGCGGGGTGCGCGAGGACCATGGTCGGGCGGCGGAGGCGTTGCGGGAGCGGATCAGGGAGTTGGGTGGCGAGGCATCGGATTCTTCCGGGCCATGGGGTGTGTGGACGAAGTTGACCCAGAAGTCGGCCGACCTGTTTGGGGATGTTTCGGCCTTGAGAAATCTCAAGGAGGGGGAAAATTTTGGGTTGAAAAGTTATCAGGATGTTGCGGAAGATGTGGATGGGACGACGGCCGACCTGATCCAAAACCAGCTTATTCCATCACAACAGAGGCATATTAAGCTGCTCAAACTGACCGTTTTCGCTGATGCCGATGACTTGCACGACCAAACAAAAACGGCTTATCCTGATGGCTCAACTGCTCTCGCGAAGCGTTTTGCCACCAAAGGAGAAGCCGCATGCTCAGGATCGG
>JADLBV010000009.1 GCA_020847545.1 Phycisphaerales bacterium
ACAACGGGACTTTGATTCGAGGCGAATGATGCACCTGCCGCTCACCACAACCCCACCCACCCCCCCCCGCGGCTTCACCCTTACCGAAGTCATGTTCGCGGTGATTCTGCTCGGCGTCGGCTTCATCATGCTGGCGGCCATGTTCCCGGTTGCCATCCAGCAGAGCAAAAGCAACGTCGATGAATCCGAAGCCGCCTCCATCGCCCGCGGCATGGCCAATGTGGCACAGCAACTGGGGCAATACACCACGTCAACCAATCTGTTCAAGCCCACAGGCACTTTGGTCTATTCCATCGCCGATCCACAATATGACGGCACGAACAAACTGCTCGACAGTTACAACCTCTGGAAAAGTCTCAGCGGCGACTTGATCAACGCCAACGATCCCCGCTACGCCTCGGTCCTGCTCTATAAACGAGCGGCCAATTCCTATAGCGCACAGCTTTTTGTTTTTGTGACTCAAGTGCGGACACGCAGCCAATATTCACAGGCCCAAGACTTTAATGTCGCCGCCCCGGCGACTTATTGCAATCTACAGGCGCGCGGCGTCAACGTATCAATCGCAGATGGCACTCCCGACACCATCACCTTCAACGGCGGCGATTTCAACGCCGTCGCCGAAGGATGCTATGTGGTCATTGCCAACGACACCGGCAGCAGCGGCTGGATGAATGGCCGTGTTTACCGCGTCGGCAGTTATGTCGGCGGCACGACGTGGCAACTGATGCCGGGCAATGATTTTCAGGCCGATGCCGGACCGGATGGTGTATCCAGCACCAGCGACGATGTCACCTTCATCACCAACGCCGACGCCTTTGTCGTCGGCCGTGACATCACCACCGGCAGCTATGAAGGCCCCGCGCAGGATGTCGCCTTTTACACGACCTATATTTCGGTCAGATGAGAACCAGAATGAACCGTGGATGTGAAACAATCCGATCAGCCGCCCGCCCGCGGGCCTTCACGCTCGTCGAGCTGATGGTCGCCATCGCGCTGGTGCTGATCCTGCTGGTCGGCATCAATCAGGTCTTCAAGATGACCACCGACACCGTCGGCGCCGGCCAGGCGATCAACGCCGCCAGCCGCGACCTGCGCGGCGCGCAAAGCGTCTTCTTCAATGACCTGCACGGCGCCGTCACCAGCAATCCACCGGTTTTCATGATTCGTTCGCAGCAGACCCCCGCGTTTCGCAATCAGGCCGATCAATTGGGCGACCGGGATTACAACCAGACCGACACTTATGCCAACCGCATCGCGCAAATCCTGAGCATCGACCTCGACAACGACGGCACCGAAGGGGAGGTGGGCGTCCCCGGCGAAATCATCTCTCCGGCCATTTACAACGACCGAAACCATCGCACCGACATGCTCATGTTCTTTGCCCGCGGATATTACCCTCGGCAGACCGGCAACGATGGAACCTTTGCCGCCAACATGTCCTCCAACGAAGCGTGGATTTGGTATGGGCACGTCAAGCGGCCGGATTTCAGTTCACCGGCCGGTTCAACCAATGCGGATGCCCTCAATCCGCTGCAAGGATATGAAAGCCGCACCCCGGGCGAACTCCCTGATTTCAGCAAAGTGCCGCCCGATCGCAATGATGATAATTTCCACGCCGCCAACTGGATTCTGGGCCGCGTTGTGACACTGTTGCGCCAACCCGATGGTTCAGACAATATTTATGACCTGTACGGCAACTCTCAGGTTTATCTGAAACACTGGACCTCCGACCCCGCCACGGTCCTTTCGCCGTTGTCCATCAATTCAGTATCCAGCGAATCGGCCGCATCGGATCGATATAATGTGGCATGGTCGCGATATGATCTGGCCGGGACAACCATTGACGATTTCCGCCAGCGGCTCGTCACCGCGATTGATCCTCCTTATAATCTCACAGATTGGTGGAACACCCGCTTCAGTTTCCGTTATCAATGCAACATCATTCCGGCCCGACCGCTTTCAAGCCAATCCATCGCTCGGACCGTCCCGGCGTTTTTGCCCTCATGCAGCCAGTTCATCGTCGAATATGCCGGTGATTTTCTGACGCAGGAAAATGACCCGACCAACACGAATTACGGACAGGTCAAAAGCGCCGGTTCGGATGGGAAAATCGACTATTTCATTTCCAACGGCGTCGCCCAGACTCGCTGGTATGGACTGCCCCGCGACATCAATGGCGATGGTGTGATCAATCTGCTCGATGTGGTTCCGTTGCGTGATGTGAGAAATTCGGCCACGACCGTGCCAGCACCTGTATACGCGCCATTTGAGCGTGCGATTCCCACTTATGCGGCCAATTATGCCCTTGTATCAGGCGGCGTCCCTGCGATGCCCGATGGCTCGCAATACATCGTCGCCTGGGGTCCCGACACCGCCGGCGAGCCGATGCCAAGGATGATCCGCATTGTCGCCACCGTGGACGATCCGGCCGGGCGGATGGCGAGCGGGCAGACGATGGAATATGTGATTGATCTGCCGTAGATGAAAGAATGGATTCAATGATGAAGCGCATGATTCAACCTCTTGGCCGAATGGGAAGCCGACTGCGGCGGTCGGTCGCATCCATCCGCCGCGGGTCGGTGCTGATTTTCGTCGTCGTGCTGCTGGTGCTGCTGGCCCTGATCGGCACCGCCTTCATCTCCACCGCCCGCACCGACCGCTACGCCACCCAGCAAAACGCCTACAACACCCAAATCGACCTGCTCGCCCAAGGCGTGCAAAACATGATCGCCAGCTCCGCGGCGGGGTCGCTCTTCGGCACCAACAGCGCCTATCGCCCGGCGGGGGATGCCAATTATCGATCCTATACCGATTACAAATTCGATACCTGGCTGGCCGAACGCATACCGACGTTAATCACCGATTCCAGCGGCCCGATTTCTCCAACGCCGGGTTGGACGTCATTAACAATCCCCCTCACCGGCGCGCTGCAGTTTGACGATCCGTATACCGGCATTCCCACTCCGCTGGTCGGCACCAAGGACAACATTTACGGCGCGATTCATTATCTCACGCTGGCCGATGGCACAAATGTCCCCGCGATGCGGCTGGTGGACAAGACCGGCACACAACTGCCCAACCCCAACACCGGCGCTCCCGCCAACGGCATCTTCCACGCTGCCGACGCCGACGGCGACGGCATCGCCGACTCCGGGTATTTCAAACTCCCCATCGGTCAGATCAACGGTGCCACCTGGTACGCCGCTGTGCGGATCATCGACGACAACTCGGCCATCAATGTCAATACCGCGTGGGCTTCGTCCGGTGATTTTGACTTTGGCGGCACGGCCAGCACCAATCTTGGGTTTTTCCGATCCAACACCGGCCTGTTGGAACTTTTGCGCGACTACAATCCGGCCGGGGCCTATGCCACTTTCAGTCCGGAATGGAATGCCTTGAATGCGTGGCGATTCAATGGGGCCGTCTATGCCTCCCAGCCACCTGTTGACGATACAACCCCCAACGGTTTGGTGCGAGGCGATTACAATTTCATCAGCCAGGGCGATGCACTGGAAAATCAAATCGCCCGTCGGCTTGATTGGCCCGGTTATCAGGTTGTCGGAACGCGATATCAGGTCTCCAGTTACAGCGACATGCTGTCACTGGCTCGCAATTTTGTATTGAGAAGCGACAGCAATTCCGCTTTGGAAAACCTGCTGGCATCTTCCTTGATCTATTATTATCAAGACACCGCGCCGGTTGGCGAACAGTATTTGCGAACACAGCCCTATCCAGCCTACAGCTACTATTCGACGGCTTCTCCCTATGCCGGTTTCTGGTTCAATGACAACTTCGACTATGCCTCGGAAGTCGCCGGCAATAAAAACACGATCAAGAATCTCAGGGCACTATTGGTAACTCGCAACCCCGTCTCCGGCCTGATGCCACAACAGAGCATGACGGTATTGCCGGCAGAAGTAAAAACGCCAGTGGCTTATCCACCGTCCAGTTATGACCTCATGCCCGATTTCACCACCGCCAATCTCCCTGAGCCGCGCACTTCGATCAACACCGCTCAATTCGGCGAGTTGTGGCGCGGATTCTGGTCGGTGATGCAGGATTCGAGTCATAAGAATGGCAGCGGCCAGTCCGTCTTGTCCACACCATTTGGAACCCCCGAAGTGGCGACGACGCCGGCGTCTTCATTGTTGCCGACGGACATGTACACCGGCAGTAAATTTGATGCCGCCTTCAATCCTCCCACGCCGCAGACGATCAACGACATTCATCCCTACCATATGTTCCGCAACAGCCTGCGAGATCCCACGGCGGGTGGCACGGGCAATACCTTCTTCACCCCCGCCAACGAGATGCTCCTGCGAGCGGCGCTGGCCTCGATCAATACCATCGCCTTACGCGAACCCACCGACAAAACCACAGCAACCCATGATGTGATCCCTTCTCGCGATATCGTGCTGCGGGCCACAGTGGGAGGCACGGCCAACTCGTTGGTTACCGTTCGCGTCTATGGCAGCAAAATTCAGCCATTCATCACCGAGATTTATGCCCAAACCGATGTGGTCGCCAATCCAACTGGGGTCGGTCCCAATCCAATCGGATATGTGGCGGTTGAATTGTTTAATCCCTACTCATGGCCGATTGACCTGAAGGCGGATGGATACAAATTAACCACGCTGACGCGAAACCCCGGTGCTCTTGCGCCGACACAGGCATTGGTTGTAGATTTTTCTGCCGCGGCAGGCACATTCATCGTTCCAGCGGGCGGATATCTTCTTTTGGAAAATTACAATCAGGCCGGCGGCGGAACAGCGCTCTATCGCCCGCTCAGCAGTGGATTACCCGCAACTGGGCCGTTGCCTGTAAGAAATGTTGGACAGCCTGCGCTCAATGAAGCGTATGTGGCGGGCCTTGAGATCGTATTGAATCACGAAATGGTTCTGGTGCGACCACAGGATCCGGCCACTCCTCCCGCTTTGTTGGCTGATAACGTCCCTTGCGATTCCTTCGACTTCACCGGCCTCTTCCCTGGCACCACCACTTTAGCCACCGCATGGCATTATGCCCGTGCCAATGATGGAACCAACACATGGAAGTTTGTCTACCCCGGCCGATACGATGGCGGCGTTGCTTCTCAACGCCAACAGGGAACACAAGCCGCCGCGGTTTGGGATCCAAGCACCGCGGGCGTTGATCCATGGGAAACGGCTCCCCCCGCGCCCGGCATGACGCTGGGCGCAACCGCCGGCGTTGCCACCTCAAACGACAACGCCGCCGCAAGCTATCCCACCACTTTCACCATCCAGATTCAGAATCAGGGGAGCCCAGGCCCCAATCCTTTATCTGTCGCAACCAACTCGTTCCCCTTTGGCGGCTTTGCGCGGAATGGTGACATTCTTCAGGTTCCTTACATCGGGGCGTATCGCGTCACCGATTCGAGCGGAACGCTCATCGAATTGAATTCCATCACGATGGATGCTTCGTTTGCGGAAGATGCCGACACTTCGGATGATTCTGCTGAACAGGTCGGCCGATTTTGCCCGGGGCTGGTTACTGCGCCAGTCACCGACAACTACGCATGGGCTTCGGATCTGGTTGATTTCCTGACCGCCATTCAGAACCCCCACGATGATTACATGCCCAACGTGGATCCCAACCGTTACAACACCATTACCGGAAAGACCGCCCCATCCGCGACACCAAATGGTTCGGTCACGACGATGGCACAGGCCAATGGCGGACGCGAGGACATCGAGCCAATCCAAGGCCTGATCAACATCAACACCGCTTCGTGGAAGGTGTTGTCGGCGCTGCCGCTTGTGCTAAACGCCGGCACAGGCCAGGTTGATCGCGCCAATATCATCCAATTGGCCAAAGACATCGTGACATACCGCCAAACCAATGGTCCATTCCAGAGTATTTTCGATTTGAACAAAGTGACGAATTTTCAAAGTGGAATGGGATCCATTATCGGAAACCCGGGCAACTTGCAGGGAGATCTGACGCCGGTTGGTTCAACCGACAATGTGGTTGATGATTTTGAAAACAAATATCTCACCCTCACCCGCATCAGCAATCTTGTAACCACCCGCTCAGACGCCTTCACCTGCTACGTCCTCCTCCAAGGTTGGCAGAACGTCGGCACGGTCAATGCCAAGGTTGTCGCCGAACGGCGGTTTGCGTTTATTGTGGATCGGTCCGGCGTCACGCCGACCAATCCATCCGCCAACGTCATCCCCGTGCCTTCCAATTAAGCCCTACACAGAGCCTAGCCCATGTCGCTCGATCAACCGGCCATCGCGATCATCGGCAGTGGGGCTGTCGGCGGATATTACGGCTCCCGCCTCGCTCAGGCCGGGCATGATCTCCATTTCCTACTGCGTAGCGATTACGACGCCGTTCGCACCAATGGCTGGACCATCCATAGCTGCGACGGGGATTTTTCTCTAACTCCAGATCAATTCCACGCTTACAACGACCCTACACTCATGCCCAAGGCCGATCTGGTGCTGGTCACGCTTAAGGCCACCGCCAACGCACAGCTTGGGTCTCTGATCAGGCCTTTGCTCAAGGATGACACCCTCATTTTGACGCTGCAAAACGGGTTGGGGAATGAGGAACAATTGGCCGACTTGTATGGCCAGGATCGAATCATCGGCGGGCTGGCGTTTGTCTGTATCAATCGCGGCCAGCCGGGTCACATTCACCACACCGACCACGGCCTGATCGCCATCGGCGAATACCAAGGCCCGCCCACCGATCGGGTGCGGCGGCTTGCCGGGATGTTCAATTCCAGCCGAATCCGCTGCCGGATTCTCGACAATCTTCGCCACGGCCGATGGGAAAAGCTCCTCTGGAACATCCCATTCAACGGCCTTGGCGCGGCCATGGATACCACCACCGACCGCCTGCTGGCCTCACCCGCCGGCATCGAATTGGTTCGCGACATCATGAAAGAAGTCCTCGCCGTCGCCCACGCCGATGGCGTCGACTTGGACCCCAAGCTGATCGAGCAAAAAATCGACCATACCCGCACCATGCAAGCCTATCGGACCAGCATGCAAATCGACCGCCAGACCGGCAGACCGATGGAGCTGGATGCGATCCTCGGCCAACCGCTCCGCGTGGCCTCTGCTCATCATGTCCCTATGCCGCTGGTCCAAATGATCGCCCGCCAATTGCAGGCACTTGATAACAGTCAAAATTATCCAGATTAACACTTCTCGCGCAATTTTTGCCGGATTTTTCTTGCCAAAACGCGGATACAGGGTATATTTGCACGGCTGGCAGCGACGGACGGGGCTGCCTCCCATCGGTTAGACGTTCGACGGTTTCGCACAATTTGGCGGCTTATGTTGTCACCGCGACGAAGCGCACAATTGGGACTCCTGGCGGCCTGTTCGCTGATTCTGGCGAGCGTCGCATTGCTTGGTTGGACCGCCAGCATCCCACCCTGCCCCGAAGGCATCGGCCAACCCCCGGCCGAATTCACGCTTCAGGATACCGACGGCCACCCGCAATCATTCCAAGCCACCGACGGAAAAGTGCAAATCCTCTATTTCTGGTCCATTCGCCAAACATCCTGCCACGCGGCCAACAAGGCGATGGCCGACTTATATGAAAAGGTGGATCACACTCAGGTCCGAATCCTCGGCATTCATGCTCCGACCGCCGACACCGCCGACGCGGTGGCCGTGCAGGCGGCGTTGGATGGTTTGAATTTCCCGATATTGATGGATCACAATGGGGATGTCACCCGTCTTTATCATGCCACCGACTTGCCGGCCATCTGCGTGGTCGGGACGGCCGGGCTGGTGCGCAGTTTTGGAGCTTTTTGCCCCAAGGGGATTAACACCTCCAAAATTTCCCCCGCACAACTTGAAGCACAGATCAAATTGCTGATTCACGAATCTAAAGGGGATTCCAATACAACACAGGCTTTGGCAAACGCCTCCGGGCAACCAAAGTAAGTTTGCGGAGGGCGCACTGTGTGCCACGAAGGCAGCTTATTGGCTGCCTTTCTGGTTTTATGGGATTTTGTGGGGATGTTGATCAGCTTTCCGGGCGTTGTTGTGGCAATGGCGATTGGGGTGGAGCGTTGCCGGTCAGGTCGGCCAGGATTCGCTGGACGTGGATGTGGCAATTTTCCAAGAACACGTTGAATTTGTCCTGTGTGCCGCCGGTGACGGTCCCGGCGACATAGACGCCCGGCACATTGGTTCGCATGTTCAAGGCGTCATGTCGAGGCAACTGGCAGGGACCATCGAGTTCGACGCCGGCCATTTTGCACAACGAGAGATCGGCCTGATAGCCGATCATCAGCAGCACAAAGTCGGAAGGGATTTGAACACTCCGGCCATCGGATTTGGATAAAATCACATGTGTCGGCGTGATTTCGGTGGGTTGGGTGTTGAAATGGGCGGGGATTTTGCCCGATTGGATCAGCCCGTTGATCTCCGGCAAAAGCCAGTATTTGATGCTGTTGGGGTTGAACTGATCGCGACGATAGCTGACGGTGACTTTTGCGCCGGCCTGATGGCAGCGCAAGGCGGCTTCGACGGCCGAGTTTTTGCCGCCAACGATCAGGAGATTTTTCTGAAAATAGAGGTGGGGTTCCTGAAAATAGTTGCTCACATGGGGCAGGTTTTCCCCTTTGATGCCAAGGCGCCGGGGGTGGGCGGTTCCGCCGGTGGCGAGGATGATTCTGCGGGCGCGGATTTGTCGCGGCCCGCCGCGGGGATTGGTGGTGAGTTGGAAATCATCCTTGTCGCGAGCCATGTTGGTGATCGGCTCAAAGGTGCGAATTTTCAGGTTGAACTGCTGCACGACGGCGCGTAAATAGGCCAGATATTGCTCGCGAGTGCATTTGCCCTGATCGGGGGTCTGCAATGGCACGCCGGCGATGGCGATGCGTTCGTTGGAGCTGAAAAACCGGGTCTGCGGCGCAAACCAGGAGATGGTGTGTCCCACCTGAGCGGCGTCAAAGTGAAGATATTTCAGGCCGGCCTGTTTTAATGCCACGGCCATTTCCAGCCCGATCGGCCCCGCCCCGATCAATGCGATGTCGGTAGATTCCATTTGGGGCAATATAGACCCAATCGCATCCGCATGAAAATGAAATGCGCTGTGAAATGACTGTGGATTTTGTGTGGATGCGCGGCTTAACTCAAAACGATTCGCAACCAATTGGAGGTGAAGAGCAGCACGGTTGCGGCCGATCCGATGGCCAGGACCATCAGCAGCCGCCATTCGACCGCCGGTGCGTGGATGGTGGGTGCGGTGAGAAGGGCCGGCTCGATCAGAAGATTGGGCATGACTTGTAGTGACAGGTCATCGACCGGTCGATGGATCGGCCGGCGCAGGCCGCTTTGGCGGGGGAGGGGTTTTGGCATGGGGGTCGGGGCGGGCCGTAGGGAGCGAGCGGCTTGGCCGACGGTTTCGACACTGTTCCACTGGGTGAAATAGGGCAGGAGGGTGTGTTGCGTCGATTCGGGGTGATCGTGATGCAGTGAATCGGATTCCTGATCCAGCACCATGCCGCTGATGGTTCCGGCGAGGGCCTCAAAGGGGTCGGCCGGGCGTTGGGGTTTGGCGTATAAATTGGGCGGGGCGGGTTGAAATTCACCGGCGAAGAACTGGATGGTGGTTCGTCCCAAACGCAGTTCATCCCCATCACAGAGGGTTCTTCGCTGAATTTTTTCAGTACCAAAATGCAGACCGTTTTTGCTGTCGAGATCAATGATGCGCCATCCCCGGCCGGCGGGTTCGAGTCGACAATGTCGGCGGGACATGAGCACATCGCGCACCGGCAGGTCGCACTCGGTGGATCGGCCGATGAGGATGGGATCGACCAGTTTCAGCCGGTCCAGTTCCTGTCCTTCGGAGGTGAGAATGATATAGGGCATGGGTAATGGGCCTGATTGACAGGCTTATGCAATGATTATCGAACCTTGCCGGTTCGGGGGATTACTTTTTTCGCGATCAAATGCTCATTGTTGCCCGGATAATTGCGGCCGATACACTGATCGGGCATGAATCGTGGTCGACGCTGGATAACATTGGCGGGGTTGATTCTGCTGGCGAGCGGCCTCTTTTTGACGGGCATTCATTGGGGGTTGCCTTCATCGACGGCCGATTTTTTCCTGTTCGGCGATCAGCCGGTTTGGTCGGGTGAGCGGATCATCGCGCTGGGGGGCGGCGGCCAATCGGATGGCAATCGGGCGGCGGATGTGGATCGCGATCCGGTGGCCTATACGCAATCCTCGGTGGTGATGAACGCCACGGATGCGCAGCGGGCGGAGATTATTCGTCGATATCGGCTGTTCAGTCATCAGCCCGACGAGATGACGACGATGATGTCGCTGGCCCAGATGCACCCCGGTCGGGGGGATTTTGATCCACGCATGTACAAATATGGGGGGTTGTGGGTCTATCCGGTCGGGGCGATGTTGCGGGCGTCGGCGGCGATGGGATACATCAAGCCGCTGGTCAACGATCTGGCGTTTTATCTGGATAATCCGGAGGTTTTTGGGCGGTTTTATGTGGTGGCGCGGCTCTACACGGTTTTCTGGGCGGTGGTGGGAGTGTGGGCGGTGTTTCGACTGGCGGAGTTTTTCACACGCGGGTTGATCGTACCCGCGCTGGCGGCGCTGGGGTATATCTTCATGCCGGTGGTGATGAACATGGCCCACGAGGCCAAGCCGCATCTGCCGGGTGCGGTGTTGATGCTGCTGGCGGTCATCGCGGCCATACGATTTGTGCAGACCGGAAAGGCACGCTGGTGCATCTGGACGGGGCTGGCGTGTGGGGCGGCGGCGGGGATGGTTCCCTCATCGACGCCGGTCTTTGTGGTGATCCCGTTGATGGCGATGATCCGTGGCCGACATTGGGGCGAGCGGATTCGCATCGTTCTGGCGGGGTGCATTTTGGGTGTTCTGGTTTATATGCTGACCAATCCTTATGTCCCACTCAATCTGATTTACAACCGCGCGCTGATTCAGTCGCATTTTTCCAATACCAGCGTCATGTATCATGTGACCGGCGCGGGGTTGATCCATGCGATTCGACTGATGATGGAGGGGACGGGGTTGGTGGCGGGGATTTTTGGGGCGGTTGGTGTGGTGGTGTTTATCGCGGCCGGGCGAAAATGGGTTGATCAACGTGATGCGATGGAGGGGTCATTTGTCGCCGGTTGGATGCTGGGTTTGCCGGCGTTGCTGGTGGCGGCGCAGTTCGCGTTGGTGGCGGATGGGTTGCCGGGTGAGTTCGGGCGGTTTTTTGTCTTGCCGGATGTGGTGTTGTTGATCGCGGCGTTGGTGGCGATTGTGAAATTGACCCCCAATGCGGGGTTCAGGATGGTGAGTTTTGTATTTGTGATTGCGGGCGGGGTGTTTTTTGGATCGAATTATCTGCGTGGATTTGTGCGCGACAGTCGGCCGATCAACGGTCGGCTGGTGTATGCCGAGCGGTTGCATGAGTTGAACGAGGCGGGAGCGCGGACGATGGGGATTTATGCGGACCCGGCCCCCTATTGTCTGCCGCCAGTGGATCTGTTTTCGTGGCAACTGATTCGACTGCCGGCCGGCGGCGTGGCGATGACGCATTCGGATGTTTTGGCGGATGTGCTGGTTCGGGCGGTGGATGCGCATCAACCACCACCGCCGGGGTATCGGCGGCTGCCGATGAATTCATCGGATTCCTATTTGCCCACGCCGATCAGTTGGGCGGACAAGACTTTTGATATTTTTGTTCGCCAGAAATAGACAAAACAATCATTGCAGGCCGCGCTGAGCACGGCGGGCGCGGAGGGCGGCGTGAAATTCGGCGAACTTGGTGCGCATTTCCGGGGAACTGCGTTCGATCCGGTTTTTCATGCGGGCGGGGTTGTTGCCGCCGCCCCAGTGGCCTCGGCCGCCATGTTGGCCGGAGATGTTGGCGGTGGCATTGCCGCCTGTGCTTGCCTGTCGTGTGGTGGCGCGTTGTCGGCGGGCTTCCATCTGGTCGATGATCCGGTCGAGATAGGCATCGCGTTGCGGCCCAACGGGGAGGGCAAAGAATTCATCCATTCGTTTTTCAAACTGCCGGCCCATGGTGTTTTCAAAGGCGGCGTGGCGTTCCTCATCATTTAGATTGGCCTGTTGAAAGACCTGACGGCGTTCGGACCAGGGGATTTTGTCCAGCGCGTCCAGATAGGGTTGCTGCTGGTCTGGGGGGAGGCTGGCAAATCGCTCGGTGGCGATGAATTGCACGATGGTCTTGGGGGATGCGTTTGGAGAGGGCATTCGTCGGCTCCAGAGCCAGCCGCTCAATCCAAGCACGACCAGAACACCGGCGCAGATGGAGGTGATTTTCTTGATTTTACGACGATCCCACTTCCTCTTTTGAGGTTCAGGCTCGGGGGCGGGGTCCTGGGTGTAGATGCTGTATGAGTCCATGATCGAATTTCCCCTTACAAGTTACTCCATGTCGCCGACATGCGAATCGGCGAAGAGGTAATTGGTTGAGCCGGGTTTGCCGGCTTTGCCGTGGAACGGCTCGTAGTCGTAAAAGATCACCACCAGTTGCAGCGAGTGATACCGTTGATAGTAATCGGTTTTTTCCAGTGGCATTCCGGCGTTGGAACTGGATAGCATGGGGTTGTATTGATAGCTCAATCCTTCGCGATCGAAATAGGTGTCAAATCCGGCTGGTGATCCGGGGGAGGGTTTGCGGATGATATCGGCGGGGCAGCGCCAGACGTTGGTGGCCCCTTTGATGTAAGGTTGAAGCACCTGGACGGCCGAGGGTGGGTTGTCGGCCGGCGGAGGGACCATGGAGGGCATGGTGTTGACTCGCGGCAATTTGTTGCGCGAATCGTTCATGTACATGGTAAAGGCATGGCCGATGTCGCGTAGTTGGGCGGCGCAGGCCGTGCGATTGCTGGCGGCGCGGGCGCGCGACAAGGTCGGCAGCAGGATACCGATCAAAAGCCCGATGATGCCGATGACGACCAGCAATTCGACCAAGGTGAAGGCGCGGGGTGTACGCATGGTATTACTCATATGATATAACGATTGGATGGCGGATTTATTGTCTTGACGGAGCATGTTAAGGCAAGTGAGCTGTAAGATCATGTCAGGTCACAAGTTGCAATCATCCGGCGTTAGGTTTGAGCAGGGCCTTGCGGGCCGTGAGACGCGGTTGGTCATGCCGGCGAGACGGCCGGTGTTTCTGATGCCGGTGGTGTTGTTTTTGCTGCTGGGTCTGTTGGTGATGGTCTTTTGGCGGATTGAAGTTCAGTATGAGCGAAGAAGCATCGAGTCGAAACTGATGGTGTCGGCCTCGCAATTGGCCCGGCGGGTGCAGCAGGCGGTGGATGATCGCGTGCAGCCGTTGCGACGGCTGGCTCAGCAGCGATTGAATGGGGAGTTGCACAATCCGGAGGAGTTCGCATCCGCCGCGAAACTGGTGTTGGCGGACCTGCAACCGTATCGGGCGATCTGGCTGGTGAGTGACCTTAAGGATCAACCGCCGGAGGTGGCGGAGGTGTATCGGTTGGCGATAGAACAAAAAGAGGAGGATGATCGGGGGGTGATGGTTGAATTGCCGCGTACGCAGGAATTGTTGATCGGCATTCCGGTGGTGGATGAGGAGCCAAAGAAGGGCGTGTTGGGGGTGGTGGTGGGGCGGCTGCAACTGGAGCCGCTGTTGCGCCAGGTTGTGGATGAAGCGCAGCGCGAGCGGTATGAGATCATGTTGATGGGGTCGGATGATCGGATTTTATATCACCAGGGTGCGGCCGTGCCGGGATGGGAGGGTGGACATGAAACGCTGGAGGTATTGGGGGTGCGATGGGGGTTGCGGATCATGCCCACTGCGGCGTATGTGGCCGCCAATGCCGGCCGGTCGCCTTGGATGGTGCTGTGGGGTGGATTGGGATCGAGCTTGCTGATTACGCTGGGTGTGGGGCAATGGGGTGTGTTGCGACGACGCCGTGAGAGGGAGACACGTTCGCACCTGGAGGCATTGGAGCGGTTGAATGAGCTATCGGCGACGATCAGTGCCAAACTGGGGTCCGGGCCGCAGGTTATGGAACAATTGGCTCAATTGGCATGTGATTTGATGGGGATGGATTCGGCGATTGTCGGGATTGCCGATTCGACCTATCAACGTGTCAATGTCGTGGCGACGGTGGGGGTGCATTCACTTGGACGAGGTGATTATCAGCTTGATGCGGCGCCGGGGGTTCGACACTCCCTGAGCACGGGGCAGATCATCATTGTGGAGGATTCGGAGAAGATCAAAGTGTTGGTGAACGGCAATGAAATGCGGCGGATCGGGGTTCGATCGATGATGCAATTGCCGTTGCGGATTGAGTCGCGCGTGATCGGAATATTGATCGTGGGGGATAGGGCGCCGCATGTGATTGACCAGATGAAGGTACATGTGGCGAGGTTGCTGGCCAATCAGGCGGCGTTGATCCTGGCCAATCATCGCCTGTACGAACAGATGGATGAGGCGATCACGGTGCAACGGCGCGAGGCCGAGACGCGCTCGGTGTTGTTGCACGAATTGAATCACCGGGTGAAAAACAGCCTGGCGGGGATCGTCGCGCTCTTGTCGGTGGGTGAGCCGGAGATGCCGGCCGAGGCCAGACAATGGTTGGGGCGGGTGATTGATCGTATCAACAATATGGCACGGACGCATGAATTGCTCAGCGGCGGGATGCAGACGGTTGGATTGAACGATCTGGTGGAGCGGATGCTTCCGTCGCTGGCGGTGGTGAAACCGGCGGGGGTGCGGATTGTGACCGATGTGGGGGGGGTGGATGTGGTGCTGGGGACCGAGCGGGCGGTGGGATTGGCGATGGTGCTGCACGAGTTGTGCTATAATGCCATTGTGCATGGGACGGGGGAGGATGGATGCGTGACGATCCGAGCCGGCGCGGCCGAAGGGCAGCGCGTGATGGTGGAGGTGATGGACGACGGACGGCGCGGCAGAAGGATGAAAGTCGATGGCGAACCGATGCGGCAGGGTGGCATGGGATTGACGCTGGTGCGCGGATTGGTGAGCCGCGAATTGGGGGGAGAGTTTTCATTGTCCGAACGGGAGTCGGGGGGAACCGTGGCACGAGTGATTTTTCCATTGCGCGGTGATGAGACCAATATTGTAAGCATCTAGCGAATAAAGGACACCTCGGTTGTTGTGAAGGATGAACAATGGCAAAACAAACAACATCGACGTCGGCGGCGCTTCGAGTGCTGATCGTGGAGGAGGACACGCTGGTGGGGATGGGATTGCGTTCGCAACTTGAACGGTTGGGGCATGTGGTGATCGGACAGGCGGCCACCGCGCCGGAGGCGACCGAGTTGTACCGTTCACAAAAGCCGGATCTGGTACTGATGGACATCCGACTGGATGACACCGCTGGGAGCGAGCTGGCCAAGGCGCTGCTGGCCTTGCGGCGGGTTCCGATGATCATCATCAGCGCCTACAGTGAGGCGGAACTGATTGAACGTGCCAGCGCGGCCGGCGTGTTTGGATATCTCATCAAACCGGTGACGCTGGAGGGGGTGCAGGCGCAGATCGAGGTGGCGATGCGGCGGTTTGCCGAGCAGGAAAGCCTGATTGAAAAAAATGAATCCCTGATGCAGATGCTGGAGACGCGCAAGCTGGTGGAAAAGGCCAAGGGGATTTTCATGAAAAGGCTCGGTTTGTCCGAGGCCGATGCCCATCGGCGGTTGCAGCAGGAAAGCCAGCGTCGTCGCGTGGGGATGGACGAGATCGCCAAAAAGATCATCGAATCGGAGGAACTGCTGGGAGGTGGATGACGGCCACACGGTGTTGCTTGCGGGGGTGGGTGGGGACCGTTAGGATCGCGTTGGTGAATGGGGGGAAGTTGCGCGGCGGCGGTTGAATGACGGCGTTGAATTCGACAGTTGGGTTTGTGCCGTGGACGGTGATCCATCATCGGGAACTGGTGTGGCAGTTTGTCCGCCGGGATCTGCGTGAACGGTATCGCTCATCCGCGCTGGGGATGTTGTGGACGTTGATTACGCCGCTGGCGATGCTGGCGGTTTATACGCTGGTGTTTGGGGTCATCTTCAAGAGCCGGTGGCCGTCCGCGCATTCGGACAGTATTTTGGATTTCTCGTTGACATTGTTTACCGGGCTGGTGGCGTACGGGGTCTTTGCGGATGTCGCCAACCGCGCGCCGGGGTTGGTGGTGGGGCAGATCAACCTGGTCAAGAAGGTGGTTTTTCCACTGGAGACGCTGGTGGCCAGCAGCGTCGGAGCGGCGGTGGTCCGCTCGGTGATTGAATTGGTCATCGTGGTGGCGGGGCTGCTGATCTCCGGGCTGGGGTTGCATTGGACGATTGTTTTTCTGCCGTTGTATTATCTGCCGCTTGTTTTCCTGTGCCTTGGGATCGGGTGGTTTTTGAGCGCGCTGGGGGTTTTCCTGCGTGACATCAACCATGTGGTGGGGGTGGTGGTGCAGTTGCTGCTGTTTTTGACGCCGGTGTTTTATTCGATCGATCTGTTTAAGTCGTTTCCGCCGGTGGCGCGGGAGATGGTGGCGGCCAATCCGCTGCACATCATCATCGACGGGTTTCGGCGGTGTCTGGTGTGGGGACAGACGCCGGATTGGTGGCCATTGGCGGCGGTGACGGGTTTTGGGCTGGTGGTGATGCTGGCGGGGCACTGGTGGTTCGCCAAGTTGAAACGAGCGTTCGCCGATGTCATCTGATCACGGGGCAACAACATCCACGGCCGACGAGGGGGACTACAGCATCCGTGTGCGGAATGTCAGCAAGATTTATCATTTATATGACCGCCCGCAGGATCGGCTTCGGCAGGCGTTTTTGTGGGGGCGAAAGAAGCTCTATCGCGATTTCTGGGCCTTGCGCGATGTCTCTTTTGACTTAAAACGCGGCCAGACGATGGCGATCATCGGCCGCAACGGTTCAGGAAAAAGCACGATGCTGCAAATCCTGGCGGGGGTGTTGCAACCCTCCGCCGGCGAGGTCACGGTCAACGGCCGGGTGGGGGCGCTGCTGGAGCTGGGCAGTGGGTTTAATCCCGAATACACGGGACGGGAAAATGTCCATCTCAACGGCGCGATATTGGGGATTTCGCGCGGCCGGATGGATCAGCGGATGGATGAAATTTTATCGTTCGCCGACATCGGCCAATTCATCGATCAGCCGGTCAAGACCTATTCCAGCGGCATGTTTGTCCGGCTGGCGTTCGCGGTGACCACCTGCGTGGATGCGGATGTTTTGCTGATCGACGAGGCGCTGGCGGTGGGAGATGTCTTTTTTCGTCAGAAATGTTATGACCGGCTGGAATCATTGCGTCGCCGGGGGGTGTCAATCATCCTGGTCTCCCATGCAATGAACGATGTGGAACAGTTTTGCCAGCACGCGGTGCTGCTGGACCGGGGGGAGGAGTTGTTCAAGGGATCGGCGGCCGAGGCGGTGCGGCGATATTACCTGTTGGAACAGGAACATCTGGAACAAAAGGTGGCTGGTTCGGCGAATTCCGCATCTCGCGAGTCGGATCATGGCCAATTCGAGGATACGGGCGAATTCTGGCCGGCGGATGGGGCATTTGTGGATTTGTCGGCCGTGACACAGGTGAGCAACGAATGGGCAACCTGTACGGCGCTGGCGTTGTGCGACAATGCCGGCCGGCCGGCGGGGTCTTTTGAGCAGGGGGCAACCGTCAGCGTCTTCACCGAATACGAATTGCTGCGGGACATTGAAATTCCGGTGGTGGGGGCGGTGATCCAGAACGACAAAGGGGTCATTGTTCACGGTAAAAATTCATTGCAATTCCGCACCGAAGTGCCCTGCGGCCTCAAAGCCGGCAACCGTGTGCGATTCAGACAGGATATCAAACTGGAAATCGCGCCCGGTGAATACACCTATGAAGTCGGCATCGCGGCCGTGTCGAACGAGGATTATCAAAAACTGGATGTAATCAGTCATGTTGATATGCACCACCGCACGTTGCGACTGTGTCACCTGCCGGCGGCGGGGCATTTCGCGGTGACGTACAACCAGCAGCATGGTTCGGCCCAACTGCTGCATTACGGGGTGGCCAATCTGCCGGGGGATTGCCGGGTCGTGGGGGTGTCATCCCCCGCCAAGGTGAATCGACCAGTGATATCAACGGAACCGGCGGCCAAGCCATGAACATCGGCATTGATCTTCGGCCGTTGGCGGTGGGCGCTTCGGGGGGGATCGCGATGGTCCTCAAAGGGGTGCTGGAACATCTGTTCGCATCCCGCCCAAACGATCAGTTCCATGTCTATTGCACGATTTACAGCCGTGATCTGCTCGATACAAAGTTGGCCAACGTGCGGTATGAATCGCTGCCGACGAGGGATTTTTTCCCTCGGATGGATGCGCTGATTCGTCAATTCGGCGTCGAGGTGCTGCTTCGAGCTTTTCCGATCAGCGACAATCTGCAATTTCCGTTGTGTCGGCAGGTGGTGCTGGTGCCCGATTTGCAGCACGAGGAACGGCCGGATTTTTTCGATTCGGGCCTGCTGCGGGCAAGACGGGCGGCATTTGGGCGCGTATTGGCCGGCGCGGGGGCGATCGGGACGATCTCACAACACGCTCAGCAGACCATTTTGAATTTTGCCGGCACGCGCTGCCGGGATGTTTTTCTGATGCCGCCGGCGTTGACGGTGGAACATCGACAGATCGGCGAGGCGGATTTATCGTCCGCCGAGCGGGATTTGATCCCCTCCGCTCCCTATTTCTATTTCCCCGCCAATCTTTGGCCGCACAAAAACCATCGAAAAACGTTTGAGGCGTTTGAGCGATTTCTGAATCGTTGCCCTGATTCAAAAATGAAACTGCTGCTCAGCGGCCACCCCGCGGGTTGGCCGGGTTTGCAGCGTGATTTTGACCATCTCCCGATCCAGCATCTGGGATTTGTCCGGCCGGAGCTTGTGCGGATGCTCTATCAGAAGGCGACTGCACTCTGTTTTTTCAGTCAATACGAAGGGTTTGGCATCCCATTATTGGAGGCGTTTGACGCCGGCACGGCCGTCATCTGTTCCAACACCACCAGCTTACCTGAAGTGGGCGGCGACGCGATCCTCTCCTGTGATCCATCCGATGTGCAGGCGATGGCCAATCTCATGGAGAAAATCCACCGTGATCCGCAATTGCGTCAAAATCTGATTGGGAAGGGGAAATGTCGGCTGAAGCATTACACCTGGCAACAATCGGCCGACAATCTATATGCCGCCTTTGGGCGCGTGGCGACGGCCGCTGTTATGCCGGTGACGAACGAACCTGCCGCCAAAGGGAAGGGGATTCGCGGGCTTTATCATCTGTGGTATCACGAAAAAGGGATATCCCCCGGCCGGGTGTTGCGGGAATTGCAAAGGCGTGCCCGTCCGATGTTGTTCGGTTCCCCCGCGATTCACCGTCTGGGCAACCGCTGGCCGGCGTTGGCGGGGGCGCTGGATCGATTGAACCTGGTGCGCGGATTGTGGCACGACAACTGGCTGTCACCCGATGCCCGAATTGTCCTGACCAGTCCATCGGCCGGCCGACGGTTGCGGCTGATGGGCCATGCGGCCGTGGATTCCCAGCTACGGATCGAATCGGAAGGACGATGCCTCTTTCATACGATGTTGAAGGCCAACGAGATGCGCGAGATTGAGTTTACGCTGGTGAGTCCGGTAGCCAAGGCGATCACGCTGCGGTTTTCACACCATCTGACCGACCCGGCCGGTCGACGGTTGGCATTTTTATTGATCGCCACCAATTTGTTCAGCGAAGCCGACACTTATTGAAAGCCGAAATTCAGCCGATTTTTGCCAACTCGGCCTCGGCCTCGGCCAGTTGCGCCTGGGTTTGTTCCACCAGATGCGCGGGGGCCTTGGCGATGTAACCGGCGTTGTTCAATCGACCCTTCATCGCTGCGATTTGTTTGGTCAGATCATCGCGACGTTTGGCCAGACGCTGCCCCTCGGCCGCTTCATCGATCAGTCCTTCGATGTAAATTTCACAACCGGCCGCCGTGGATCGCGCGCTGTCGGGTGGAGGCAATAATTCAGTCTTCGCCTGCTTGATGGCGCAGGTGGCCAGCAATTCGATGATCGCCACATTGGCTTGAATGTGTTGAACCACATCCCCAGGCGCGTGAATGGAAACAATCACCGGCTTTTTCTGATCGACCTTGTGTTCGTTTCGCATGTTGCGGATGGCGACGATCAGATCACGCAATTTTGAGAAGACCGTTTCGGATTCATCACAGATGAGCGATTCATCGCATGTGGGCCATGCCGCCCGAATCAGCCGATGACTGGACGGCAAGGGGAGCTTATCCCCCAGGCTGCGATCCGGCCGTACTTCGTTGAACTTCCACCAGAGGGTCTCGGTGATGAATGGGATCATCGGGTGCATCAGCCGGATCGCCCCATCCAGCGCGGCTGACAGCACATTGGCGGTTTGTGGAGCCTGTATCGGGTCTTTGAGCGCCGGTTTGACCGCCTCCACATACCAGTCGCACAAATCGCGCCAGAAAAAGTCGTAACAAACCCGCGCGTACTGGTCGAACCGATAGGCCGACAGGGCCTCATCACACTCCCTGATCGTCCGCATCAGGCGGGACAATATCCATCGATCCGCCAGCGTCCACTTGGATGGGTCCACCGGTTGTCGCGGGATCGATTCGAGATTTGAAATGGCAAACCGCGCCGCGTTCCACAGCTTGTTGCAGAAATTCCGCCCCGCATCAAACTTGTCCGAGGTGTTTCGCCCATCCGCCAGCTTTTTCACAGGCAGTCGAACATCCTGCGTCTCGGTCGCCATCTGCGTGAGGGTAAACCGCAGCGCATCCGCACCATGCGTGTGGATGATGTCCACCGGATCGACGCCGTTCCCCTTGGATTTGCTCATCCGCTCCCCCTTGCCGTCGAGGATGGTCGGATGAATGTTCACATGATGGAAGGGAACTTTCCCCATGTTGTAAATCCCCGTCATCACCATCCGCGCCACCCAGAGCGTGATGATGTCCCGTGATGTCACCAGCACGCTGGTCGGATACCACGTTCGCAAATCGGCCGTATTCTCCGGCCAGCCCAACGTGCTGTGCGGCCAAAGCGCCGATGAAAACCAGGTGTCCAGCACATCCGGGTCTTGAACAAAACCAATTCGTTCCAGCAACGCCTCGACATCCGCCTTGTCGGGTGGGACGCACACATACAGATCATCCCCACCGCTCTCAAATATCGCGCAATCGCCTCGATTTTGTGCGTCCAGCAGCGTGTTGTCCTTCGGACGTTTGCCATGCCACACGGGTATGCGATGTCCCCACCACAATTGCCGCGAGATCGGCCAATCCCGCTTTTCACCCAGCCAACTCAAATACTGCTGCGCGTGTCGTTCCGGATAAAATTTGACATCCCCATTTCGCACCACCTCCAACGCCGGTTCGGCAAGGGGCGCCATCTTCACAAACCACTGATCCGACAAATACGGCTCAACCGGCGTTTTGCTCCGGTCGCTGTGGCCGACCTGTGTTTCGTACGGATCAATCTTCTCGATCAACCCCTGCGATTCGAGGTCCGCCACCACCTTTTGCCGTGCCGCATCCCGTTTCATGCCGGCGTACGGTCCACCATTTTCGTTGATCTTCCCATCGGAGGTCAGAATGTTGATCAGGTCAATCTGATCCTCCTTCCCCTGATGCCGTTGCCAGACCGCGTAGTCATTGGGATCGTGCGCCGGCGTCACCTTCACCACGCCCGATCCAAATTCCATGTCCACCAGAATGTCATCGGCGATGATCGGAATCGACCGCCCGGTCAGCGGTAATTTCACCGACTTTCCAATCGCCCAGTTCCACCGCGGATCCTGCGAATGGACCGCGACGGCCGTATCCCCCAGCATCGTCTCCGGCCGGGTTGTGGCGACGACCATCTGCTTGTCGGTCCCCTCAATCGGATAACGGATATGCCACAGGGACGTCTTGACCGTTTCGTGATAAATTTCATCGTCGCTGATGCTGGTTTGCAGATGCACATCCCAGTTGACCAGCCGTTTGCCGCGATAAATCAGCCCATCCTTGAAGAGCTTAAAGAAGGTCTGCCGAACCGCCTTGGCGCACATCTCATCGAGCGTAAACCGCGCCCGCGACCAGTCACACGATGCCCCCAGCCGCTGAAGCTGATCGAGGATGCGGCCGCCGTACTGTTCCTTCCATGCCCAGATGCGTTCCACCAGCCCCTCGCGGCCGACATCGTGGCGGGTTTTGTTTTCCTTTTCCTTAAGTTGTTTTTCCACAACGGCTTGCGTTGCGATGCCCGCGTGGTCGATCCCTGGAATCCACAATGCGTTAAACCCGCGCATGCGGTGGCAGCGGATCAGGATGTCCTGAATGGTATTGTTGACGGCATGACCCAGATGCAGGGC
The DNA here is from genome assembly GCA_020847545.1 of Phycisphaerales bacterium. Classification (GTDB taxonomy): domain Bacteria; phylum Planctomycetota; class Phycisphaerae; order Tepidisphaerales; family Tepidisphaeraceae; genus JADYZN01. Next base: position 22,380 of record JADLBV010000009.1, read on the forward strand.
GCCGGTGACGTTGGGGGGTGGAATGACGATGCAATAGGGATCACCGGCCGCGTTGGCGTCGGCGGAGAAACACCCCTCCTTCAACCACACCTCGTACGCTGTTGATTCAACCGATGCCGGCTCATACACCTTGGGCAATTCCGTGGACATAGTCCGCCGATTGTATGCCCGCGCCGGTTGAATGAAAGTGCCGCTTCAGGCTTCCGCCAATCCCGGGCGTGTGACAGTTTCTGCGGGCATAAATGGTGACTGGAGGATACCATATGTTGTGGGGATCACCTTAAACCTCATGGAGGAGGTTGCCATGGCTTCACGGACGAA
>JADLBV010000143.1 GCA_020847545.1 Phycisphaerales bacterium
CGCGCGTGGTTCTGTACGCGAAGGACGGCATGGGCAAGACGACGTGGGCGGCAGGGGCGGATCGGCCGATCTTCCTGCCGACCGAGGAAGGCGCCGACGAGGTGGGGGTAGACCGCTTCCCGCTGCTCGACACGTTCCCCGTGTTCCTCGCCGCGCTCGGCAAGGTGGCGAAGGGCGGGCACGACTACGGAACGGTGGTGGTCGACTCGCTCGACTGGCTTGAGCGGTTGATTTTCTCCGACGTGGCGAAGGACAAGGGCGTGTCGTCGATCGAGGACATCGGCTATGGCAAGGGCTACTTCTTCGCGCTCGACAAGTGGCGCCGCGTGCTCGCTGGCCTCGACCTGTGCCGAGGGCAGGGGATGGCCGTCATCGCGATCGCGCACGCGCAGATCAAGCGGTTCGATAGCCCCGAGGTCGAGCCCTATGACCGCTACATGCTCAAGCTCAAGGACAGCGCCGGCGCGCTCTTGCGCGAGTGGGCCGACGTCGTCGGCTACGCGACCGACGATGTGAGCGTCAAGAAGGCGGACGTCGGATTCAACGCGACCGTGGCGCGCGGCCACTCGACGGGACGGCGCTCGCTGCGGCTGGTCGAGCGGCCCGCCTACGACGCGAAAAACCGCTACGGGTTGCCCGACTCGATCCCCTTCCCCAAGGAAGGCGGCTGGCAGGTGTTCTGCGCGGCCTTCGAGAAGGCCGAGAGCAAGGCGAGCGTCAAGCAGATCGTGGACAACGCGGAGAACAGCGCGGAAGCGCAGAAGGATGAGGCGAGCAATGGGTAACCTGGATTTCAACGCAGACGAGCACGACGATCCGATCTCATTCGACGTCATGCCGGACGGCACGGTGATCGACGTCGAGATCGAGTCGACCGAGCAGAAGGACAACAGCGCAAAAAACGGCTCCTACCTGGAGATCGTGTTCCTCTGCAACGACGGCGAGCACAAGGGCAGGAAGCTGTGGGAGCGGCTGAACTTGTGGACCGAGCGCGACGACGACAAGGCGAAGAAGATGATCGCCATGGCGAACAGCTCGCTCGGCGCCATCTGCCGTGGCATCGGGAAGCTGCAGGTGAGCGACCACGAGGAGCTCGTGGGCGGGTGCTGCCGGCTGACCTTGGGGGTCGAGCCGGCCAAGGGCGACTTCCCGGCCAGGAACAAGATCAGGAAGGTCGAGCGCATCGGCGCGGCGAAGGCGAGCACGCCGGCGCCCGACAAGCCGGCCGCGAAGAACGGCGGCAAGCCGGCGTGGAGCCGCTGACCTTCACGGTGCCGGGGACGCCGGTCCCGTGGGCGCGAGCGCGCACATCGGGCCGGCGCTTCTTCACCGACGACAGGACCGCGAGCGCCAAGCGGCGCGTCGCCCTCGCCGCACAGGCGGCGGGGGCGGTCCCGATCGAGGGGCCGGTGACGGTCGTGTTGATGTTCGACTACGACGCCGACGAGACGCGGATCGAGGTCATGCCGAGCGAAGGCGGCAAGGCCACGCGGCCGGACTTGGACAACCTGTGCAAGCTCGTCATGGACGCGCTCAACGGCGTTGCGTGGGTCGACGACGGCCAGGTGGCGGGGCTGTTGGCGTGCAAGGTCGAGAAGAAGAAGCGGGCGAGGAAGAAGAAGCCGTGACGATCACCCTCCGCGACTATCAGATCGAGGCCGTCGACGCGACGTTTCGCTACTTCGAGCGCGCGAAGGGAAACCCCCTCGTCGTCCTGCCGACGGGCAGCGGAAAGTCCCTCGTTATCGCCGAGACGATCCGCCGTGCGCGCCAGATGCACGAGGGCACCCGCGCGCTAGTGCTCTGCCACCGGAAAGAGCTGGTCGTGCAAGATGCGGCCGCACTCCGTTCGCTCGGCGAGAACCCCGGCATCTTCTCGGCGTCGCTCGGCGAGCGGCAGGTGCGCGACGTGACGGTCGCGCAGTACCAAAGCGCCCGCATGGACCCGAGCGTGTTCGGGAAGGTTGACCTCGTGTTCGTTGACGAGGTCCACCTGGTGCCCCAGGACGACCGAGGGACGTACCGCGAGCTCTTGCGCGCCATCCCCGCCGCTGTCGTGGGGATGACGGCGACGCCCTACCGGCTCGACGGCGGCCGGCTCACGCGCGGCAAGGACAAGCTATTCTCGTCGATCTGCTACGAGCTTCCCGTGCAACGGCTTGTCGACGCCGGCCATCTGGTCCCCGTCGTGACGCCGCACGTCTCGCTTGGTGTCGACACCGCGAGCGTCAAGACGCGCGGCGGCGACTTCGTGCAATCCGACCTCGACAAGCCCGCGCAGAAGATCACGCGCGAAGCCCTCGCCGAGGCCAAGGTGCTGGCCAAAGATCGGCGCGCGTGGCTGGTGTTCTGCGTCTCGATCGAGCACGCCAAGATGGCCGTTGCCGAGCTGATGGATCTCGAGTTCGGCCGGGTCGCCCTCGTGACGGGCGAGACGCCGGCCGACGAGCGGGACCGCATCGTCAAGCAGTTCCGCGCGGGGGAGATCCGCGCCGTCGTCAACGTCGACGTGCTGACGACGGGTTTCGACGCGCCGATCTGTGACTGCCTCGTGGTCTTGCGGCCTACGCAGTCGACGGGGCTCTACGTCCAGATGGTCGGCCGAGGGATGCGCACGCACCCAGGCAAGACGTCGTGCCTCCTGCTCGACTACGGCACCAACGTCGAGCGGCACGGGCCGATCACGGCGGTCAACCCGAAGAGCCAGCCAGCGGCGCCTGGCGAGTGGGTCTGCGAGGACTGCGACGCCGAGAACAGCACGCGCCTGCGGACGTGCAAGGAGTGCGGCGCCGAGCGGTTCCGGTGGGACTGCCCGAACAAAGACTGCGAGGCCAGAAACCCCGTCAGCGTCGTCGAGTGCCCCGAATGCGGCACGCCGAAGCCGGAGGCGCCGCGCGAGGTCGCGCACGAGACGCAGGCGTCGAGGTCGGCCGCGATGGGGCCGCCGATTGAGCCGGCGTGGATCGAGGTCGACGACATGGGCTACTGGCGCCACGAGAAGAAGGGCGACGACACGAAGCCGCCGTCTCTGGGTGTGTCGTACAGCCGAGGTGGCCGCATGGTCGCGCGCGAGTGGGTGTGCCCCGAGCACGGCGGCTTCGCGGCGGGGAAGTTTGAGTCGTGGTGGAAGAAGCGCGGCGGCGCCTTACCGTGCCCCCGCACCGTCGAGGATGCCGTCGAGCGCGCCCACAAGGAGCTGCGCAAGGCCGTGGCCGTGTGGCTCGAGCAAGACGGCCGGTGGGAGCGGGTCGCCGACGTGCGGCTAGCGCCCCCGAGGGAGCCGGGCAGCGACGACGGCGAGGGCGCTGTCGAGCAGGCCGAGACGGACGCATGGACCGGCGAGCCCGTGAGCGCGCCGGCCGCATGGATTGACGACGACCTGCCCTTCTAGCCCGGCATCCTGGCGAGCGTCGCGGCGTCGATGGCGGCGACGAGTTTCGCGTCATCGGCCGGGATCGGCATCCACCTGGCGGCCACGTCGGCGAGCTCGACCAGCCAGAAACGGCCGGTGGCGTCTGGTCCGACGCGGTCGGCAGCGTTCGACTTGATCTCGACGTGCTCGCCGACGCGGATCGGCTCCTCGCCGAGCTTCATGCACGCCTCAGCGACGCCACCACCGACGTGGATCACCTCGAAGGCCTCGGCCTGCGCCGAGTTGTATTCGACGATCGAGATCAGCGAGTAGGCGTCGGACCGCATGATGGCACGGGCCAGGATGCGGGTGCCGAACGCGCGGACATGGCCGGCGGCAGCGAGGACGCCAGCGCCTTCCTTGTAGTTGTAGTGGGTCATGCGCCCAGGGTACGCCGCGCGCGGCCGAGCGTCTAGGGTGCGGCGAG
>JADLBV010000010.1 GCA_020847545.1 Phycisphaerales bacterium
ACCTCAACAAATCGTGCCAGACCCTCAAACGAAGGCGCCAACCCCTCGCCAAAACGGATATCAAGCACCGCCTCGGTGATCGGCGCGCTCGAAAATGGTTCCAACTCCGCCATATTGTTCTATTTACATAAGATACTCGAATAACACCTCATTGGCACGCCAGAACTAAAAATCAGGCCAGTATTGATATCGCTCTGCCCGCCAACACACTGTTATCATCACTTGCGCAAATCTGCCCAGTAGTCGAATTTGGGAAAGGAAAAACCCCGTGACGGCGAGCCACGGGGTTCGGCACTTCCTTCCCTTCAACGACCTCGATCACCGATAAAATTCGATGATCAGGTTCATGTTGACTTCAAAGGGGACGTCTTCGGGGTTGGGAAGAGCGTTGATTTTGGCGGTCAGTTGCGCGGGGTTCCATTCCAGCCAGTTGGGAACCTGATGGCCGGCGTTTTGTTCCATGTTGTCGCGCAGGACTTTGTGGAACTTTTCCTTGAACGTAATGGTTTGTCCCGGCTTGACTTCAAAGCTGGCGATGTCGGTCTTTCGGCCATTCACCAGGACGTGGCCATGGGCGACGATCTGACGGGTGGCCCAGATGGTCCGCCCGACGCCCAGACGCCGAAGGACGTTGTCCAGCCTTAATTCCAGCAATTGCATCATCGCGCTGGCGGTGTTCCCCTTGGATCGTTTGGCTCGCCCCATGGTCAGACGGAACTGGCGTTCCATCATGCCATAGTGGTATCGCAGCTTCTGTTTTTCGGCCAGACGAACGCCATATTCGGTGTTTCGCCGGCCGCGATAGCCGTGCATTCCGGGCAGGGAAAGCTCCTTGCCGGTGTGCTTGGGGATGTCGGCAATGGGCACGCCCACCCGACGGGACAATCTGACTTTGGGGCCGGTATACCGGGCCATGAGAGGATCACTTTCCACGGCCATCCTGACCATGCAGGTACGCCGCTCAAAACATGCGAGGCGGCCAAAAAATTCGGCCGACTGACTCGCCTTGTCGAGTTGACATGGTTTTGAGGCATGTCAACCCGCCCGGCCGCACGGGCAAACACACCCGCTGAATCGACCAGGGAGGGAAATACTATAGCGATCTTTCGGGTTGCCACAAGAGCAAGAAATGACAAAATTCAATGCGTATTCGATCTTGCGAATGCCGTCGAGTGCCTAACGTTGATACCGCTGAATTCTTGTGGGGCCCGCACCTGTGCGGATCATGTTGTTTGTTTGAGAGAAGTGCGGATAGTCCGCACGGGATGCGGGCCCACCATCACACTGATCAATGCATCCGATTGATCATCAGATACCCGATCACCGCCACGGCCGTCAGGGCGGCGGCGGAGAGGACGATGGCGATGGCCAGCATGGTGGTGAAGCGGGTGTTCTGCCTTTGCAGCACCCGTTCCAGATCGCTATCTCGGCGGGAAAGATTGTCGCGCAGGTTTTCCAGCACCTGGGCGCTGGCCTGGGAGCTTTTGCTGACACCCTGCATGGCCGAACCGACACCATGCAGGGCATCGGTGATCTTCTGGTCCTGCATGTTCAGGCCGTCGACACTTTGGCGAAGTTCCTCCAACGTCTCATGTTGTCGCCCGCCGGTTTCGCTGACGCGCTGAAGGATGTCGGAGAGTTTGGATTGTTGTTCGTTCTGGCTGGAGAGTTGCTGGTGGATCGCCTTGAGCATCTCCCCCTGAATACGGCCGGCTTCAGGAATGGACTGGATCGCCTGCGGCAGGTGTGACAAATAACCCAGCAATTCATCCTGACGTTGACCCTGGCGTTCGAGGTTGTCGCGCACGGCCGACATCAGGTCGGTCAGCGTCGAAAAACCATCCTGCAAGTTGGCGATCGCCTGATCTCGCTTGGCCCATGGACGCAAAAAGGTGCTGCCGTTGGTCTGCAACGGTTCGATGGCATTGCCGTTGTCATCCAGAACGCTCACATCGCGTCCGCGTCGAAACCAGTTGCCGATTCGTCCGATGAATGTGGATTGTTCACCCATATTGGCCTCCTGCGCAATATTCCATTCGACCTGTCGCACAAAGGGGCCGACCTCCCTTTGACAGCGATTTTCCGCAACTTTACCATCGCCCGCCGATGGGTCAACCGCAATGTTTTTGTCGGGTGTTTCTTTGCGCATTGCTGGCGGTCGGTGTCGCGTGGATCAATGGATGCAAACGCCCCCCCACCGTCATCCCCGCCGCCCAACGGCCGGTGGTTGCCAGTCTGGTGCCGGCCGCCACGGATTTGATTTTGTGCATCGGCGCCGGCGAACACCTGGCCGGCATCAGCAATTTTGACCACGACCGCCCCGAACTGGCCGGCCTGCCGCGTGTGGGTGATTATCAATCGGTGGATTGGGAACGACTGGAAGTCATTCGCCCCCAAATCCTGTTCATTTTCCAAAAACCAGATCGAATCCCCGATGGCATGCGCCAAAAGGCGGATGCCCTTGGCATCCGGCTGATCAATGTGCGAACCGAGCGGCTGGAAGATGTCTTTTCAGCCATGAAAATGCTCGGCGATGAGTTGAATGAACGTGAAAAGGCAACTGCGGCCATCGAGAAATTGCGAAGTCGGCTTGATCGTGTCCATCAGCGCGTGGCCGGTTTGGCTCCGGTCAAAACCCTGTTCGTCTTCGACGCCGCCGCCCGCTCCATAGTCGGCCCGGACACCTGGCTGGACGATCTGCTGACCCTCGCCGGCGGCGTCAACGCGGCAGGGGAATTTAAGAATCGATATCCCGAAATCGACCCGGAAAAACTCAAGTCGCTGGCCCCACAGGCGATCATCCAACTCCTGCCCGAAGCGACTCCACAAGTGTTGCAACAGGCGAAAAAGCGATGGGAATCGCTCACGGAACTGGACGCGGTGAAAAATGGTCGAATCATCACCTTGACGGACTGGTACATCATGCAGCCGGGATGTCGAATCGGAGATCTAGCCGAACAATTCGCGGATTTTCTTCATCCTCAAACCACCAACAGGAACTCACCGTGAAGCGATGGGGCATCGCCCAACTGCTGCTGACCGTCGGCCTCAGCGTCGCGCTGTGGCTGGCGGTGGCGCTTGGGTGCGTCTGCGTCGGTTCAACCGGAATTCACTGGCCCGCCCCCGGCCAATGGGCGTATCGCTGGGAACCGGTCATCCTGTCATCGCTGGTGGGGGCGGCACTGGCGGCGGCGGGGGTTGTCTATCAGGCCATCCTGCGAAACCCGCTGGCCGACCCGTACTTATTGGGTGTCAGCACAGGCGCCTCATTGGCGGGATATCTCTGGAAACTGCAAACAATCAGCACGCTGCTAGGCGCGCTGGGATTGGGGACCGGCGCTGTCAGCCAGCAATTTTTCGCCTTCGCGGGGGCTTTGATCTCCGTGGCGATTGTGCTGGCGCTCTCGAGTCGCCGCGGGCGATTGGAACCATTGACGCTGCTGCTGGTCGGCGTGATCGTCAATGCCGTCAATGCCGCGATTTTTCTACTCATCAGCACCATTTCGCGTGATTTAACGGCCGTCCCCACATTTTTGATCGGCGGCATCCAAACCAACCTTTCGCAACAACAGATTCTTGCCGCTGCGATCGCCGTCGCCATCGGCTGGATGATCCTGATGTGGATCGCCGGCCATCTGAACACCGCGATTCTCAGCGAAGGGGAGGCCCAGTCGCTGGGTGTTCGCATCCATCGACTGCGCTGGACCGCCATGGTGGTGGCGTCGCTGATCACCGCGTCGGCCGTCGCGATCAGCGGCCCGATCGGATTTGTCGGGTTGGTCTGCCCGCATCTGGCAAGACTGGTGGTCGGGTCCGATCATCGACGATTGCTCCCAATCTCAACCGCGCTGGGAGCCGCATTGCTCGCCATCGCGGATGCCGTCTCCCGACTGATGATCGGCAGCGCCCAAACCTGGCTGCCGGTGGGGGTTTTGACCGCATTGCTGGGTGGGCCATTCTTCCTGGCATTGCTGTGGCAAAATCGCCGACGAATGGCCTTGGCCGGGGGAATGTCATGAATTTGCTGTCGGCCGAGCATCTGAGCTTCTTATATGGCAACCGGCAGGCGCTGAATCAGGTGAATCTCACCCTGTCGGCCGGCGAGGTTGTCGCGTTGATCGGTCCCAACGGATCGGGCAAAAGCACCCTGATCAAACTGCTGCTGGGTCATCTTTCCGGCAGCGGCGTAATTCGCTGGAATGACCGACCGTTGCGCCATTGGTCCCACCGTGAATTGGCCAAACTGGTCGCCTATCTGCCTCAATCGCCGCAAACAGATGTGGATCAACGGGTTGTGGATGTGTTAAGGCTTGGTCGCGCCCCCTATCTTGGTCCCATCGGCCTGGAAAGCGAACGGGATTTGCGAATTGTCCAACAGGTCAGCCGCACGCTGGAACTGGACGAACTGTTGAATCGGGGCATTGACGAACTCTCCGGCGGCCAGCGGCAGGCCGTCTTCATCGGCCGATGCCTGGCTCAGGAACCAAAGGCAATGCTGCTGGATGAGCCGAACACCTTTTTGGACATCGGCCACCAGTTGGAACTGTTCAAACTGTTGCATCGGCTGGCCAAGGAGCAATCCATGGCCGTGCTGGTGGCCTCGCATGACCTGAACCTGGCCGCCAGTTTTGCGGATCGGCTGATTTTGCTCTCACAAGGTCGAATCGTCGCCACCGGCCCGGCCGAGCAGGTGCTTGACCCGAAAATTCTCTCCCAAACCTATCAAATCCCCATCGACCGCATCGACCGCCCCGGCAAACCGCCGTTGGTTTTTCCCAGTTTTGATCGATAACCCACCATCGCTTTTCTTCCGTACCCCATGGGTGCTATGATCGGGGACTATCGTTTTTTAACAACAAGAGGACCACTTATGACCACCGCCGCCCAACTTGACGCCATCACGCTCAACCCGGAACAGATCAATCGTTACAAGCGACATCTGCTCCTCCCCGAAGTGGGCATGGAAGGGCAGAAAAAGCTCCTGGCCGCCAAGATTTTGTGCATCGGCGCCGGTGGGCTGGGATGCCCGATTTCGCTCTATCTGGCGGCGGCGGGTGTAGGGACCATCGGCATGGCGGATGTGGATGTGGTCTCCCCATCCAACCTTCAACGTCAGGTGCTTTTTGGCAAAAGCGACATCGGCGTTGAAAAAGTCGTCGCGGCCGGCAAAAAACTCAAAGACCTCAACCCGGACCTGAAACTCATCGAACACAAAACGGTCGTCAACAGTTCCAACGTCATGGACCTGATCAAGGACTATGACATCATCATCGACGGCACCGACAATTTCCCCACGCGATATTGCGTCAACGACGCCTGCGTGCTTCAGAAAAAACCCAATGTTTACGGCTCGATCTTCCGCTTTGAGGGGATGGTCACCGTCTTCGCCCCACACTTGAAAAACCCCGACTCCGGCGAACAAGGCCCCTGCTATCGCTGCATGTATCCCGAACCGCCGGACCCCGGTTCGGTCCCCAGTTGTGCCGAAGGTGGCGTTCTGGGCGTCATCTGCGGAACCATCGGCTCGTTGCAGGCGACCGAAGTCGCCAAGCTGATCCTCGGCGTCGGCCGGCCGGTCATTGGTCGATTGGTGACTTACAGCTCACTGGACATGGAGTTCCGCACGTTCAAGGTCCGGCGCGATCCCAACTGCCCCATCTGCGGCAATCACCCGACGATCACCAAGCCGATCGACTATGAACAGTTCTGCGGCGTGCCGATCCTCGACCCAAAATCTCTGGCCGAAACCCAGGCCGAGGTACAAAACGCCAAAGGCGCCGGCCAATCCCGTCCCAATCTCGACGAGCGCGGCCTGCCGCCGGGATATGCGTACAAACCCGATTGGGAAGTGACCCCCCGACAGGTCAAATCGATGCTGGATGAGCATAAGCCGTTTGTCTTCATCGACTGCCGATTGCCCAATGAGCATGCCATTACGCACATTGAAGGCACAAAGCTGATCCCGTTGCAACAGATCGCACAGCATTTTGAGGAATTGCGCCCTCATGCCAGTGACAAAATCGTGGTTCATTGCAAGAGCGGCGCCCGTTCGTTGCAATTTACACAGGCGTTGCGACAGGCCGGGTTTAAGGATGTCCACAGCATGGCCGGGGGGATTTTATTGTGGAACAAGGACATCAACCCCGGCGGGCCGCAATATTAAAATGGACGCGGTGGGGATAAACCCCGCCGTACAAAAATCCACTAATTGCTATTTTGCGCGGCTATTATCCCCGCATGTGGTATAATCTTTGCAATCGCCTCAAGGAGGAGCTGCGATGATTCAGACCCAACCGCCGTCCACATTTGAAGAACTGATCGACCGGGAATGGCTGGCGGTCAATCATTTGGGGGGTTATGCCTCCTCGACACCCATTGGCCTGAACACGCGCAAATACCACGGCCTGCTGGTGGCTTCCATGCTGCCGCCGGTGCGACGGATGGTCATTTTGTCGCGGGTGGAGGAGACCGTTTTTCGCGACGGGTGGCCTTACGCCCTCTCCTGCAATGAATATCCGGACACCATCCACCCTGAAGGGCATCGTCTGCTGAAGGCGTTTGATGCCGATCCTTATCCCCGCTGGGCCTATCAGGGTGACGGCTGGACATTGCAAAAAGAGCTGCGCCTGCTGCGATCCCACAACACCGTCTGCCTGACCTACACCCTGCTGGCCAGCGACAAACCGATTGAGTTGGAACTACGCCCCCTCTTTGCCCTGCGCATCATCCACGAGCTGATGTATCAATGGAATGGCCAACTGGACGCACAGCCGGCCGGCAAAAACCAATATCACATCCCCCCCACATCGCACACCCCCGAAGTCTTTTTCGCCCATGAAGGGGAATTTGATCCACAGGGACACTGGTATTTGAACACGATCTATCGTCGCGAACAGGAACGCGGTTACGGGGGCCTCGAAGACCTCTGGATGCCCGGCACCGCGCGCTGGACGATCCAGCCGGGGCAAAGTGTCCATTTTGTCTGCTCCACCGAACCGATCGACCTGCCGCGCGTCCTTGATAAGCTCGATCAGCAATACACGGCCACGCCAACCCCGCCGGGTGTTTCGCACAATACGGAACTGGATGGGTTGATCCGCGCCGCCGATCAATTTGTCGCCTTTGGGCGCGATCACTCCGCGACGCTGATGAGCGGCTATCCGTGGGCGTCGATTTCGGTGCGAGAATCGTTGATCTCATTCACCGGCCTGCTTCTGGTGAACGGGCGGCTCAATGAAGCCCGAACTTTACTGCAAACCCTCTCCGGCCAGCTTCACAACGGATTGCTCCCCTCCTGTTTCCCAATCGCGGCTGGTCCGCTTCGTTATGAATCGGCCGATGCTTCTCTCTGGTACATCCACGCGGCCTATCAATATCTCCGATATGGCGGCGATGAATCGTTTGTGCTGCGAACGCTTTGGCCGGCGCTGGAACAAATCATCGAATCCTACCTGGCCGGCACGGACCTCGACATCCGCATCGCCGACAATGGATTGTTGTCCAGCCACCAGCCTGGCATCCCAACCACATGGATGAATGCCCGCGTCGGCGATTGGGTGGTGACGCCAAGATATGGCCAGCCAGTTGAACTTAATGCCTTGTGGCATAACGCTTTATGTATCACCAGCGAATTGGCGACCCGCCTTGGTCAAACCAGCATGGCCGAACGATTGTCCGACCATGCCAAACATCTGTACGAAGCCTTTAACGCCCAATTCTGGAACGAGTCGGCCGGGTGCTGTTTCGATGTGATCGACCAGCAGAGCCGCGATGGATCGATCCGCCCAAATCAGTTGTTGGCGATGAGTTTGCCCTTCGCCATACTCGACCCGGCCCGACATGAATCGGCCTTGCGCAAAATCACCGATGAATTATTAACCCCCTTCGGCCTGCGCAGTTTGTCACCCCGCGATCAAGCCTACCAAGGCCGATATGGAGGCGACCTGCTCTCCCGCGACCGGGCTTATCATCAGGGGAGCGTCTATCCCTGGCTGCTGGGGCCATACATCACCGCGACATTGCGGCTCAATGGGCGAAGTCCATCGGCCCGAAAACAGGCGGGCAAACTTCTTGAACCATTGCTGACATCCATGCCCGATCGCTTTGGCCTGATCCCCGAACTGTTCGATGGCGATGCGCCCCACCGCCCCGGCGGGCTGGTGGCATCGGCCATATCCACCGCCGAGCTGCTGCGTACCTGGACCGAGGAAATCCTCGACTTAAACCCGGATCATCCATCGTTCAATTCCACCCGCCGCACGCCGGTTGCCACGATTATTCTGCAAAATATCCCCAACGCCCCCTGATCGGACGACCCGTGTCTTTGCTTGCGATTGATTTCGGATCCTCTTCGATCAAGGCCGCCATTTTGCGGGGGACGAACATCGTCGGCCGGCCGGCGCATATGGCGTTTCACACCCGATACGAAGGCCCCCGCGCGGAGGTCGATCCAGATGTTCTGTTGACGGCACTCAAACAAGCATTACACCAACTTGGCAAACCCGTAGGCCGGGTGGATGCCATCGCCCTCTCCACCATGTCACCGGCATGGATTGCGTTGGATCGTCGCGGCAGGGCATTGACGCCGATTGTGACCCATCAGGATCGGCGCAGTGTTGAAATCGCCCGCGAGATGGAGAATCGATTTGGAAAACGACGATTATTGCAATTGTCCGGCAATCGCCCCATCCCCGGCGGGATCAGCTCAACAACCTGCGCATGGTTTGCGCATCATCATCCTGCCCAATTGCGCAAAGCCAGTCTGATTGGGCACTTAAACACTTTTTTGCATCGACAATTGGCCGACAGTCGAGTGATTGATCCCGCCAACGCCTCGTTTACGGGGTTGTATCAGACCATCCGATTGGGCGGATGGAGTGATGAATTGTGTGAATTGGCTGGCGTTCGGCGCGAGCAATTGCCCGACATTTTGGATGCCAACCAGGTGGGCGGAACCATCACGCCCGCCGCGGCGCAAGCATTTGGACTGAAGGCCGGCACGCCGATGCTGGTTGGCTTGGTTGATACCAGCGCCGCCATGCTGTTGATCGATCCAAAGCCGGGAAAGATGTTGAACGGATGCGGATCAACCGATGTGCTGGCCTTGTGTACCGATCATCCCAGGCCGCACGAACAATTACTGACCCGCGCATTGGGTGTGGGACGGCTCTGGATGGCGGTCCGAACCATCGCGGCGGCCGGTTCATCCCTGACGTGGGCAAAATCACAACTTTATCCCGATTTTTCAGACCGGAAATTTTTCGCCCTCCTGAGTCGATTGATCCACTCAAAAGCAGGCGATTCGCAAGTGACTTTCGACCCTTATCTCGCCGGCGACCGCAACAGTCTCGAACAGCGCCAAGCATCCTTCACCGGCCTGACATTGGCCACCACACGCGATCAGATGTTGCTGGCGATCGCCCGCTCACTGGCCAAAGCCAGCGCCGACCGACTCCTCCTGTTTGAAAAGCTATATGGCAAACTCAACCCGCATGTCACCCTCACCGGCGGCGCGGACAAGGCATTGCACAATATCCTGCACAAAAACTGGCCAAAGCGGTTTCAATTTCACCGCGTATCGGAGGCCACATTGCGCGGGCTGGGCAAGCTGATTTCGTAACCCATTATCTTGGAAACTGCGGCCGCAACTGGTCGGCCGGGCGGTCGGCGATGCGAAGGGCGGTGATGCGCCACAGCGTCCACCCCTTGCCATAATCCTGCCATTCAAATTTCCAGGTGCTGGTGAATGGCCGACCCATCGTCGCCTGCTGGTCGGTAAAGAGGGTCAATGTGACCGTGATGAGTGAATCCTGCTGGGTGGCCTGAGTTCCCAGCACACGCACGGTGGTGAATTGATACATCTCCTGCGCGTTTTTGGCGGCCTGAACGATGTCGGAGCGGTTGGAATAGAGGGTCAACGAGGCGTTGATGGCGACACTGGCGCGCGGGTCCAACAGCGATTCAAACTTCGTCCAGTCTTTTTGCCCGAATGCCGCGACCAATTCCCGCGTGTTTTTCAGGCATTTTTCGGCCGGTGTATCCACAAAATAGCTTGTGGCGATCAATGTCACCCCAAGCACCGCCACCCCCAGCCCGGCCGAGCGCAGCCGAAACTGCCGGCGGTTGTTGCCGACGATGAACAAGCCCATGCCGATCAGAATGATCACCGTCGGCAGCCACCACGGAGTATCAAACAGCAGTTCCCGCATCGAAATTACTCAATCAAACCGGCTCACAGGTCCGATAAATAGCCGTAGCGCAACATTGCTGCCATGAACGCTAGCGATCCGCCTCTATGAACGCAAGTGCTGATCCATCCTATCGTTACATCCTAGACCCGCAGGCGCCCTATTTGCGCAATTTGGCGGCATTGTGGGCGACGGACCCGGATTTGGCACGCCAAGTCGAAGCCATTGAAGAATCGTACACGGTCGAACCCTCCAAATCGGGCGAACCAACCGTGGCCGTGACCGGCGTCGAGGGTCGAAAAATCCATCTGCATAGCCGGTATCAACCCCTCGATGAGGCGAAAAGACTGATCGGGCCGATGGATGCGAGCGGGTGCATGGCGTTTCATGTTCATGGATTCGGGTTGGGTTATCACGTTGAGCAATTATTTGAAAAAATCAGCACCGAAGGAATCATCGCGGTGCTGGAGCCGGACATTCGGTTGTTGCGGACGGCCTTCGAGCATCGCGATCTGTCACAACTGATCGCATCCAAACGGATTTACTTTTTCACCGAGCCGAACAAGACCCAGTTGCTGGTCAAACTGACCTCCTGGGCCGCGATGTTCACGATGGGTTTTGAGAAGGTGGAGCACGCCCCCAGCATTCAGGCCCGGCCCGATTTTTATGCGCAGATGCAGGGATGGATCGACGATTTTCTGGCCTATTGCCGCACCAACATGAACACGCTGGTGCTCAATGGGAAGCGGACGGCGGAAAATCTGGCGCGCAACATCGGTTGGTATGCCGCCACGCCGGGGTTGGGTCGTCTGGCGGGGAGATATCGGGGAATGCCGGCGGTGATCGTGTCGGCCGGTCCTTCGCTGCGAAAAAACAAACACCTGCTCAAGGGGCTGGAAGACAACGCGGTCATCATCGCGGTGCAGACGACCTTGCAGCCCTTGCTGGAGATGGGGATCGAGCCGCATTTTGTTACATCGCTTGATTACCACGAGATTTGCACGCGATTTTTTGAGAAGCTGCCGGCCACGCTGCGGACGGAGCTGGTGGCCGAACCGAAGGCGGCCCGCGCTATTTTCAACATGATGCCGGGACCGATCACACTGCTGGGGAGTGATTATTGTGAGCGGTTGCTGTGCGAGCATCAGCTCAATCGGCCGAGATTGAACGCCGGGGCGACCGTGGCGCATCTTGGCTATTACCTGGCCGAACATTTGCAGTGCGATCCGATCGTCTTTGTGGGACAGGATTTGGGATTCAGCGACGGGCTGTGCTATACGCCCGGGACCAGTTACGAAGAGGTGTGGCGGCCGGAATTGTCGCGGTTTTATACGCTGGAAATGAAACAATGGGAGCAGATCGTGCGCGACCGCCCGATTCTGCGCCGGATTCCCGATCAGCAGGGCCGGCCGATGTACACCGAGGAGCGGCTCTTCACCTATTTGCAGCAGTTTGAGCGTGATTTTGCGACAACGCGGGCCACGATCATCGACGCCAGCGAAGGGGGCGCGCAAAAGCGCGGGGCCAAGGTGATGAAGCTGGCCGACGTGATCGAGCAATACTGCACAAAGCCGGTCAATCGACTGGAGGATCATCCGGGGCTGGATTGGAGCACGCTGGGGCGGTGCATTGTGAGCATCGAGAAGCGGCGATCGGAAGCCGGTCAAATTGGTGAGATCGCGCAAAACACCCTCCCCCTGCTGGAGGAAATCCGCGACCATCTGGACGATCAACAACGGGTCAACCGAACCATCGCGCGGATCGATCTGCTGCGGGCACGGATGAATGAACTGGGGCAATGTTATGAGCTGATTTCGCAGTTGATGCAGAACACCGAACTGGATCGATTCCAGCAGGATCGAAAAATCGAAGCGGAAAAGGTGGAGGGGATCGAACGTCAGCGCCGACAGGTGCAACGCGATGTGGACAACGTGCGCGGTGTGATCGAGGCATCGGGTGGGTTTGTGAAATTGATGGATGATGTGCTGACTCGACTGGTCGAGATGCAACAGCGCCATCCGGTCGGGAGGGCGGCATGAATCACATCACCGCCCTGCTGTCGCTCCTGCATGAGTCGGCCGAGCGCAACAGCGCCACGCGGATGTTTCGCGCCGAGCCGGTGCTGTCGTGGACATTGAGCCGCCTGCAACGCAGCAAGCTTGTGGGGAGCGTCGCCATCATCTGCTGGGAAGACCAACTGCCGGCCGTGCGCAACATCGCCGAACAGGCGTGCGCGTGCGTTCTGGCCAAAGGACCGCGACAACCCCTCGCGGCGATGGAGGCGGTCTCGGCCGCCCGGCGCTGGACCGATGGTTGGCGCGGCGGATTGGCCGGGGCGTGTGATTTTGATCTGGGGTTTCATGCTCCTTGGGTGGATGAGGTGATCAGCCAGATGGGCAGCGACGCGGTGGTGCTGGTTCATCCGGCCGCCGCACTAGCCGATCCGGTGTTGCTGGATGGACTGATCGAACACGCAAAGTCCCATCCGGCCGTGGAATTATGCTTTTCCCAGGCGGCGCCGGGGTTGTCGGGAGTGTTGCTGAAGCCAACGCTCGTGCAAAAACTGGCGGCGGCCGGGGTACATCCGGGCCGATTGCTGCACTATCAACCCGATCATCCAATCCGCGACCAGATCGCCGGCGAAGAGTGCGCCCCGGTCCCGATGCGGGTGGCGCGGACAATCCACCAATTCAAACTCGACAGCGACCGTCAGATCGGACTTGTCACCGCCGCCATGAACAGCCTCAACGGCCAGTTGATCAGCACCGAGGCCGAACAACTGGTGCAACGCATGGAATCGACTTCGCGGGTTGATGCGCTGCCACATGAGGTGGTCGTTGAATTGACCTGCCGACGGGCCACACGGGCGATTTACCGTCCAACCACACACCTCCCCATCGATCGACCTGACATGAGTCTGGCGATGGCGGAACGCATTTTCACCCAATTGTCGGCGGCCGATGACATGCGATTAACCCTCGGCGGCACGGGGGATCCGCTCTTGTCGGATGAGGCGTTGAACATCATCCACGCCGCGTCGAAAGCGGGCATCGACGCCATTCATGTGGAAACGGACCTGGTGGGGCTGGATGCCAGTCGCGTGCGGGTGCTGGGAAACGCTCCGATTGATGTATTGTCGATTCACATTCCCGCCATCACGCCCTCCACTTATGCGGCCATCATGGGCATCGACGCACTGGGTCAGGTGATTGACAACATCAAAACGCTGCTGGAATCGCGCCAACAACATGGCCGGGGTGTGCCGCTGGTGGTGCCGACCTTCATCAAATGTCAGCGGAACCTTGCGGAAATGGAATCATGGTATGACCAATGGCTGCGGGCGGTCGGTTCGGCCGTGATCGCCGGCCCGGATGACTTTGCGGGACAGATTCCAAACTTGGCCGTGGCCGAAATGGCCCCGCCCAAACGACAACCCTGCACCCGGTTGAACCAACGATTGACGATTTTGAGCGATGGAACCGCCGTCGCGTGCGAAATTGATGTAATGGCAACGGCCGCCGTGGGGCATATCGAAAAAGATTCAATTGCCCAGTTGTGGAAAAATCTCAATCCGCTGCGCGCGGATCATCAATGCGGCCAATGGAACCGACATTCATTGTGCGCCAACTGTAACCAATGGCATCGACCATAAACCAATGAACGAATACGAGACTTCAACAACAGCCACTCTTTCCCCTCCCCCGGTAATCCGGGGGAGGGTTAGGGTGGGGGCTGATCAGTCAAATGGACAAATATCAACCCCCTCCCCAGCCCTCCCCCGGATTACCGGGGGAGGGAGAAGAGGAAGACTTGGGGGAAATACTCTTGAAATATTATATACAACCAAGGAGCAATCATGAGCCAACAAAACATATTGGGCATCATTCTGGCACGCGGCGGCAGCACGGGACTTGCGGGAAAACACCTGCTGCCTTTGCTGGGCCAACCGGTGATTCGATACACCTTCAATCACGCCCGCGCGTCGCGTCTGTTGACCCAGACCATCGTCACCAGCGACTGCCCGAAAATTCTCCGCTACGCACAGGAGCAGGGGTTTGAGACCATTTCCCGGCCGGCCGAACTGGCAACGGCCGATGCTTCCGTGCAGGACACGATGTTGCACGCGATGCACAACCATGAACGCCGGACCGGGTTTCATGCCGACGGGCTGGTGGTGTTGTATGGCAATGTGCCGGCGCGGGGTGAGGGTGTAATCGACCGCGGCATCCGGATGTTGATCGAGACCAGATGCGACTCGGTGCGAAGCTGGTGCCCGGTTGGCAAGTGGCATCCCAATTGGATGGCCAAGCTCGAAGGGGACAAGGTCGTCTCGCTCAACCCCAACAGCATCCACCGCCGACAGGATTTGACGCCTCTGTTTCTGCATGATGGCGCGGTC
Organism: Phycisphaerales bacterium; assembly: GCA_020847545.1. Taxonomy (GTDB): domain Bacteria; phylum Planctomycetota; class Phycisphaerae; order Tepidisphaerales; family Tepidisphaeraceae; genus JADYZN01. The sequence continues at coordinate 14,587 of JADLBV010000010.1, forward strand.
GTCGCGGTCAGCCGTTCTTCGATGCTGCGGGGAGAGGAATTTCCCAATGATGCGCACGCCTTTTTCGGCGTGGATCGGCGTGGCTTCCCAACTCAGGTCGGCGAGACGGTTGAAGTGGATCAGCTTCGCGACCTGTATTGGGCCGAGGCGGTGTTGCGCGAACAACAGTCATTACAAAAAAAGGTGGCATGATGAAGACGATAACCATCGGCAATCGACACATTGGTCACGACCACGAGGCATTGGTGATCGCCGAGATCGGCGTCAATCACGATGGATCGGTGGAGCGGGCACTGGAATTGGTCACAGCCGCCAGGGAAGCCGGCGCGGATGCCGCCAAATTGCAGATTTTCACGGCCGAACGGCTGATGCACCGAAGCTCCCGTTTCGCCGACTATCAAAAAGACCGCTGCGCCGAGGCCGACCCGGTGGCGATGCTTCGTCGATACGAATTGCCACGAAAAGGGTTGGAGCGCATCTGCGCCGCCATGCGCGATGCGGACTTGTTGCCTCTGGCGACGCCCTTTTCACCTGAAGAAGTCGATGTGATCGAGGAATTGGATCTGCCGGCGATCAAGATCGCATCGCCGGACCTGGTCAATCGACCCTTGTTGCAGCGTGCCGCCCAAACCGGCAAGCCCCTTTTGATCTCCACCGGCGCGGCCACGATGGATGAAATCGCCCTCACCGCAAGCTGGCTGGCCGAGTGGAATGCGCCATATGCGCTGTTGCACTGCGTCAGCAGCTACCCAACCCCGGCCGACCAGGCCAATTTGTGCTGGATCGGAGAGTTGGCGGCGCGGTTTGATGCGCCCATCGGCTATTCCGACCACACCACCGAGCCGTGGGCCGGCGCGTTGGCCGTGGCGGCCGGCGCGTGCATCATCGAAAAGCACCTGACCTACGACCGCGCCGCACAAGGCCCCGACCACTCGGCCAGCAGCGACCCGGCCCAGTTCGCACAATACATCTGGATGATCCGCGGCGCCCAGCGCCTGCGCGGCAGCGTCGGCAAACACGTCCTCGATGTCGAAAACGATGTCCGACAAGTCAGCCGACAAAGCCTTGTCCTGCGCACCGAACTGCGTAAAGGACAGGTGCTGCGTGAACACCACCTGACCGTCCAACGCCCCGGCACCGGCATCCCGGCCGGCCAGATTCAACAGGCCATCGGCCGAAAACTCCGCCGTTCCCTTGAAGCCGGCGACATGCTCCAATGGGATATGCTCTCGGATGCGGCATGATTGAATCGGCGGGATAAATCCCGTCTTTTCTTCCATTTACTGGATGATCCCTTCATCTTCGCTCTCGACATTGATTTTCCGCTTCCGCAACTCGCGACAACCCTTGAGAATCGCCGGTTCGTCGATTCGGTCGAGCGGAATGAAGACACCCTGAGCCGATTTGGTTTCAAACAAATGTTTTGCGACGATGGCGATGCGTTCGGCGGCCGGTGTGTCGATGGGAAGACTTCGCCACGCGGCCGCTTCGGTCAATGCCACGCGCAAAATTTCACCCCCGCGTTCCGGCGAATCAATCAGGCTCAATATCTGCTCCACCCGGCCGGGGGTGATCAGGAAAATCTTCGCCTGGTCCGCCTTTGGGCCGTGCTGGAAACTCAAAAACGAAAAATCCCGCAATCGCCGCAGATGCCGCCATGGACCTTTGTTCAAATTGGCCATTCGGTCGGCGTATGACTTGATTCGCCCGGCCAGTTCAAACCGCAATTCCGCCGCCGCGGTGTTCATTCGACGCTGATGTTCGCGCACACTCTCGGCCGGGTCCACCAGCACCCGAGCGCTCCATGCGATCAGTTGCCGATACTGCACCATCGAGATCGACCCATCACACGGCGCGGGGCATCGTCCCATCTCTTTGTACGCACACGCCTTGCCACCGGGCGCATCGACAAGGATGTTGTAATACCGGCACAGGTCAAACAAATCCTCCACTTCCTCGATCAGCCGAGCGGCCGCGTGTTTGTCCTCCACCGGGCCGATGGTTTCACAGGGTTTGGTCAATTCGGTCGTTTTGACATATCGCGGAAAATCGGCCTCCGGCTCCACATGGATAAACCACGCCGGCCGAAATCCAACCATCCCCTGATACGACTTTGGAAACAACTCCCGCGCCGCCCGCAGATAAAGACAATCCGCCTCAAACGTACTGTCCACCCGTCGCCAATAAATCCGCCTGACAATCCGACGATAATCGATCCGCCGCGACGGGCCGGCATCCTCCGCCTCACCCAAGCGTCGTTTGATGCTCGCGCGCAAATTCCGCACGCACAGCAGTTGCACCGGACGATCCTCCTCATCCGCCATGAGATAAATCACCCATCGGGCCGGCAGCTTCCGCAGTAAATCCTCCAGCGCCGCCCCCGCGTCGAGGCTTTCGCACTGATCGAAAATGGACCCATCAACCGTCATATGCTTCATGCAATGGTAGCCCGCTTGCGGAGATTGTCAGCACCGCGACTCATGCTTGACGCGGTATTGGCGTACGATTACGGTTCCCGCGATGCTCAAACGCACGCCGTTCTACGATTTTCACGTCTCCGCCGGCGCCAAACTGGTGGATTTCGCCGGCTGGGAAATGCCACTGCTGTACCGTGGAATCGTCCCCGAACATGAACACACGCGAAACAGCGCCTCCATTTTCGACGTTTCCCACATGGGCCGGCTCTATTTCAGCGGCAAAGAGGCCCCGGCCTTCCTCAACCGCGCCCTGACCCGCAACGTGGCCGACCAGAAGGTGGGACAGTCCCGCTACAGCCTGGTCTGCAACGAATCCGGCGGCGTGCTGGACGATGTCATCATCAGCCGCGACACCAAAAACTGGATTCTCGTCTGCAACGCCTCCAACCGCCCGAAAATCCTGTCCCATTTCAACCAACTTCGTCGCGCCTGGAACATGGATTTTGATCTGGCCGACCAGACCGAAGCCACCGGTATGGTCGCCATTCAAGGCCCAAAGGTGATCGACAAATTGTCATCCATCCTGCCGGTCGATCTGACCAATCTGAAACGGTATCACTTTGAAACTTCGAGTTTCATGCTGGTCAAATTGACGGTTTTTCGATCGGGATACACCGGCGAAGATGGTGTGGAGATCATCCTGCCGGGCAAGATGGCCTCGATGGCGATGAAACTGCTGGCCGGAAAGTTGGACCGCCCCGATGCCACCATCCAACCGGCCGGCCTGGGGGCGCGCGACACGCTGCGGCTGGAGGCGGGGATGCCCCTTTATGGACACGAACTGAGCGAACAGATCGACCCACTGTCGGCCGGCCTGGCGTTCGCAGTTGATCTGAACAAGGACTTTGTCGGAGCCGAAGCGCTGCGATCCATCGCCCAAGCCGGCCCAAAACGCAAACTGGTCGGCCTGGAACTGGAAGGTCGCCGAATCGCCCGACAAGAGATGCCGGTTCTGCTCGACAACCAACCCGTCGGGGCGATCACCAGCGGAACCTTCGGGCCAACCGTTCAGAAAAGCATCGCAATGGCTTTTGTGGACGCCTCCCATGCGGCCGAAGGGACCATGCTCAATGTGGACCTCAAAGGCTCGCAAGTCCCGGCAAAAATCGTAAAATTGCCCTTTTACAAACGACCAACAAAATAACCAACGGAAGACCCAATGCCCGCACCAACCGACCGGCGTTATCTGCAAACTCACGAATGGCACAAACAACAGGGTGACATCATCACCATCGGCATCACGCAATTCGCGGCCGATGAATTGACCGACATCACCTTCATCGACCTCCCCAAAGTGGGAGCCAAAATCCAGGCCAACCAGCGGTTTGGCGAGATCGAATCGGTCAAGGCCACCAGCGACCTGTACAGCGGCGTCGGCGGAACCGTCACCGAAGTCAACCCCGCCCTGCAAAACGAGCCGGGCCTGATCAACCGCGACCCCTACGAAGGTGGCTGGATGATCAAACTACAGGTCGCCAACCCCGCCGAACTGACCAAACTGTTGTCATCCGACGATTACCTCAAAAAAATCGGCCAGGAATAACACCCGCCGCACCCGCGGCCACCCATTCATGGATTACGTTCAAATCACTCCCCGTCAACGCGATGAGATGCTCAAGGCCGTCGGCGCCAACAGCATCGACGACCTGCTCAAACAGGTTCCCGATGAACTGCGCCTCGCCCGTCCGCTCGATCTGCCGGCCGGCATGGATGAATTGTCGCTTCGACATCATCTGTCCGACCTCGCAGGCCAAAATCAATCGGCAAGCCAGAAGACCTGCTTTCTGGGGGCGGGCGTTTATGACCACTTCATCCCCACCGTTGTCGATCATCTGGCGATGAAAGGTGAATTTCTCACCGCATACACCCCTTATCAGGCCGAGGCGTCGCAGGGATCATTGCAGGCGTTTTTTGAATTTCAGACGATGGTCTGCCAACTGACCGGCATGGATGTCGCCAACGCCTCGTTGTACGAAGGGGCCACCGCGCTGGCCGAGGCCGCCTTGATGGCGCTCAACGTCACCGGCAAACGGGAGATCATCGTCAGCCAGGGTGTTCATCCGCATTATCGCCAGGTCTTGCGCACTTACTTGTCCGACCTGCCCGCCATTTACACCGAAATCCCCTTGAAAAACGGCGTCGTGGACACGCAGGAACTCGAAAGCGAACTGGAAACAGACACCGCCGCCATCATCTGCCAATCCCCCAATTTTCTGGGTCACATTGAGCGCGTGCCGACCATCGCCAAATTCGCCCACGCCAACGAATCGCTGATGATTCAGTGTTTCAATCCCATCAGCCTCGGATTGCTCAAACGTCCCGGCGAGATGGATGTGGACATCGCGGTCGCCGAAGGCCAACCGCTGGGCATCCCGCTGCAATTTGGAGGGCCTTATCTGGGCCTCTTCGCCTGTCGTCAGCAATTCGTGCGAAAAATGCCCGGCCGACTGGTCGGCCAGACCATCGATGCCGAAGGCCGCCGTGCGTTTTGCCTCACGCTGCAAACCCGTGAACAACACATTCGGCGCGAAAAAGCCACCAGCAACGTCTGCACCAATCAAGGGTTGCTCGCCCTTCGCGCCGGCGTATACATCGCGGCCATGGGACCAAAAGGATTGCATGATGTCGCCCAGCTTTGCCACAACAAGGCCGCCTATCTGGCCGGCCGATTGGCCGATGCGGGCCTTTCCCTGCGATATCCAAATCAACCTTATTTCAATGAAATTCTGGTGCAATTGCGCCAACCGGTCGATCAGGTTCTCGCCATCGCCAACCAAAAAGGAATCATCGCCGGCTATCCCGTCGGCCGCGATTATCCCGAATTGTCCGATTGCCTGCTGATCGCCGTCACCGAAAAACGAACCAAGGCCGAACTCGACGCCCTGGTCGATGTTCTTAATCCCGTAGGGTCCGCACCCCGTGCGGACCATGCTCGCCAATGACCCACAAGACCGAAAAACTCCTCTTTGAACTCTCCACCCCCGGCGCGCGGGCGATTGATCTCCCCGCATCGGATGTGCCGACAACCGAACTCGACCCCGCACTCTGCACCTTCACCGAGACCGGCCTGCCGGAGATCGGCCAGCTCCAGCTCGTGCGCCATTATACCCACCTCTCCCACCGCAATTTTTCAGTCGATGACAATTTCTATCCCCTTGGGTCGTGCACCATGAAGTACAACCCCAAGGTCAACGAGTGGGCCGCCTCCCTCGATGGGTTTGCCAATCTTCACCCCATGCAGCCCGATGCTGACACGCAGGGCGCGCTGGCACTGCTCTATCATCTGCGCGTGTTTCTGGCTGAAATCGCCGGCCTCGACGAAGTCTCGCTCCAACCCTGCGCCGGCGCTCATGGTGAATGGACCGCGTTGAAAGTCATCCGCGCCTATTTTCACGACCACAATCAGCCCAAACGCAAGATCGTCCTCGCCCCCGACACCGCCCACGGAACCAACCCCGCCTCCTGCGCCATGTGCGGCGCCAATGTCGTCACCATCAAATCCCGACCCGATGGCCTGACCGATCTCGACGACCTGCGCGCCCATCTGTCCGATGAAGTCGCCGCCGTCATGGTCACCAACCCCAACACCGTCGGCAAATTCGACGCCCACATCGCCGACATGGCCGATCTCATTCACGACGCCGGCGCATTTTTATACCTCGACGGCGCCAACATGAACGCCATCCTCGGCATCACCCGCCCCGGCGATTTCGGCGCGGACATCATGCACTTCAATACCCACAAAACCTTCTCCACCCCCCACGGGTGCGGCGGACCGGGCGCAGGCCCCATTGCCATGCGCAAACAACTCGCCCCCTATTTGCCCGTTCCGCAGGTGATCAAAACCGGTGACTCCTATTCTCTGGATTACAACCGCCCCAAATCCATCGGCCGGGTGCGATCCTTCCACGGCCAGTTCAACGTCCTCGTCCGCGCCTACGCCTACATCGCCGCTTGCGGCGCCGCCGGCCTGCGCAATGTCTCCGAAACCGCCATCCTCTGTGCCAATTATCTCGCCCAGCGCATCAAACACGCCTACGCACTCCCATTTGGACCGCCCGATGGCCAGCCGATGGCCGCCGCCCCCTGCGCTCACGAGTTCATCACCGTCCCGCAGACCATTCTCGACCGCGGCGTCACCATCATGGACATCGCCAAAACACTCATCGACCGCGGCTATCACCCGCCGACGGTCCATTTCCCCATCCATGATTGCCTGATGATCGAGCCGACCGAAACCGAATCCAAGGCCGTGCTGGATGATTTCGCCGACACCATGCTCGAATTGGCCGAACTATCGCAGCGCGACACCGCCCCATTCAAAGCCGCCCCCGTCAACCAACCCGTCCGCCGGCTCGATGAAGTCGCCGCCGCCCGCAAACCGATCCTCACCTGGACCCCCGGCGACAAAACCTGACCCACACCCCTCACATCCCCTGCAATTCCCAATCCATGTTGTATTGATCGCACAATTTCCCAATCGCTTCGCGCAACCGCCCCACCCCCACCGTCGGCCCGATCGCCAGCACCAGTTCCATCGCAAAGACCGGCGCTCCCGTGATCGGCGCCGCCCCCAACTGCGTCTGCAACGACTCGATGTTCACATTCAAATCCCGCAACAGTTGCGACACCCGATGCACCAGCCCCGGCTGATCCATCGCACTGGCCCGCAACCGATAAGGCCGCGCCGCCACCGCGCCCGCCGACGCCGCCATCGGCTCCGCCAAACGCCACTGGGCATGAATCCCGCTTTGATCCGACAATTCCCCCAATTCCCTCCCGATTTTCTCCAACACCGAAGCCTGTGCCCCCACCAGCACCATCATCGCAAACTGCCCCCGCAGATTCACCATCCGGCTGTCTTCGATGTTCCCACCCCGATCAAAAATAAACCGCGACACCTCCTCCACCAACCCTGGCCGATCAATCCCAATCGCGCTTAATATGGCATGATTCATGACGAGTAGTTTACCCATTCGGCACAAATGGCGACATGGACCAATCCATCCATTGTTAACGATGATCTGGAAGAGGTTCTCGTTTTGTCTTGCCGGAGTGGTGAAAGGGTGGATCAGTGGATCATAGGAACAGCGCCGGGCTGACATGAAAATAGTCGGCCAGTTTGCGGATATTGGCTTTGCTCAATTCCCGCTTGCCCTGGAGGATCAGCGACGCCTGGCCCGATCCACCAACCAGCTTTCCGAGTGAAACGGTGTTCATGCCCGCCTCGGCCACCAGATCCCGCAGCATCTCCAGCGGAGGCGTTTTGGTGCGGTCCTTCAGCAGGCTCGATCGGAGTTGGTCATACTCGCGGATCATCGTCCTCAGCGTTTCCAGATAGTCATTCTCGCCGGCGCTGGTCTTGCGTTCCTCGGCCCGGTCTGCCAGTTCCCGATAAATCTCCATCGCCTGGGCGTACTGTGTATCCGACCGGATGGGGCGAAGGGGAAACCGATGGATCAGGTTCAGGTAGTCGTCGGCGATCTTCATGCCTCGCCTGCGAGTTGTGGTCGTACTCATGTTACACCTGGTCAAGAAATTTTTCCGCTGTATTCCGCGTGGGTCAAAAGTTCGCGCACTTCAACTTCACCCATGACATAACGAATGACCGTCAGCAGCCGGTAGTTGTTGCCGCCGATGTTGAAGCAGGTCAGGTTCGTTCCCTTGATCGCATCGGCCGTTGGAAACATTCGTCGAACGTCGATGATGCTTTGCCATTGGGCGCTTTCCACTTTTTCGATCCATCGCCTCATCGGCCCCCGTGCCGCCGCGTTCCGTTTCAAGTCCTTTTCAATCCGCGCGAGGCCCAGAATGAGCATTTGGCAATTGTATCCGCATTTCTTGCATATTGCAAGAGTTTTCTTTTTAGGTCCATCCGGCTTTCAGGGCAAACGCATTTATATTTCCCCCTCCCCCGGTATTTCCGGGGGAGGGTTGGGGAGGGGGCCGTATCGCCGAATTCGAGGAAAAACCCCCACCCTAACCCTCCCCCGGAGTACCGGGGGAGG
>JADLBV010000011.1 GCA_020847545.1 Phycisphaerales bacterium
CAGTTCAACACGGCTGACGAACCATGGCTCGGTCAAACCCAATATCCGCTGATAAAGCTGCGTATCATGCATCACAGCATGCTATCATGCCCCACATCACCCACTCAAAAGCCGGATGGACCAAAATTATTTATACGCTAGCGTCAGGGTAATAAGCAAATTATTTTCTGATTCTTTCCGCATTATTCATTAAATCAACATGCCCCCATTTACTGCATTCATTGCCAGCGGATGGAGCCGATGATCTGCTCAAAAACCTGCCGGGCCGTGGATTGGTGATCGGTGTCGCTGGTGGATCGGATCAGGAAGACGTCGCTTTTGTGGATCAGCAGCAGGACGGATTCGCTGTAGGGCCGGCCGGCCGAGGTCCAGGTGGTTTGGATGATTCGGCCGGTGGCGGAGTCGATGGGGTGGGGTTGGTCATCGACAATTTTCAGATCAGGGGCTTTTTTTCGCAGGTCGTCGAGATAGCCGTCCTTGATCATGCCGATGCGGATCATGCCCGGCAGATGGGGGGGCAGGTCGGGGATGTCCAGCGAAATTGAGCAGGTTTGCGGCCGGTCCACGCCGGGGGGAAGCAGCAGCAACACATAATCATCGCTGGGATGAACCGTCCAGCCGGCCGGATAATCGAGGCGGATGCCATGCTGTGTGTTGGCGTATTGAGTCAATCCCGATGGTGCGGGAAGGGTGGTGGGGTTGTTGCTCAGGGTGTGTCGGCGATGACACCCCCCCGCCGCCAACAAGACAATTGACCAGTGAATCAGCCGATTCATCGTTCATCCATTATACCGGATTAGGCTCTGCCTGAGCACTCCGGTGACCCACGATGGACCGCAAACAGGCCGGTGGCTAGGCGTCGGCGACGAAGCAGTATTTATATACTACGGCGAGGAGCCGCAACGACGCCAACGGCCTGTTTGCGGTCCACCGAAGGCGGCATGAAATCGGCTCGTCCGCTTCGTTGGAACCGCTCAATGGCTCATCAAGAGCCAATTTTCGCGATTCCGCCTCGCGGCCAAGCCGATTTGATGCCGTCGTGGGCCGCCGGAGTTCTCAGGCAGAGCCTATGGATTGATCAGGGCATCGGGATATTCGGTGGCGAAACGGGCGCGCATAGAACTGGCCTGTTGAAACGAGGCATAAGGCCCGATTCGCAGGATGTGCTGGGAGTTGGAATTGGAGGTCACGATGGGGGTGATGCCCATTCGGCGCACACCATCGGAGGCCCGGCGGGCGCTGTCGGCCGAATTGAATGTGGCCAGTTGAACGTAAAATTGACGCTGACCTTGTGCTTCGCGTGCATTTTGGGCCGCGGATGAGCCGGAATATTGACGCTGGACGGCCGTGAAGGTTCGGTCGGCCTGCTCAAACTGGCCAAGCCGCTGGAGACTTCGGCCGATCTTGTACAAAACCCATGATTGAAGCTCCTTGTTATCAAGGTGGTCATAGGCAATTGACCATTGCTGGTAGGATGTTTTGTAGTCATCCTGAAAATAGGCGACATTGGCCAGACTGGTGCGGATGTAGGCGTCCAGTGGCTGGCGGGGGTTCAATTGCAACGCCTGAACATAAGCCACGCGGGCGGCCTGGAGATTGGCCTTGGATTCGGCCTCGCTGGATGCCACGCGGTCTGTCAGCGCCCTGCCGCGAAGATACAACGCCTCGGCCGACCCGGGGCCATGAGGTGAGCGGGTCAGATAGTCATCGGCCGATGCCAATGCGGCATCGAATTGGTTTTGATCCAGCGCCTGATATCCGCCGGCCAGGTCTTTGTTGGCGGTTGGATTTGAGTTGGAGGCACACCCTCCAGCCAGTAAAATCAATACCAGCGACGCCAGTGTCGTCAGGGTCGATTGGGACGTCCATTTCCATTGCGTGTGCGTCATCCATGCCTCGCTTTGGTTTAGAAACAGGAAACTGTCATGCTCTTTGAACCGCTTTTTTCTCATGCCGCTTCACAACCACAGACCATTGCCATTCAGGACGATCGCGGCACTTATACTTACCAGCAACTGGGGGCCATGGCGGCTGGTCTGGGGATTTATTTGTCCGCCCAGACGAAAAAACCGAACATCGGCCTGCTGCTGCCCGCGGGTGCGGGATTTGTGGCCAGTTTCTACGGAACCCTGCTGGCTGGCAAGAGCGTGGTGCCGCTGAATTTTCTGCTGGGGGATCGGGAAATCGCCCATATGATTCAGGACAGCGGCATCGACACGGTGGTCAGCATCCCGCAACTGGCCGGGCGGCTCAAAGATTTGCCATTGAAGGTGGTCGATTTGACGCAGCTTCCACCGACGCCGCCGGCGGCGCTGAAACCGAAATTCCCATCCCCCAAGCCGGATGATCTGGCCGTGCTCCTCTACACCAGCGGGACCAGCGGCAACCCCAAAGGGGTCATGCTGACGCACGGCAACCTGCAAAGCGATGTGGATGGGGCGATTGAATCGGCGCAATTGAAACATCAGCACCGGTTTCTGGGTGTCATTCCGCTGTTCCATGCGTTTGGGTTCACGGCGATGATGCTGGCCCCCATTCAACTGGGGGCGACGATCCATTACATCGCCCGGTTCAGCGCGGTGGCGACGGTGCAGGCGATTCGCGAGCATCAGGCATCGCTGCTCTTTGGCGTGCCGAGCATGTTCGGCGCGATGCTGCATTTGAAAAACGCCTCGGCGGAGGATTTTCGCTCGATCTACGCGATCATCAGCGGCGGCGAACCCTTGCCGGGGGCCTTGGCACAGGCCTTTGGCCAGCGCTTCGGCGTGACGTTGTATGAGGGGTATGGGTTGTCGGAAACCAGCCCGGTGGTGGCGCTCAATTCGCCGCGGGAACATCGGGCGGGGAGCGTGGGCAAACCGTTGTCATCGGTGCAGGTGCGGATCGTCGATGAGTCGGGCAATACGCTGCCGGCGGAGCAGGTCGGCGAGGTCTGGCTCAAGGGTCCGATGGTGATGAAGGGGTATTTCAATTTGCCCAGGGAGACCGCCGCCGCATTGACGGCCGATGGGTATTTCAAGACCGGCGATCTTGGAAAACTGGATCAGGATGGCTTTTTATACATCACCGGCCGAAAAAAAGAGATGATCAGCGTCGCGGGGGAGAAGGTTTATCCGCGCGAAATCGAGGATGTGCTGCTCAAACACCCGGAGATCGCCGAGGCGGCCGTCATGGGTAAAAAAGACGCCGCAAGGGGTGAGGTGATCGTCGCATTCGTGCGAGCCAAGCCGGAACAAACCCTCAAACCGGATCAGATTCGAGATTTTTGCCGACAACAGGGGCTTGCACAGTGGAAATGCCCGCGCGAGGTGATCGTGATGGAGGATTTTCCACGATCGGCCACGGGCAAAATCATGAAGCGGGCGCTGCTGGAGCAGTTGGAATCGGCTCCGCCATCGTAGCATTGCGCTGGAAAGACGTGCCATGGCGCGACGAAGCGAGAAGGACGATGTAGGCACTATCTGCGTCCCCGTCTCATTTCCCTGTGTGGCGATTTGAATCAGTTCCGGCTTTAACTTTTTCAATAATATCGGGACAGGTCCAAATATATTTGCGTACTATAATCGGACCTGTCCCTAATGGCACTAAATCTAGCGTCGGCGATTTTCGTCTCGCCTGTAAATCTTTGAGTAAAAAGCAGTTGCGCGGTGGTTGGCGCAAGCCAAGGCCTCCTGGATGATGTGGTCGTCTCACAACACCAA
>JADLBV010000012.1 GCA_020847545.1 Phycisphaerales bacterium
CGTCATTGACCTGCCAAATCGTTGGCAGTGGTTCGTAGCTCTTTTTGCGTCTTGCCATCCATGGCTCCTGTTTGAGTTCCTTGGATAGCTATCGGCTGTTTATGGTGTTTTGAGATAGTTTCTTAGTCATGTTTGACTCCAGGCACTCGATGTCGTACTCTAACTAGTTCACGAAAACAGATTACTTTGTTTCTTTGGTTTGAGCTATGAAGCATTTCGCCTCGATCACGACAGTTGCCGAAAAGGCGGGCGTCAGCAAGGCCACGGTTTCCCGCGCGTTGCGGCATCAACCCGGCATGGCCGAGGACACCCGTGATCGTATCTTCCGTATTGCCAGAGAGTTAAACTATTGGCCGTCGCCGGTGCGCCAGGGGCGCGACCGGGTTCATCATGGTCAGCTTGGGTTTGTCGCCATCAGCGAAACCGAGCCGCGTTTGAATGGTGAGCCAGGGGGTGCGTATCTCCATAACATGCTTGAAGGGTGTCGGCAGGCGGCCGAAAAACGCGGTAGTGCGATGACGACCTGCCGCATGACCATGGATCAGATGGAACAGGGGCAAATGCCGATCGCCCTGCAGGCCGGGCGGTTGGATGGCATTGTGCTGCGTGGGTGGTGGTCGCCGGCATTGGCGAAATGGCTCCAAGAGAGCAAAATCCCCTGTGTTCTGGTGGATTGCGATCAATTTATTCCCGATATGCCGCAGGTTCAGATCGAAAATGTACACGCGATGGACGATGTGGTGGGACATCTGGTCGGCCGGGGCGCATCACAAATCGCAACGATTACGGGCGACATGGTGCATACCAACTCGCAGGAACGGCTGGCGGGCATGCAGATGGCCATGACCAAACGCGGCTTGGAACTGCCCAAATCCCACATCGTGCTGGAAAAAGGGTATGACCAGGACTCTGGCATCCGGGGAGTCGGAGTGTTGATCGAACGCGGCATCCAGTTTGATGCGCTGGTCTGCCAGAATGATCTGATCGCCCTGGGTGCGATCCACGCCCTGAAGGCGGCCGGGAAACGTGTGCCGGATGATGTGGCGGTGGTGGGATATGACAACATGGAATTCGCCGGTTTCCCCGGCGTGGAGTTGACCACCGTGGATTCCCACCCCGAGGAACTGGGGGCGCTTGGCACAAAATTGCTGTCGGAACTTCTGGAAGGCAAAAGCGTCAAGGATGTACACCTTCGCGTGATGACGGACTTGATTGTGCGAAAGTCCGCGTAAGTCCGCATCCATCAATACGGCGGCACACCCACCATACGACGAAGCTCAATAGAACATCAATTTGAAATCATTGATCCATTTCACAATCGTTAAGCGTTTTGGTGTGGGGAATCAGTCGGTAAAAGACCCATAACGGCAGTCAATCTCAGGAGATGATCGGACATGGCCAAGCTGATTCGCCTCAATACCGTAACCCGCGACGGGTTTCATAACGCCTTCACCGATATGCAGTTCTGGAATGGGTGCTTCTGGATCAGCTATCGCAAGGGAGCAACGCACATATCCCTGGACAGCCAGGCGATCATCGCCTGCTCGGCCGACAAGTGCCGCTTTTATGAGGCGGCCAAAATCAAGATCGCCGGCGATGTGCGCGATCCCAAAATGGTCGTGGTCGGGCCGGATCGCATGGCGCTTTTGGTATGCGTCGTGCCTTACGGGTATGAAGCAGAGCAGTTGCAGCAATATATCTGTTTCAGCAAAGACGGCGTTAATTTCGATGAGCCGAAATCGATTCTGCCCCCCAATCACTGGCTCTGGCGCGTTGTGCCCTTCAATGGCAAATACTACGGGGCCTGTTACCTCGATTTACCGAAGAAAGACCCCGCCGCGGGGGGCCTGCACGTTCGGACGCAACTCATGGTGTCCGATGACCTGCTGAAGTGGGAAAAGGTCAGCCAGATCGGACAGGATGACATGGCGTTGTGCGAGACGGGGATGTATTTCACTCAGTCGCAGGAGTTGTGGACCGTTACCCGCCGCAACAACGAATCGTTCGCGGCGTTGCTGGCGATCGCCAAGCCCCCCTACACCGACTGGGAATATCACCATCTGAACACCAGCATCGAAGCCCCGATCATTTTTGAACAGGGTGGCGTGCTGTATGTCTCAGGCCGATCCCACAACGTGCGGGATGGACGGATGGATCACCCCCATGCCGAGCCGGAAGGTCTGGCGATCTGGCGGCTGGAGAGGGGTAAGGTGACCAGTGTCCTGCGCCTGCCGGCGGCCGGGGACTGCTCCTACCCCGGCATCGCCAAAGACCCGTCCGGGCGGCTGTTCATCAGCTACTATTCGCAGCATGCGTATATGGATGGTGTGTTGCCCCTGCCGCTCCATCCAGAGGAGATTCGCGTCGACCACCGCGGCGCGCTGCTGAAACCGGCGGACATCTATTTTGGCGAAATCTCTCTGGCCTGAATCACGCCACGCAACCAATCCCCTTCCCCACGATCAGCGGGCATATCCTGAGTGCGGATCATGCCGGACTGACCTGAAACGCGCGCATAAAAAAACCGCCGGGATTGCGATGAACAACCCCGGCGGTGAAAAAGACTTCAACTTATTATGCAACCGTGCGGCGACGCACGAGGAACAACCCACCCAGGCTCAGCAATGCCAGGCTGGTCGGTTCGGGAACCGGAACCGCTCCAAATTCACGTGCGACATTGGAGAGCCGCACTTCGTCGATTTGGCCGCCGTATAGAGCATTAACCGCACCCGTACCATATGTACCGATATTCATGGCGGGAGCGATTTGTGTGTAAGTGTTAAGCGTGGCTTCGGCCCATGAATCTGTGGCAGCCAGCGTATCATTGATGTACAGGTTAAGGGTCGTAGTTGCCCCATCGTTGGACAGCGTTCCAGCGACGTGGGTCCAAGTGCCGGCCGTAAGTACGTCGCCACTCTGACCGTAATGGTAGGTGTTATCACTACCCAAGGCCATGTCGAAGAAGACCTGTTTACTTTGAATCCCGATGCTCCAGCCTAAGTTACCCACCCTGGCGCCGATCGGATAATTAAGGCCGCCACCCAAATCGCCGGCGTCCGGATTAATCCATGCTTCAATCGTCATGGCGTTTACATAGGCCAACTGATCGGTGCTGTTATCAACCGAACCCCACTGCGCGGGTGCGGAAAGGCCACCACTGCCGCCATGTGGATCAAATTTCAACGCATCATCGAATAGTCCAATACCAGGGCCTGCGCCGGCGCCGCTGGCTGTGGGGCTGGCCACAGTATAGCCGCCGCCTGAAGCGGTATTGATCGTCCCAGTGTTGCTGTTGCCGCTGGAGTCAGCAAACGTCGTACTGCTATTGTCAACATCATCAAAATGCCACAGACCGATGGTGTTGGCATCGGCGGAATATGGCGCCCACCACGCAGTTGGTGCCGCCTGGGCAGCACCGGCCACAAGGACCGAACCAAACGCCGCACACGCGGCACGATAAAAAACTGACGTCTTCATAGAACCTCTCCTAAAAAAAGGAATTGAAATCAACATCAACTAAACACACGGGATGCATGTTATTTCGTCGACTTTCACCTCCACTCGAATTATTGGGCATTCATTTTTACGCACATGTTTACTGAACCTTGTTTAGTATACCTCAACTTCTTTCGTTGTCAAATAATTTTTTTAGTAATTTTTCTCCGTTTCAGGTCGAAAAAGCCGGTAGAGACGGGCAAATTCAATATTGGTGAGCTTTGACAGGGCGATGACGGCGGGTGAGGCGTTCGACATCGGCAATAAACGCATCCGCCTCCTCGGCCGATGCGATTTCCGGGCCTACCTGGAGCCAAAGCCCCTCCGGCCCGACCGCCTCCAGCACCGCCAGGGCGTCACGGGGGTCTTCCGCGTAGACGTGGGCGCTTTTGCCGGCGGCGCGAATGCGGCGGTAGACATCAATCCAATCCTCGGCACGCCCGTTGCCGCTTCCATAAACCCACTGCACGGCGTCGAGATTCTCCATTTCCAGCAGGATATCCAGATGCCGCAGCGCCTGCGGCCCGTCGAGGTGGAAGAGGTTTCGCTCAAGCGGCCGCATCTCGTGGATGACATCGGGCAGAATGATCTCACGCACAATCGAGTCCGACACCAGACACCAGAAGTCGCAACTGGTCACATAGGCCGGCCCGGGGTGATAGAAATTGCACCATGTCGTTGAGCCCATTCCCGCCTGGGCGACATGCGAATAAAGACGCTCAAATGCCTGGACATACGCGGCGGATGCGACACGTCCGGCCTTGCGAACCAGATCGGGGCAGTCGAGCATGTCGAGGCACAGATATTGCGGGTCGCGCATCGCCGCAAGAATGTCATAGTTGCCATGCAGGTCTGTCAGGCCGACGATGTAACGCCCGTTGCTGAGCGACACGGCCTGCTGTGTCAGTTGCTCGACCACCTGCCAATAGCGGTTGGAAAAATCAGGTCCCCGTTCGATCATGTCGGTCCACTGCTCGCTGTCGTGGATGATCGGACGTGACCAGCTCGTTGACGGCCCGAACTCAAGCTCGCACCCGAAAAGACAGGCGGTGATCTCCGGCCCGACGTTGGGCCAGAAGACCGGCATGGTGTCTCCCGGGAAGACCCTGCGTTCGAGGTCGGCGATGGCGGATTCGACGACATAATCGACATCAAGCCATTTTTGTTCCGGAGAACCTGGCGCCGGTATCGCTCTCGCCGGCTTGGCGGGACGGACGTTAACCGTAACCGGCGGGCGATCGAGCAGCTCGCCGCGCCACCAGGCGTCAAAGCGATCGATGGTGCGAGCGAAATCCGGTTTCAATGCCAATTCGCGGATCATTCCAAAAACCTCCAGGCCATCGCCCTACCATTTCACCAGAGTGATCCCCAGCACCGCGAACGTCACCCGGTCCGGCGCATCCATACGCACGCTCACCGATTGGATCGGCACATCCGAGCGGGGATTGTCCCAATACCAGATGCGGGGGAAACGATAGGGCATCGTCACCTCAAGGGGTTCGGGGTGTTTCAAGGCCATGGGTCGGCTTTCTTCCTTGGGCAGTTGATCAAACCAGAAATTGGCGATGTTCACCCCTTCGATGACCGGCACATCAAGGGTTTGGCCGTCGGCATATTTGATGATGTAGCTGGCCACAGGCTGGCCATTGTTGGCTTCGATCATCCAGTTGCCCATATGGGCAAAAAAGATGCCTCTTGCCTTCTGATCCACCTTGAATGGGCCGGCGGATAGCGGTCCGGAATGGAAGGTTTTTCCGCGGAGCGTGATCATCCCCGGGCCGCCATTCTCATTGGGCAATTCAAATGGGACGCCCAGCCAGGTCACCTTGCGGTCCTTGATCATGCTCATGTCGTTGTTTGGGCCTTCATCAAACGCGCCGCCGCGTCCGTCGAAGGCGGTTTCATCCACCACCGACATGTTGGCGGGCAGGTCCAGCGGGATCAGATTGGCCGGGCCGGCTTCATTGACCAGCGCGAAATTGGGGACTTTTTTTGGTTGTTCCACGCCGTCGTTTTGCGGCTGCGAAGGTTTTTCGCCGGCACGGACGAGGGTGCTTTTCCCATCTTTCAGTCGGCTGACCAGTTCATCGGCAGAGCCATCCAGGTGTAGATAGAGCGGCATTTCGCCGATCAGCACGCCGTCGGTGGTGGGTAAATCGTTACCCATGACATCAACAGCGCGCGCGATACGTCCTGTCCATTTCAATTCGGCATTATTTTCAGCCCAAACGACCGCCACCGCATGACCGTCTTTGCGTTGATATACATAGGCGGGCACATCGGGGGCCAGATCCATCCTGTTGCAGGTTGTGGCCCCATCCAGTTGCCAGACGAGAATGCAATTGGCGATGGCGCTGTATTTGGGGGTATTGGTCTCCTCAAGTTCGCTGGAGTTCCAGTAGCGTCTCATCCCTTCGTTGGGATGAAGCGGATACATGAAGTATTCGTAGCACTGATCCACCCCCCCCGCCATCATTTCGACGCGAGACTGGATTTGCTGGCGGGTTGTGCCCAGAACATTCATCGGTGGGCGCTTGTCCTGAGGCGGCAGGTCGGGGCCTTCTAGTCCAGACAGGAAAGTGCTTCCGTACAGGCCGCTTTCGGTGCAGAGGATCGGAAGCGGTTTTTTCGCATATTTGCTGATGAGGTTATGAACCCTCTGGATGTTTTCAGAACTCTCCTGTGGGGGGTTGCTTGAATCGAAATATTGGTGATAGCTGACCCCATCGCAGAAGTTCAGCAGTCCTGCCTCCAGGGACTTGCGCGACCAGGGGCCGATCGGCTCGATCGGCACATAAACCTGCACATCCGGGCGCGTCTTTTTGGCCTGCTGGTAGATGATTTTGCTGATCTGGGCAAATTTTTCAGGCGATCCCTGCCAGAAAAGGGAGACCCACGGCTCGTTCCATATTTCCCATTTTTTGATGGTGGGAAACGATTGAAGGGCGTGATCGACATACTCCCGTAATGCCGCTTCATCGGTTGGGACATAGGGGGAATAAAACCCGGCCGACTTGGGCGGGATTTTCCCATCCGCGCTGGGCGCCGCCCAGTTGGGTGTGGTGAAGAACAATCCAAGGATTTCGTAATTCAGATCGCGGAGTTTTTCATACGAACCGTATCCCTCCATGGCCCATTGACCCCGTTGCGGCTCCATTCGGTTCCAATAGGTGAACGCGGACATGTCGTGAATGCGTGTGGCGAAATATCCAAGCCGCAGCGCCAGTTCAGGGACTCCGTTGGCCAGGTTGACGTGTGAACCAAAAAAGTCGTTGTGCGGCGGCGTGCCGGGTGGAACGATGCCGAAGGTGGTGACATCACGCCATTTTGTATTCCCCCCGACATCCACAGATGCGCGAATCTTGAAAGCTCCGTATCGATCCAGCTTGAAATCGGCCTGTATGTCCGATTTCTCGCTCGGTTTCAACGACACCTCGAATGTCTGGGCTGGTCCAACGGGTTTTTCCCATAGGTCCAATGCCGTCAGTGTGATTTTGCCGGATTGAGGCTGGTCGGTTTGGTTGGCCAGTGGAACGCTCACATGAAACGGCTGGCCGGGCGAGAGCAATCCGTCGCCAAATTCCTTGATGTCCATGTCAGGCCGGATGATCCAGGAGTCGGCCGGACGCGACGCCGCCTTGGAGGCGATGGTGGCGGAATTTGGATTGCGATAAATCGCCTCAATGGCCGAGTCGCTCAGGACCGTATCCCAAATGGTCACTTCATCCATAAAGACATGAATTCCATTGCCCAGGGTAATTTGGGCCTGGGTTGTCCGAATGTGTTCCATCTGGGGTGAATGATTTTCCTGGCCGACTTTGCGCCCGTTGATGTAGAGGGTTCTGACGTCGGTTTTTTGATCCCATGTGATGGTGACAAAGATCCAGCCGTGTCGCTCTTGTGGAGACAGCTTGTCAAGCGAATAGGTTGGCGAGTAAATCCACTGCCAGTCTTTATCCGGAATATGCGCCCCGGTCATAAAAATCAGCGTGGCGCCTTGAAGCGATACGGCGTGATCCACGGCTCGAATCATGATGATATTATTCGGGTTGCCCCCCGCAGATTTTGGCAGTTTGAACCAGAAACTGAGAGTACCCCGCGTGGAATCGACATTGCCGAGCGATCCATAAATCAGAGGTTGATCCGCCGTCAATTCCACCGCTTGGCCGGCAACCCCGGCGACGGCTTTGTAACTTCCTTCGACGGCCGTGGCGCCTTCCGCAAGGTCCGGCGAGGCCGACTGATCAAAACTGACATGAAAGATCGGCACATCCTTCCCCATGGCGCATCCGACGGCCCAAAACAGGCTCAGAACAAGCAGCCAAGCCGGAAATAAGGTGGTTGATACATTCCTGTGGGATTTCACGTTGGGTGCCTTTCGTTTTGCTGTAAAGTATTGGCCCGCAAGGCCCCCCCCCTGGGTGAACCTTTTGGTGCTTCTAATTGCCGCCAGAGCGCGGAACGGAGCCTGACAGATCATCGTTGATCGTAACTGTTTGCCGCTGGCACAAGCACGCACGATCATCAATAACCGAATCTCCCTCCCGTAGGTTCGGCTGTGCCGGACATCTTCAATTTCGTCCGGCACAGCCGGACCTACGGGCTAATCGCAACTAGGGCGCGGAATGGAGCGGGACAGATCATCGTCAATTGTCAATCGACGGCGGTCTCCGGCTCTGTGGCCTTGGACGCATGGCGCGATGTGCGACATCCAGCAATGCATGCACCATTACCAATTCTGTCGCCATAGTTTCCAGTTGTCATCTGAGATCAAATAGGACTGTGTGTTCCAGTCGACGTGGCCGTCAATATACAGGACATTGGCGCCATTGTTGTGGCGTATCGATGTCATTCCTATAGAAGACGCACTAGAATTCCAGGCATAGTAATTGTTATTGCCTGCGCCTGGATACATGTCGGCATCCAGCAGAAACACGGTCGTGGCCGGGCGCCTCACTTTTGTACGCTTGTAATTGTATACATACGAAATATCTGGACTTGTGGGCAAACCTGCAATCTGCATGATGGAATAGGGTAACAAGAAGTTGTAACCATAAGATTGGTTGCCATAGACGCGGCCGTCCACGACATGCGTATCCAGCAGCCGTTCATCCACGGTGGATGGGCATAGATACACGCCGATATTCTTGTGGTAGGGATAGAGCGTATCGCACCAGCCGCGTGTACCCGGAAACAGGGTGGCCTCGCGTCCTGGTAGAATTGGCGGCATGAAGCCGTGATGCTCATCGGAATACATCATCGCCGCCAACCCCAACTGCTTGAGATTGGAGGCACATTGCACCACCTTGGCCGACTCTCTTGCCTTGTTCAGTGACGGCAGCAATATCGAGATCAGAAGCGCGATAATGCCGATGACGACCAGCAACTCAACGAGAGTGAAACCCTTTTTGCGTGCCATAATGATCTCCTTTGCAGAAAATTGTGTCATGTATGTTTGTGTGTGTGTTTCTGACATGCTCTTTCCTCCAGATCGACGGTAAAGAGGGCCTATTTTCAGACCATTGGGCCGGATTCGGTATGCGCTGTCGCGCATCGGCCGATGAATCGTGGCGGCGGAGGAAGTTCAATCGGGCCATCATTTTGGCCACAGACGCTTCCATCGCGATGCCATCAATCGTAACGTCCATATTACTTTGCTTCGACCCAGAGAAGGCAACAGTCAACTTAACCAGTTTGAGTAAGGCTGTCAATATTTTTTTACATATCGCCGGCTCGGCGCCGGCGCATCGCCAGCAGGCCCAGCCCGATCAAGCCCAACATGGCCGGTTCCGGCACGGGCATGACCTGTAAAAGTACGATGCTCGAGCTGGGGATGGTCAGGTTGAAATTGCCGGCATTGAAATTAATCAGCGCCAGCGGCGTGGACCAGTCGGCATCTTCTGTCCAGTACCTGGTACCATCGCCACCAAAGATTGAGAGCAAAGCGGTCTGGCTCGGATCGATCCCCAGGAGCGACAGATTGATGGTCGTTGAGGAACTATTGCTCAAGTTAATGCCCCAGACTTTGATCTCGCCCGTCTGGCTGTCTTTGGTGGTATAAACCCGTCGGTTGCCCGGATTATCGATGATGCTGTTGATCAGCGTATCGCCCATTTCATCACTCAGCTTCCACCAGAGCTTCACCTGCGGGTAAATATGCGATGGGTTCGGATCGGTGTTGTCAACGACCGTTTCGCCCCAGTAATTGGCTGATTTCACTCCCATGTCCGCAAAAGTGAAGAATGACTCGGCCATCGCCAGCGCCTTGTACATCGAGGTCTGACTTGGCTTGGTCCAATCGCCACCTTCATTGCCCATGGGGTTCCACTCGGTCACCATGAACTCGACGTTGTTCGGATCCCGCCCGTTGGCGGTGAACATCTGCTTGATGTCGGCCAGCGCCGTGAGCTGCTTCTGGCGTACGCCTTTGAGCGCTGTCCTCATCTGGTTGACCTGGAAGGCATCGCCATTGACGACATATACATCGCCGAGGTTGTCGTAAGAGTGATACGCCCAGAAGTCGATGGTGGCATCGCTTTGCAGCAGAGGCGCGGAGGTCATCTGGATCGGGTCATTGGCGCCAAGCATCCCCGGGCCGACCTTGATCGTCGGATCCTGCGCCTTCATCGCACTGGTGATCTGCTTGTAACGGTTGACATACTCCGCCGTGGACCAGTAGATGCCCTGCTCGTTGGGTATGCTCGTAAACCGCGTGCCATACCAATGAGCCTCCGGCTCGTTGCCGATGATCCAGTACTTCACCGGTGGTGGCGCGGCTTCTCCCACGCCGGGCAGTACCGGTTCGCCGGCCGGGTTGATCTTGTCAATAATGGCTTTGTCGGAGGCGCTGAGCGATCCATATTGCTGGCCGCTTTGGATAATGCCATTGGTATAGCGCACCCAGTCCGATGCGAGCGTCACCAGCGGCGCAAGGCCTGTTTTGAAATTGACGTTATCACCAACATCGAAGAACCCGCGCATGTTCACGATCGGAATAAATTCACTGTTCCAATCATCCTGCAAAGTCTTCATGACCCAATAGGTCGACCAAGGCGTGCTCGTGTTCGTAAGCGTCTGCCAGTTGAATGAGTCGGCCAGAAGCCCGCCCGCGATGCCGACCATGGAGGCATTATTTCCCGTTTTCACCCATTGGCGGTGATGCTGAAACGTGCTGCCGAATATATCCTTGTCGACCGACTTGCCCGGCGCATTCGTGTCAATTTGCGTTAGTCCAAACGAAAGACTCGGCACTGCGGCAAGGGTGCCACCGACCACGGCGGACACCAATATCGATCGAGTTGCGGTCATCCTCATGCTCATCACTCCAATTCAGTGGGAATGCCATGTTGTATGGTGAAAAGCAGGTCTCTCGCTCCAAAAAACCTGTCCGAACAGCCCTTGGCAAAGGCTTGCGTAACTTTGTTTAGTATACTCCTATTCCGTCCAAAGTCAAGTTTTTTTATGCGCGACTGTCCGCATTAAAAAATCGTCATAACCCTTTGGATCATAAGAAGATGCAATAGCCTGCAATACATACAAGTGTCTGAAAATGACAGGACAGCGTGCCCGAGATTGTGGCGTTCGGGTTTGCCCGCCTGATTACTGTGAATCAACCAGTGAAGAAAGGCCCGCTTGAACAAGTAGTTGTGCCGGCCGGACCGGTTTGCCAAGCGCGATGCTCTGCTCGATGGCGCACATGACCGCTACGGTGATGATACCTTCCCGCACATCGGGCTTGGGGATTGTGCCCTGGCGCAGACAGCGGGCAAAGTAATCGATGTAGTTTTGGAATTCGCCGGCGTGATGATCCCGCGCCGCAAAACGGAAGTAATATTTGTGGTCTTCGGGGTAGCGGTGAACGGCCTGCCCCTCACCTTCAAAGTGCGTGAAATAGCGGAGATCCTGATAGCACGATTCCGAAGCGCCGCGCTGCCCCTGAAGCACGCAGGAGATGAGACTTTGTCCTTCTTCGCACGGATGGGGCGAGCCATAGCAACCCGTTACCCTGGCGATCTTACCTGATCGGGTTTTCATGATCGCATGGATGGTGTCCGCCTGACGCTGCCCCAGTTCGCGCCCGGCGGGGCTGATCAGGCCATACGCCATGACCTCATCAATATCAGGAAGATAATAGCGGACGAGATCGACCGGATGGCTCAGGCCGCCGAATATCCAGTTCACCCCGCCTGACCGCGCCCAGGGCTTGTTCATGAAGTCGCGATGATCGTGATTGTAGTGCGACTGGACGGAGAGAAGTTCGCCATGTTTTCCGGATTCAAAGTCCTGTCGCTGGTGGATCATCGGCTCGAAGAAACGGGAACTTTGTCCAACGAAGAGGTGTTTGCCGGAGCTTTCGGCCGCCGAAAGCAATTCCGAAGCACGATCGAGCGAGGTGATCAGCGGCTTTGTGCAAATCACATGTTTCCCGGCGCGCATCGCGGCAACGCAATGGTCGATATGCAGCGAGTCGGGTGTATAGATCGCGATGACATCGATATTCTTGTCGTCGAGCAGTTCTTCAAACCGGGTTGTGCACGCATCGAACTCAAATTCGGCGGCGCGCTTGCGGAGGATCTGCGTGTCGAGATCGCAGACCCGAATCAAATTCCAGTAATCACTGCTCAATGCGGCCGACATGATGCTTCGGCCTTCTCCCAGGCCGATGACGCCGAGACCTAATTTACCGTCAGTGCCGGCTGATGAACGTGGATTGGAATCAGATGGTGTTGTCATTGTTTGATTTTCCATTGAGAACAGTCGGCAATCGCGCCGGCCGTCATGATTGTAGCTGCGGGAGATCCCTCTCATTGAGCCTGTTATTACGAACGTGCCACGGCACCCGCATCTCAACCAGCCCAGCGGACAAATATGAATTGCGTGCCGAATTCACGAGAGAGAAGTTCATTCCACACTCAAACTACACCTTTGATATACCGTGTCAAGTAAACATAGTTGCTTGACTACTTGTCATTCTGACTTCGATCCTGTGATTCCTGAGGTGGCCAAAATAAAGAATCTGTCTCAGAATCTAATGGACCTGCGACGACACGATTTTCGCCGCGATAGGAGGCTGAATCAGGCACAGCAAATTGCGCAGCATCCAGCAGGAAACCGCGATGACCAGGAGATGATCACAAGCGGCCATATTAACGAAAAACCCCCGAATAACGGGGGTTTGGTCAATCCCTTTCCATTGTCGCCATATGCGGTCAAAACGGGGGGATGGGCCCGACAAGATTCGAACTTGTGACCTCGTCCTTATCAGGGACGCGCTCTAACCAACTGAGCTACGAGCCCGCATTGAAGGGGGAAATTGTAGGGTACGGGATACATAAGTCAACCGCGACCGGGGCTGAATTTGGTGTCACGATCGGTCACACCGCTAGGGATGTAGATTGGGATTTTCAGTCTGCAACCCCTCTGCCTGCGCTGCGACATTCAAATCCTCATCCGCCGAAATGAATCTGAACGCGACTGTCGCTTGTTTCGCCAGCGCGTTCACCTCAATTGCGGAAGCCAATTGAACCGAATCATAACCGCGCAAGCCATGCCGTCGGGCCAGAAGCATGGCGCGATTTACAACCTCCCGATCAGCTCTCACCAATTCGTATAGAACCGCCCAGTCTTCATAAAATTCAGCAATCGCCCGCTCGACATCATCGGGTGTCATGCTACCGATCTGTCGGCGGCGTGCGAAAGCGGCTATGACTTCGGCGCCTGTCATAACGCTGATATGAATGACATTCCCAGCGGATGGTGTCGTCAAACCGATAACCCACCCGGTGCCGGCCTCCGCGACGTATCGCTTCACAACAGCACTGCTGTCGAGAAACAAAATCGCCATTTATTGACGCTCCTCGATAATCGTCTGGGAGAGTGGCTTGCCCTGAATTGGAATCGGTTGCCAAAGGCGATCACGTTGCGCGTCTTTTCCCTTTGGAGGGTCTAATTCGACCAAACCTCGTTGGACCAAAGATTGTCGAACCTGCTGTTGTTTGGTCAATTCCTCGTTCTTAACAGCACGTTGGGCCAATAAATCACGAAGTTCCTTGCGTTCCGCATCGGTGAGCGCCTGTGCCTGTTCGAGAATCCTGTTTACATTTGGACTGACCATGTACGCTCCTGTCAGCAGGATTGTATCATACGTCGGCGCGCAACAAAAAGCCCGGACTCCTTCGAGTCCGGGCTTAAATCTTTGGCTCTTTACAAGTGAATAGTCGGAAACCCTTTGCCGATGTCGCCATCGGTATTGACGATCCTTTCGGATCAAACGAGGCTGTGCTGACAAGTGTCCGTTCCCAGATCGCTCTGGGGCGGATTCTAAGTAATCCCTTAGAAAGGAGGTGATCCAGCCGCAGGTTCCCCTACGGCTACCTTGTTACGACTTAGTCCCAGTCACCGAACCTGGCGTCGACACCACTGTAG
>JADLBV010000013.1 GCA_020847545.1 Phycisphaerales bacterium
CGTCATTGACCTGCCAAATCGTTGGCAGTGGTTCGTAGCTCTTTTTGCGTCTTGCCATCCATGGCTCCTGTTTGAGTTCCTTGGATAGCTATCGGCTGTTTATGGTGTTTTGAGATAGTTTCTAAGTTCTGGCAAAACCCTTAATATATTGGCGAAAATCGCAATTTGTCAGCCATCTGAGTGATTTATAATGGCCAATGGTTGATTGTTGTGATACGTTTTCGGTGGAGGGATTATGCGTTGTTTGTGGATCATTCCATTGTTGTCCGCCAATTTTGCCTTTGCCGCATCCATCCAGAACGGCTGGGCTCCCATCTTCATCGGCGTCGATCACGCCACAGGCCAGAAAACAAAGGATGGCACGGACAACCACGTTGAACAGGTGAACGCCATTCGCGTTGACCTGCAATCTCCCGGTATTTCCTTTTATTCCACACCTCACACCGGCAGCAACGAAACCACCCGCCAGACCGCCCGCCAATTCCTCGAAGAATACGATCTTCAGGTCGCCATCAACACCAACTATTTCGTGGCGAATGGCTCGTACTATTCCCCTGGCACGGCCAATCTTTCCGGTCTGGCCATATCCGATGGTCAGGTCGTCTCGCCCGCCGAAAGTGGGTACATCCACGCCCTGGCCATTACCAGCGGCAATGACGCCTCGTTTGTGACCGCCGATGTCGGTTTCAACACCGCGGGCATCTACACGGCCGTTGCCGGTTCATTGGCCGTGCTGAACGACGGGCAGATCGCCTCATTTACTCCCGGACAACTCACCCTCGAACCTCGCACCGGGATGGGTTTGTCGGTCGACGGCCGATTCCTCTACCTCATCACCATCGATGGCCGAAATCCCGGCGTCAGCGAAGGTGGAACCTACGAAGACCTGGCCCGTTGGCTCAAAGGTTTCGGAGCGGATGACGGCGTCAATTTCGACGGCGGCGGCTCCACCACCCTTGTCCGCGACGACGGCGCGGGAAACGCGCTGCTCTTGAACACCCCATCGGGAAACACCAACCAAACCTTCCCCGTCGGCAGCGAGCGGTACAACGGCAATCATCTGGGCATCCGAGCCACAGCGCTTCCTGAACCGAGCTTCCTTCTGCCGTTCGTATTGTTTGGTTGGCATACCCTGCGCCGGGTGAGTCACTGCCGTTGTGGGACAACGGAAAATTCACAAAGTACCTAATCCACCTGATGATCCAGCGCCGGCCAGAGTTCACCGGGGAGTTCGGCGATCCAGACCTGCGGCGTGTGGGTCTGATCGGATGTGAAAACAATCCGTTCATTTCCCGGAGACAGATACGCGTGGGGATGCGTGTATTGCGGTTCGCCGCAACTCGCGCCGGAATCCAAGACCGCGATCATCCGGCCGGTCTTGAAACTGCCGATGTATAACTTGTTGCTGCCGCGAAAGTTGTCGGTGAGAAAATATTTGCCGTCGCTGGAGGTGGACATGTGTCCGAAATACATCAGCCCCTTCCAGATGCAACGGCTTTTCACATCTCCCGGCGCGACAACATGAATCTGGTTTTCAGCGGTCGTCAATGCGATTTTGCCCGTGTCCCCGATCCAGCACTGATGCCCCGATATCCCCGGTGTGTGCGGCTGGCCCACCGGCAGATAACGCGGGTTGTTCCCATCCCGGTCGATCACATACAGCGTCGCGCCCCGCGGCCCGCACAATTCAATGATGTTCCCATCCGGGTCGTATTTGCACCCATGATTGAGCTGCACCATCAGGTCTTTCCCGCCCGATGGCTCAAATTGCAGATGCGGATTGCAGATGTCCTGATGTTCATGAAACGCCTCCCATATCCCTTTTTGCATGTCCACACGATACAGTCCGTACACCTCATCGCGCACACGATAATTGCTGACAAACCACCGGTCATCCGGCGAAACGGTCGCGACCGACCACCGCCACTTCGGGCATTTGGATAGGTCGAAAACCTCATCGGTCTCCAGCGTCCGCAGGTTCACTCGCATCAACACCCGCCCTCCATCAGGCCGGGGATGAATGTAATACAGGTTGTCACTGTACAGGTTTGATGCGGGATGGCCGTGAATCGCGCCGCTCAGCCGGGCCGTCTGGCCGGTCCGCACATCCGCCACCCACAATTCCTCATTGATTCGGTCCTGCGTGCCGCGCAAAAAGGCGACATGGTTGCCATCGGTCGAGCAATACCGTTCTTCACAATAAATGGTATGGCTGATCACCGGCGCGCTGGTGATCTGCGTGAGTTGCGCGCCGATATGATTGTCCCTGCCCCTCTTGATGGCTTCAGGTCGCCATTGAGTGTTCGTCGGGTTCATATGCACGGCGATCATATCCCGCGAACAGGGCGATAAACAGCGCGCATTGGCAAAAAGCAGGCATTCAACCCGCTCATTTTTTAGTGGATCTGATTTAAGTCGGCGGTTGCGCCGGACGATGTATTACCCGTCTGTGTTGATGGTATGGGTTATGATGTTGTCACAAATCGACAACAACTGTGCCGATAAAAATGCCAAATCCGGTTCGGAAACCTGGATTTGCGATTCTATCCGCTCCTTAAGCCATCCGCACTTAACGCATGAATAACGAGGTGTAACCATGTCCACTTCCATCAAACGCATTGGTCTGTTCACCGGCGGCGGCGACTGCCCCGGACTAAACGCCGTCATCCGCGCCGTCACCAAATCCGCGAAACACCGCTACAATCTGGATGTGGTCGGCGTTGAGGATGGCTTTCTCGGCCTGATTCAAAACCGTACGCACCCGCTGGGGTGGAGCGATGTCAGCAACATTCTCACCCTTGGTGGAACCATCCTCGGTACCAGCAACCGCGCCAACCCGCAGCGCTATCCCGTGAAGAAAAACGGCCAGGAGGAATATGTCGATGTGACCGACCGTGTCGTCGAACATATCGCCGCCAATCACATTGACGCCCTGGTTTGCATCGGCGGCGATGGAACCATGACCGGCGCCGCCAATCTCATCGCCCATGGCATCAACTGCGTCGGCGTCCCCAAAACCATCGACAACGATCTGGTCGGCTGCGAACAGACCTTCGGGTTTGACACCGCCGTCACCATCGCGGCCGAATGCCTCGATAAAATCCACTCCACCGCCATGAGCCACCATCGCGTCATGGTTGTTGAGGTCATGGGTCGCAATGCCGGATGGGTGGCCCTTCACGCCGGCCTGGCCTCCGGCAGCGACATGATCCTTCTGCCCGAAATCGACTACGATCTGGATAAAATCTGCGACCTGCTGACCTATCGCAGCCGCACCGGCAGGCGATTCAGCATCGTCTGCATCAGCGAAGGGGCCAAACCGGCCGGCGGAGAACTTTCCGTCAGTCGGCGCGATGAAACCAGTCCGGACCCCATCCGCCTCGGCGGCATCGCCAACAAGCTGGCGGCCGACATCGAAACCCGCACCGGCCTCGAAACCCGCTCCACCGTCCTCGGTCATATTCAACGCGGCGGAACGCCCACCCCCTTTGACCGCGTGCTGGCCACGCGGTTTGGCTATCACGCCCTCGAATTGCTCATGGAAGGTGTGTTTGGAAAACTGGTCGTCTGGAACAAGGGTGGCATCGATCAGGTAAACATTGCGGATGTGGCCGGCAAACAACGCAAAGTCCCCATCACCGACCCGCTGATCGCCGCCGCCCGCGCGGTGGGAACGGGGTTTGGAGACTTGGCCGCCTGATGCGGCTAAAATCGGGCCGATGTCAGTACGAATCGGCCCCATTGTTCTCAATCAACCCATCTGTCAGGCCGGCCTCGCCGGTTACAGCGACCGCGCCATGCGGCTGGTCGCCCGCCGACACGGCTGCCCCTATGCCGTCACCGAGGCCCTGCTCGACACCATCCTGCTCAATGGCGGCCAGGGGCTTCGCAAAAGCCTTGATATCAACGATGACGATCACCCCGTCGCCGGCCAATTGATCGGCGCTGATGCCGATTCCATGGCATCCGCCGCCCAAATCCTGCACCGTCATGGTTACGATGTGATCGACCTGAATTTCGCCTGCCCGGTCAAAAAAATCAAAAACAAATCCCGCGGCGGCCACATGTTGCTGGATACGGATCGCGCCATTGGAATCTTGAAAGCCGTCCGCGATGCACTTCCTCCATCGGCCACCACCACACTGAGCCTGCGTCGCGGGTTTGATGATTCAGCACAGTCTACCGACCGTTTTTACCGGATTCTTCAAACCGCGTGGGAATATGACTTCGCCGCCGCCCGCGTTCACGGCCGAACGGTAGAGCAAAAATACCTCGGCCGCAGCAATTGGGATTTTCTGGCGCAGGTCAAACGCACCTTCCCCGATCGCGTGATCCTCGGCAGCGGCGATTTGTTTTGCGCCCAGGACGCCGTGCGGATGCTTCATCAAACCGGCGTGGATATCGTCTGGATCGCCCGTGGCGCGATCGGCAATCCGTGGATTTTCCGCGATGTGGCCAAACTGCTGGCCGGCGAAAAGGATTTGCCCCCACCCTCCATCGCCGAACAGCGCGAGGCATTGTCGGAACATTTTTCCATCGCCATGCAAATCCACGGCGAACAACTGGCCGGCCGGCGCATGCGCAAAATGGGGATCAAATACGCCCGCTTCCATCCCGATGCCCAACAGGTCAAACAACAATTCATCGAGGTGCGGTCGTTGCGCGACTGGAGCGCCGTTTTGCAACAGTGGTACGCCACGGATGCCCCCGGCGTCTGGCCTGTCGCCAATGCCGCCGATGAAGTGAACGAAAGCGATTTAACCTGTGCCGCAACTTCTTAATTGACCTGAATTTATGCATTCCAAAACCCCGCCCCGCAATCGACTGGCCAAAGTTCTTCCCCCCGAATGGCGCAACTGGCTGTTGGAGCATGGATGCCCCAAACGAAAATACACCGCCGTTTGTCGGGCGCATCTGGTTGGCGGCCGCATCATCGAAGACATGATCGTCGAGCAAGGGTGGATCATCGCCCTCTCGCGCGACGGCCTGGCCGGCATCTTCGAGCAGCGCATCGACCTCGACCCGCGACAAATCACCACGATTGAACTGAAACAGGTGGTGTAAAACAATCACCACCGGACTTCAATCAATGGCATCTTAATACTTCACAGCGTTCATAAAGTCCTTGGCCGCGCCGGCCTGGGCCATGACCGACGCGAAGACTTGGCCGTGGTTCCACAGGCACAACTGCGCCTTGTTTTTCTTGTTCGACAAGATGTACACCTTGCCGACCTCCTGACCATCCGGCGAACGCACCGTGCCCTGCTCGTCCATTTTCCAACCCTGCTTGGTGGCTCCATCGGCCGTGGCATCGACCGACTGCTGCGCCTGATTGGCATCCGGCCACGCGATCAGCAGATGCAACGCGCCGCCGCCATCATCCGACCGATATTCCAGCCTTAGCGCATCCACCGCGCCTTGCCCAATCGCCTCATTTAATCGCTGGGTCTTCACCAGCCGAAACCGCCCGACCTCCTTTTGCACCAGTTGTGATAACCCACCCTCTTTTGGCACATTTTCATTGGGGTTGATGTTCAGCGGTCCAAATCGCGGCTTGCCGGGTGTGTCGGATGGATTGGGTTGATCTGGTTTTGCAGGTTGATCACCTTGATCGCCTTGATCGCCTTGATTTGGCTCCTGGGGCTGTTGCGGTGTGTCGCCTGACCCTTCTTCCGAACCACCACTGTTATTTCCGCTGTGACGCACCAGCACCACGATGGAGATGATGATGGCCGCGATGATGACCAGGCATCCCAATCCCCCGCACCCGGCGATCAGTTTGACGCTCGGGCCTCCCGGCGCCACCGGAGGAGAACCGGCCGGCAATGGTGTCGGCGTTGACACAGGAGAACTCGTGACAGAGCCTCCTGTCGATGGCGCCGCCATCGGCGCCGGGCCGGCCGGCGGCGGTACCGCCGAACCACCGGCCTGCACCGCCTTGCCGCAATTGGGGCAAAATTTCGATCCCTCAACGACTTCCATCCCGCATCCATCACAATTGTGGCTCATTGAACGCCTCCATTCATTCCGCGGGCAGTGGTCTGCCGTATTTGTGCGATTGATAGACGAATCGACTGCACCTCCTGCTGGATCATCGCCCGCCGGGTGGCATCGGTCTCATTGGCCGCCCGCTGCTTGGCCAGTGCCAGCATCACCTGCCGATTGTGCAATTGCCGCAACGACGCCCATCGCGTCCAGTTCATCGAACCCAGCGCCGTGAAATAGATCCGCTGGCGGGCCGTGACGCTCTTGAGCGCCTCCAGTTCCTCGATGGTGACGGTTCCCTGTCCACGTTCATCTTCCAGTTGCCGACGGATCGCCACCTTTTCACGCCACAACGCATAAAAGGCCAGCAACACCACCATCGCCACCGGCAGCAGCAGCGCAACCCACATTCGCATCAATCCCGATTGCCCTCCCAACGCATTGCCATACGCCAGTTTGCGATATCCCACATCGGCCGCGAACGCGAGCAGCAGCCCCACGATCGGATAAATCAGCCGTTTGGACTCGGATCGAGTATAAGAAGCCGCCCCAAACCCCGCCCCGATCAGCGCCCCAAATACACCATTGGCCAGTCCGATCAGCGCCGTCGTCCAGAACAAACTCCACAACCCCGCCCCTCCAACCGGCATCACCATTCCCGTGGCCGACAACTCGTTGATGAATGCCGCCCCCGTTGCAAATCCCAACCCGGCCGACGCGCCATAAACCACCCCATCCATCAACCCGCTGATCTCCGACCATCCCCGCAACTTGCTGATCGCGGTCAATGTCCAGAACCCCGCCGCGATGGCCACGAACAACGCCAGTTCCTCCACCACCGCCGACTCCACCGGCCTTAATTCCAGCATCGTCGAGCTGAACAGCAGATTCACCACCAGCGCCGCCAACCCCCCCAGCGCAAAGAGCAACCCCACACTCCACCAAGGCTCTTTTTCATTCATGTCCAGAAATCGAATGATCAGCAGATAAACCGCCGCCACCAGCACCGCCAGCGCCAAGGCATAGCCGTGCCCCGCAAGGTCCAGCATCACGCTCGCTCCCTTCATCCCCCGTTGTTGATATCACATCCGTGCGACTCGCCCCATATGCGGGCGATTTGGCGTATCTTAATGCAAATGCCCATCTTATGGAAAATCCGTTGCCGCCCATGTCGGGGTGGTCAATCGGCCGATCAAAGCCTATGATGTTTTCGTTGGGGGGATTCAACCAACATGAACGCCGAAAATCACACCCCGCGCCGACTCTACATGGACAACGCCGCCACCAGTTTTCCCAAGCCGCGCGCGGTGTTGGAGGCGATGGTCCATTACACCAACGAACTGGGGGCCAGCGCCGGCCGGGGGGCGTATGAGGAGGCCGTCCGCACCGGTGGATTGATCGCCGAATGCCGCCGACGCCTCAATGAGCTGTTTCATGGGGAAAACCCCGACCATTTTATCTTCAATCTCAACTGCACCGACGGCCTCAACCAGGCGATCAAAGGACTTGTCGGCCCCGGCAATACCGGCCACGCGATCTGCACCCAGATCGACCACAATTCCATCCTGCGGCCCTTAAATGCCTTGCAGGACCAGGGTTATGTCACCCAATCCCGCGTGGCGATCGATTCCAAAACCGGATTGGTCGATCCCGATGAAATCCGTCGATCCATTGGGCCCGACACCAGGTTGATCGCCATCACCCACGCCAGCAACGTCACCGGCACGATCCAGCCGATCCGCGAGATTGGACAAATCGCCCGCGAACACAACATCCCCTTCATCGTCGACGCCGCCCAGTCGGCCGGCCATCTGCCGATTGATGTGCAGGCCGACATGATCGACCTGCTCGCCTCCCCCGGCCACAAGGCGCTGATGGGGCCGCTGGGGACAGGATTCCTTTACGTTCGCCCCGGATTGGAAAAGAAGCTGATTCCACTCAAAGAAGGTGGTACCGGAACCGTCAGCGAAAATGACCGCCACCCCCAATTCATGCCAGACCGCTTTGAAAGCGGCTCCCACAACGCCATCGGCATCATCGGCCTGTCCGAAGGGGTGAAATGGGTGATGACACAAGGTGTTGCCCAACTGGCCGAGCGGGAGATGGATCTGGTTCGCACCTTCATCGAGGGGATTGGCGACATCAAGGGATTGACCTATTACGGCCCGCAGGGTGTCAAAAATCGCCTCGGCGTCTTTTCGGTCTCGTTGGAGGGATATTCCCCCCACGAATTGTCGGCCGTGCTGGAGAGCCGGTACGGCATTTTGACCCGCTCCGGCATCCACTGCGCCCCGCTGGCCCATCAAGCCATCGGAACCGCCGCTCAGGGTGGCGCCACCCGATTCAGCTTCGGCCCGTTCTTATCCAAACAGGATGTCAAATACGCCGCCGATGCCCTGGCCGACATTGCCATGGCGCAATAGTTGCTCCGCGCTGGCGGGAATTGAGGCCGAGGGGGAATCGCCGCCGCCGACCCTCCTCAACACCGATGGTTCGTCGATGCGGGCTGTGGCCGATAACCTCCCTCCCCATTTGAATCAAATCAATCCCCCCTCCAATGGATTTTATGACCGTTTCAATGGAATAAATGCCGCCGGCAATGGAAGGAATGGCGCCAGGAATGGAAGGAA
>JADLBV010000014.1 GCA_020847545.1 Phycisphaerales bacterium
AAACCGTCCTGGAACGGTCCGCCCCGATCCTGGCCAGCACCTTTTTGGTCTGCGCCAGAATCGCGTAATCGCCGCACCCCGGACACCAGCGCGGATCCTGGTCGCTGGCGAAATCGGCGGGCTTTAACGGGTTGATGGATGGTGTTGCGATGCTCATGGCCTGCTCT
Source organism: Phycisphaerales bacterium (assembly GCA_020847545.1). Classification (GTDB taxonomy): domain Bacteria; phylum Planctomycetota; class Phycisphaerae; order Tepidisphaerales; family Tepidisphaeraceae; genus JADYZN01. Next base: position 168 of record JADLBV010000014.1, read on the forward strand.
TTTGGTGTTCTTTGTGACCTTTGTTTTCCCGCGGCGCTTTATCCCTCATCCCCGACCGGCTCGATCAACGGCGCCGGCCCGTCATCGACGCTCACCGGGTGTTCGGCGAGTTCACCGCGCAGCAGCGCATGGACTCCGCGCGTGATCTCCGAAATCGCAAACGGCTGCCCGCGCACCTTGTTCAAACCCTGGATGTCGATCAAAAACTTCGCCCGCAGCAGCATCCGCAATTGTCCCAGGTTCATCTCCGGCGCCAGCACATGCTTAAACCGCTTCATCAAATCCCCAAGTTGTTCGGGCAGGGGATTCAGACAGCGGACCTGGCACGATGCCACCGACACCCCCTCCCCGGTCAACTGCTGCACGGCGGCGCGGATCGCGCCATAGGTGCTTCCCCAGCCGACCAGCAGCACATCGCCCTCCTGCGGGCCGTTCCACAGATACGCCGGCCCGGCCGGGTTGATTTGCGCCACTTTCCGCTCCCGCAGGCGGATCATGCGTTCGTGGTTGGCCGGGTCGTAGCTGACGTTGCCGGTGACATCCTGTTTTTCCAGGCCGCCGATGCGGTGTTCCAATCCCGGCGTCCCCGGCAGCGCCCATGGCCGCGCCCCATCCCCGTTGCGCTGGTAGGGCATGAACCCGGCTTCATCATCTTCGTCGGCGGCGGCGGGGTGATGAATCACGATCCTGGGCAGCTTGTCCACCTCCGGAACCAGCCACGGCTCAGCGCCGTTGGCGATGTATCCATCGCTTAACACAAGCACCGGCGTCATGTATCGGGTCGCGATGGTGAACGCCTCGATCATGGCCGAAAAGCAATCGGATGCGGAGGTCGCCGCCAGGATCGGCATCGGGCATTCGCCGTTGCGGCCGAACATCGCCTGCAGCAGATCCGCCTGTTCGGTCTTGGTCGGCAGCCCGGTGGACGGCCCGCCGCGCTGCACGTTGACGATCACCACCGGAAGCTCGGTCATCACCGCCAGGCCGATCGCCTCCCCCTTGAGCGCCAGCCCCGGCCCGCTGGTTCCCGTCGCCGCCAACGCGCCGCCGAACGCCGCGCCGATCGCCGCCCCCATCGCGGCGATCTCGTCCTCGGCCTGGAACGTCATCACGCCGAAGTTTTTCAGTGCCGACAATTCGTGCAGAATGTCGCTGGCGGGGGTGATGGGATAACTGCAATAGATCAGTTCATTGTCCGCCAGGCGGGCCGCCGCCGCCATCCCCAGCGCCACCGCCTCGTTGCCGGTGATCTTGCGGTACAGCCCCGATGCGAGCCTGGCCTTGGGCACCTCGTAATGTTCCTGGAAAAGCTCTGTGGTGATGCCGTAGTTGTAGCCGGCCTGCAGTGACTTGGCGTTGGCGGCCGCCACCTGCGGCTTTTTGGCGAATTTCCTGTTGATGTACCCCATCGTCGCATCCAGCGGCCGGCCGTACAGCCAGTAGACCAGCCCCAGCGCGAACATGTTCTTGCAGCGGTCGGTGTCCTTGGCCCCCAGTCCCGTGTCGGCCGTCGCGGCGGCGTTGAGCTTGTCGATGGGAACCTTCACCAGTCGATACCGGCCCAGCGACCCATCCTCCAGCGGATTGGCGGCGTATTGGGCTTTCTTCAAATCCACCGCGCCAAAGGAGTCTTCATTGACGATGACGATCCCGCCGGTCTTCACCGACTTCAGGTTCGTCCGCAGCGCCGCCGGGTTCATCGCCACCAGCGCATCGACTTCATCGCCGGGCGTGAAAATGTCGTTGCTGGAAAAATGAATCTGATATCCGCTGACGCCCGCCAGCGTGCCGGCCGGGGCGCGGATTTCGGCCGGGAAATCCGGCAGCGTGCTGATGTCGTTGCCCAGCAGCGCCGAGGTGTCGGTGAATTGCGTCCCCGCCAACTGCATCCCATCGCCCGAATCCCCGGCGAAACGGATCGTCACCGCGGGAAGGGTTTTACGGTTCTTGGACGATGACGGCCTGCCATTCGGGCCGGCCGGCTCGGTTGTGATGCTCATGGCTCCAACTTCTGCGCCTGCGGCGCACTGCCCGCGATCGTCGAGAAAAAAAACGCCCAAAGGGCCGATGCGCCCGGTTTCTCTTTCCGGTTCCTCTTTGCCGCCGCTTCGCGGGATCACTTAAGTGTATGATCCCCAACCCGCCCGGTCCAGTTCGATGGACCCCCATGCCACCCGTATTCCCCCCCCTCCCGGCACACCGGGGGAGGGTTGGGGCGGGGGCTTTTCGTCACTTTTCCCGGAACACCTCCTCCACCGTCGTGGTCACGGTGTTCATCGCCGTTGCCGAGACCTTGGGGTCCTGGATGGTTCCGCGAACGTGGATTTGCAGCAGTTCATGGCGGGCGCCTTCGATCAAATCCTGGATGAACGGGAGTTTGGGCCAGTTGGGGTTGTCGGTGGTGAAGACCAGTTCCACCTTGCGGCTGTTGAAATCCAGCGAGCCGGTCCCCTGCATCACCATGTTTGACGAGCGCAAAGATATGTTATCAAACGTCACGTTCTGCCCCTGCACCATGTAACGCGTCGTCGCCTCGGTGAAGGGGCTGCTGATCGGCAGCGACAAATTGGCGATCTGAAGCAGTCCCAGCACCACCGGAATGCGGTACAGGTTCTTGCCGCCGACCTGCACATCCCCCCGGCCGCGCCGTGATGCGGGGTCATCCCAGTTGCCTTCCATGTCCAGCGAAGCGCTGAGCCGGCCTTTCAGTTCCGGCTCGCGT
>JADLBV010000015.1 GCA_020847545.1 Phycisphaerales bacterium
CTCTCCCTGACTTCGGCGAGCTCAGTCGAGCCGTACGCAGGGAGAGGGTTAGGGAGAGGGTCGTCTTTCGCGACATGAAGAACCTTCTCGCCAGCTCTCTCCCTGGGTACAGGGAGGAAGAACCCTCTCCCCAACCCTCTCCCGGGGTACAGGGAGAGGGAGTCATGCACGGCTGTTTAGCGGATAATATTCATGAAGATTCGGGCGTTGTTGTTGGCGGATGATTGCAATCCGGATTGGCCGTCGTTGCCGGTGGTGGGGTACAAGGCATGTCGGTCGATCGCGGATCATGCGGATGTGGTGGTGGCGACCCATGTGCGCAACCGCCCGCAAATTGAGCGCGATGGGATGGGCAGGGGGCGGGTGGTTTATCTGAACAATGAATATATCGCCGCGCCGATGCACAAGGCGGCGACGGCGCTGCGCGGTGGGGGGTCGGTGGGGTGGTCGACCAACATGGCGATGTATTATCCACCCTACCTGGCGTTTGAATGGGAGGCGCGGAAGCGGTTTGGTCGGGAATTGAAGGCGGGGCAGTTTGATGTGGTGCATCGTGTGACGCCGATGTCGCCGACGATTCCCAGTCCGATGAGCCAATGGAGTCCGGTTCCGTTTGTGTTGGGGCCATTAAACGGGGGTTTGAAATGGCCGGCGGCATTCGCGGCGGAGTTGCGACGGGAAAAAGAGTGGCTGGCGTACGTTCGACGGGTCTATCGGGCGCTCCCCTTTTATCGCCCGACCTATGGCCACGCGGCCGCGATTCTGGCGGCGTTCAAGCATACGATGAATGACCTGCCGCGTTCGGCGCGGGCCAAGGCGATTGATTTTCCGGAGGTGGGGATCGATCCGTCGTTGTTCAGTTCGGCCGGGCCGAGGAAAATATCGGAGCGGTGTACATTTTTATTTGCCGGCCGATTGGTTCCATATAAATGTCCGGATGTGGCGGTGATGGCATTTGCGCAAAGTGCTTTGCTGCGCAAACACCAACTGCTGGTGGTGGGAGAAGGGCCGGAGCGTGGTCGGCTGGAGAAGATCATCGCGGAACATCAGTTGGGGGATTGCGTAAAATTGCTGGGCGCGGTGCCGCAGGCGAAGGTGGGGGAAATTATGCGCGAGTCGGAGGTCTTTTGTTTTCCATCGATTCGGGAACTCGGGGCGGGTGTGGTGGTGGAGGCGATGGCGTGCGGGATGTGTTGTGTGGTGGTGGATTATGGCGGGCCGGGGGGATTGATTGATGAAAATCGCGGGGTGAAGGTGGCGTTGGGGGACAAGATGCAACTGGTGGAGCGATTTGGTCGAGAAATGGAGAAGCTGGCGGAGGATTCGGCCCGACGGCGCGTATTATCGGCCGCCGCGATGGAATACGCGGTGAAGGAGTATAGCTGGGATGCCAAGGCGCGCAAGACGATTGAGGTGTATGAGTGGGTGCTGGGTCGGCGGGATGTGAAGCCGGAATTTATTTAATGTTGTAAGTCTTGTTGTGGACTGGAATTGTGTCGGGTGATGGCCGGAAATGTCGATGGATCATTCGACTGAATCTGGTCGTGCGGCGGTGGATCGGTTAGGAACCAAATTGAATTGCAGGCGAGCGGCTTGGCGATTTAGCCGATTGAGAAGTTGTGAGCAGTGGACTTATGAGCAATACGTTGACAGGCGCATCCCCCATTCCCAACCGCAATGCGCAGACGCCGGATGAGTCGGCGCTGCCGGTTTTTGACCAGGAGATGGTGATTCAGCCGCAGCGCGGATGGATCGCGGTGAATGTCAGCGAGATGTGGCGGTATCGGGAGCTGCTGTTTTTCCTGATCTGGCGGGATGTGAAGGTCCGTTACAAGCAGACGGTGCTGGGGGTGGCGTGGGCGATCCTGCAGCCGCTGTTCAACATGATCGTCTTCACGGTGATCTTTGGAAAGGTGGCCGGGCTGGAGGATCATCTGCCGGCCCATTTGAAGGGGAAGTATCCGATCTTTGTTTATGTCGGGATGCTGGTCTGGACCTTTTTCAGCACCGGTGTGACGACCGGCGGGCAGTCGCTGGTGAACAGTCAGCACCTGCTGACCAAGATTTATTTCCCGCGGTTGTTTGTGCCGCTGGCGACGATCGGCGGGGGAATGGTGGATTTGGCGATTTCGTTCGGGTTGTTCCTGGTGTTGATGCTGATTTACCAGGTGCCGCCGGGGTGGGGGTTGTTGGCGCTGCCGGTGTTGCTGCTGTTGACGTTGATGGCGACGGCGGGGGTGGCGTTTGTGATGTCGGCGCTGACGGTCAGTTATCGCGATTTTCGGTTCATCGTCCCCTTCATGGTGCAGGCGTGGATGTATCTGAGCGCCACGTTTTACGATGTGGCCGATGTGGGTCGTTGGCAGTTGCCGGCCTCCATCAATCCGATGTTCGGGCTGATCGGGGCGTATCGCTCCTGTCTGCTGGGGATGGAATGGCACTGGTTGCAACTGGGAATCTCGACAACGGTCACACTGGTGATGTTTTTCTTCGGGGTGTTTTATTTCAGGAAAGTGGAACGGAAGTTCGCGGATATCGCGTGATGTGATTTTCGATTTTTGATTGGGTGATTTTTGATTTTCAATCGCAAATCAAAAATCAAAAATCGAAAATGTCATGGCTGACCAGACAAGAACCCGGAGAGACTGAAGCTATGTCGGACACTGTGATACATGTTGAAGGATTGGGCAAGGAGTACCGGCTTGGGGTGCAGGGGTCGAGTTATCCGACGCTGCGCGAGGCGATCATGGGGGTGGCGACGGCGCCGATTCGGCGATTGAAGGCGTTGCGGCATGGGGTGGAGGAGGAAGGGGATGCTTCTTCTCATTTCTGGGCGCTGCGGGATGTGAATTTTGAGGTTCCGCGCGGGCAGGTGATCGGGATTATCGGGCGCAATGGGGCGGGCAAGAGCACATTGCTGAAGATTTTGTCGCGGATCACCGAGCCGAGTTGCGGCAAGGCGGTGTTGCGCGGGCGGGTGGCGTCGCTGCTGGAGGTGGGGACGGGGTTTCATCCGGAATTGACGGGTCGGGAGAACATTTATCTCAACGGATCGATATTGGGGATGAGGCGGGTGGAGATCGAGCGCAAGTTCGATCAGATCGTGGCGTTTTCGGAGGTGGAGAAGTTCCTGGACACGCCGGTGAAACGTTATTCCAGCGGCATGTATGTCCGGCTGGCGTTCGCGGTGGCGGCCCATCTGGAACCGGAAATCCTGATCGTCGATGAGGTGCTGGCGGTGGGGGATGCGGAGTTTCAGAAAAAATGCCTGGGGAAGATGCAGGACGTCTCGACCGGGCAGGGTCGGACGGTGTTGTTTGTCAGCCACAACATCTGGGCGGTGCGCAGTTTGTGTCAGCAGGTGCTGTATTTGAAACAGGGTCAGATGGCGGCGATCGGGCAGACCGAAGGGGTGGTGGACAAATATCTGAAGGATGCCACGCATCAAAATGGCGTGACGATGATGCGACAGTGGGGGCCGGGGGCCGCGGAAAATGAGAATGTGCGGATGAGGCGGGTGCAACTGACGCCGCAATCGGGGGATGGGACGATGATCCGGGTGGATACACCCGTGGACCTGGAAGTGGAGTATGAAAATCTCAAGGGGGGCACGCCGCTGGTGTTGAATCTGGCGGTGCATACGTTGGATGGGACGCTGGTCTTTGTGTCGCAAACGACCAGCGACAAGAACTGGCACGGGCGGAAGTTTGAAAAAGGGGTCTATCGCAGCACCTGCCGAATCCCGGCCAATTTGCTCAACGATGGAACCTACCGGATTCGGGCGCTGTTTCTGGATGAGGCGGTGAAACATCTTTACAACCTCGACGATGCGATGTTTTTCACGGTTCACGACATCGCGCACCGCGAGGGAAGCTGGTATGGAAAATGGCTGGGGGTGGTCCGGCCGCAATTGCAGTGGACGACGGAACTGGTGCCCGCGATCGACGCCTGAAATCCCCGCACTCAGCGATTTGTGAGGATGAGAAACACCCCATGAAACCATTGCGCGTGGCGTTTTTAGCGCCGGAATTTGTGACGGAGATGACAGGGGAAGGGGGGCTGGCCAGCTATTTGAACAAGATTGCCAAGGCGCTGATGGGCGAGGGGCACGAGGTGGAGGTGTTTACACTTTCGGAGCGTGCGCCCCAGCGGATGATGTGGGAAGGGATGATGGTGCATCGGGTGGGGCCGGTGGAGAATTTTCCGATGCGGTTGGGGCGGAAGATCATGGAGTTCATGCCGAGGCTGGGACTGGCCAAGTCGGTGGGGTCGTTGCGGGCGGCCAATGGTTTGGCCAAAGCGTTGGAGGATCGGGAGTCGCAAAAGCGGTTTGATCTGGTGCAAAGTTCGGATTTGGGGGCATCGGGGTTGATGGTGGGAGATCGGCCGTGGCGAAGTCACATCGTACGGTGCAGTTGGGCGGCCGATTTGTTCATGGAGACGGATTGCCGGGGGATGGATCGGGACCACCGTGTCTTGTCGATGTTGGAACGATGGTGCATTCGGCGAGCGCGGGGCGCCTATGCGCCCAGTCGGTGTATCGCGGAACATTTTCAGAGGCGGTTTGGCATGAAGATCGGCGTGGTGCGGCCACCGTTTGTGTTGGAAAATGAAAGCACCTCTCCACCGGCCAACCTGCCGGGTCGATTTTTACTGCATATTGGGAGATTGGGCCGGCGCAAGGGAACGGACCTGGTGGCCGAAGCGCTGCTGAGGGCGTGGGAAATCGAACCGCAGATCACGATGGTGTGGGCGGGCAAGCCGCAAAGCCCGGCCGAGATCGAAAAATTGCTGAATCGACTTGGCCAAAGGCGCTCGCAGGTGGTGACGTTGGGGCCGGTGCCTAAACCGCAATTGTTTGCGATGATGAAGCGGGCCGATGCGGCGGTGCTGCCATCGCGCGTCGATAACCTGCCCAATGCGGCGATCGAGTGTGTACAGCATGGGTTGGGTGTGATCACCATGCGGGGGGCGAGCATTGATGAGATGGTGGAGGATGGTTCCAGCGGGGCGCTGGTGGCAAAGGGTGATGTGGCGGGTTTGGCCGATGCGATGGTCCGGGTGTGGCGCCGAGAATCCAAGTGGGTGGGGAAAGGTTTTGTACGGCCCGGAATTTTGGAGGAGATGAAACCGAAGCGTGCGGTGGCGGAGTTGTTGAGGTTTGCGGGGCTTGGACATTGAGGATTGTGACCAGTCGTGGAAACGATGGATTTGAGTTTTGTGATTTGTGCCTACAACGCCGAGCGGCGGCTGCCGGGCGTTTTGGAGGCGCTGTCGCGGCAGGAGGCGGGGTCGGTGCGCTGGGAAGTGGTGGTGATCGACAACGCCAGCAAGGACAAGACCAGCGAGGTGGCGCGGGGGTTTGAGGGGAAGATTGCAGCGCCGTTGCGGGTGATCCGCGAGGATCGGCCGGGGTTGATCGAGGCCCGGCGGCGCGGGGCGAGCGAGGCGCGGGGGAGGTATCTCTCTTTTATTGATGATGACAACATTGTGGCCGAGGATTGGGCGAGAAGGTGCGTGGAGTTTCTGGATGCCAATCCCAAGGTGGGATTCATCGGCGGGTTGATCGAGCCGTTGTTTGAGGATCCCACCACCCGGCCGGCCGACTTTTATGAGCGATTTGCCGATGGATTGGCGATCCGGGAATTGGGGCCGGTCGCGATGAAATTGTCGCAGCCACGGAGCGATCCGCCGCCGGGGGCGGGGTTGACGGGGCGGATTGAGTTGGTTCGGCTGATCCTGCTGGAGATCGGGTGTATGCTTCAGGGGCATACGGGTGGAAAGCTGACCAACGGGGAGGATACGGAGATGGGGCTTATCGCGCAGCGGCTGGGGTGGGAGACATGGTATGTGCCGGCGTTGCGGATGAAGCATGTGATGCCGCCGGGCCGATTAACGGAGAAGTATCTGCGGAAATTGATCGCCGATGGGGCACAGAGCGGGCCTTGGCTGGATTATCTGCGCGGCCGGGAGTCGGAGCGGTCGAGGTTGGGATATCTGGCGCAATGGGGATTGTGGCGCGTGCGCGCGGGGAAGATGGCGTTGCTGGGATGGTTGAGAAAATCGGGGCATGAGCATTCGGAACTGTATCCGTTCTGGCGCAACATGTATCACAGCCGGGCGTGCGGGTATTGGTCGATGGCGATGAACGATCCGGTGCGAAAATTGCGGCGGACGCTGCGGGATTGTGTGAGTCATGGGTGATTTACAAGGCGCATTGCGTGATTTGTCGCTGGTGACGGCGAATTTTGGGGATGGGGTGGTGCTGCGCCGGGTGTTGGAGGATTGGTTTGCGTTTGTGGGTGGCCGGCCGGGGCAGGTGGTGGTGCTGGACAACGGGAGCGACCCGCAGACCCGGCGGGCGAGCATCGAATGTTATGAGGCGGGGTTGATCGACAAGCTGGTGCTGGTCCATCCGGATCATGATGACACAGGCAAGGACAAGGCGCACATCGCCGAACACACCGCGCCGGCGATTGCGGGGCGGCCATATTTGTTGTTTTTCAAATTTGATTGTTTGCCGTTTCGCAAGGGGCATGAGAATTGGTTGGTCGAGGCGATGGGGCATCTGGATCGGCCGGACACTTTTGCGTTTGGCGGGTCATTCAATTTGCCCTCGCGGCATCATGAGGCGTGGCCGGGGTGGTATTTCAGCCATAAATGTTCGGAAAATTTTGCCCTGTTGAAACGGGAGATGTTCATCGAGTCGATGCGGGAATATGCCGGCGAGTACATCAGTTCGGGGTTCAGGGGCGAAAATCCCGGTTCGCGCACGGGTCAGGATCGGTATCTGGTGGAGCTGGCCTGGGAGCAATACATCGAACGGCATCAAAAATACACGCTGGTGCGGGAAGAGGATGAGAGCTGGACGATATTTCACACCAATGTGCATGGACAGAAGCTGGCCGAGACGAGGGAGAAGTATCTGAGGCGCGAGGATGTGGCGCGGTACATGAACGCCGCGCCGGTCAGCCGGATACCGGGGGCGACATACTATGGATTGAAGCCGACGCGGTGGGAGGAGATGCGGTATTTGTTTGGCGCCTCGGCGGCCGGTCCGGCTTGGAGATGGATCAAGGATAAACTGCGGCCAAGGCGGGGGACCACCTCATGAAAATCACCTTTGTATTGGAGGCGGCCAGCTTGGCGGGTGGGGTGCGCGTGGTGGCGATTTATGCCAAGGAATTGAGCCGGCGCGGCCATCAGGTGTGCATCGTCTCAACGCAGCGGCCACCCTATTCGACGCGGCACAAGGTGAAATCGTTATTGAAAGGGGAGGGTTGGCTTGGATATCCCCCATTGGGGCCAACGCATCTGGATGGATTGGATGTGGAGCAGCGGGTTCTCAGTCGTCATCGGCCGGTGCGGGACAAGGATGTGCCGGATGCGGATGTGGTGGTGGCGACCTGGTGGAAGACGGCCGACTGGGTGGCCAATTTGTCCCCCAAAAAAGGGGCAAAGGCTTATCTGATCCAGCATTATGAAACATGGGGTGGTCCGCCGGGGGAGGTGGATCGGACGTGGCGGCTGCCTTTGCATAAAATCGTGATTTCAAAGTGGCTGGCGGATTTGGCGCGGGACAAGTTCGGCGATGAGCATTATTCGTGGGTTCCCAACAGCGTGGACACGGAGCAGTTTCATGCGCCGCAGCGCGACAAGCGGCCGGTGCCGACGGTGGGGTTGATGTACGCAACGATCCCGTTCAAGGGGATTGATGTGAGTCTCAAGGCGCTGGAGTTGGCGAAGAGGGATGTTGGGAATTTGCAATTGGTGGCCTTCGGCAAGGAAGAGCCGACGGCCGAGCTGCCATTGCCGGCCGGGTCAAAGATGGTTTATCTGCCGGCGCAGGATGCGATTGCGGATATTTATCGCCAATGCGATGTCTGGCTGTGCGGCAGTCGGGGGGAGGGTTTTCATCTGCCGCCACTGGAGGCGATGGCGTGCCGGTGTCCGGTGGTCTCCACGAAAGTGGGTGGGCCGATGGATGTGATCGTGGATGATCGCAACGGGTATCTGGTGGATGTGGAGGATGCTCAGAGTTTGGCGGATCGGCTGGTGAGGGTGCTGACATTCAGCCCGCAGCGCTGGCGGGAGATGTCGGATGCGGCCTACGCCACGGCGACGGAATACACCTGGTCACAGGCAACCGACCGGCTGGAGGGGGCGTTTGCCAAGGCGATGGAGAGACGGGGAAGTCGGTTGTAATCAGATTCGCACATGGGATTCTGTGGAATTTCTACCGATTTCAACGGCGCTCGCTTATAATTCAGATCGAGATGAGGATCAATCCGATTCAAATTCAAGGAGCTTGGCGACTGGGATGGTCGTTGGACGTTCACACAACATCCAGCGAATTTCTTGGCTATGACCAGAATGGTCATCCACAATTCGATACCATTCGCTCGCCGCTTGGAGAGCTTCTCTACCAATTAAAATATCGCGGCCAGCAGACCGCCCCGCAGGTTGCGGAGGTGTTGGCGGAATTTTTCGCTGACAAACCCAACGCGCTTTCCCGCATCGATGTCATCGTTCCCATGCCGGCGTCCACCCTCAGGAACATTCAACCCGTCGCCGAAGTGGCAATGGCGCTTGGCAGGAAACTCAACAAACAGGTGGATGTCGCCGCAGTCACAAAAGTTCGTGAAACACCGGGATTGAAAAACATACAGGATGCTGAGGAGAGGCGGGAATTGCTCGACGGCGCATTCCAGGCTGAAACTTCGCGGGTAACTGGAAAAGGCATTCTTCTGTTGGATGATTTGTATCGTTCAGGCGCGACCGCCAACGCCGTCACGCTTTCGCTGGTCACCGCCGGCGCGGCACGCGTCTATTTTTTGGCCATGACCCGAACCAGGAGCAATCTATGACTTCTGTTTTTATCGGGGGATCAAGGCGTATCAGCCGCATGAATGCGGAGTTGTCGCGCCGATTCGACAATATCATCCAAAAGCAACTTCGCATCATCATAGGCGACGCCAATGGGTTCGACCGCCTTGCACAGGACTATTTTGCAAAACATCACTACCCATCCGTGATCGTCTACTGCACCGGCGGAATCTGCCGGAACAACGTTGGCAATTGGCCATTACATGCGGTCGAGTACGCGGGTCGGGATCGCGGTCTTGAGTTCTATACCGCCAAGGATGATGCGATGCTCCACGATGCCGATTACGGGCTGTTCGGTTGGGATGGCAAGAGCAAGGGAACATTGCGAAATATTCGCAAGATGGCGGAACAGGGAAAGCCTTCCTCCGTGTATGTTTCTCCACTCGGGAAGTTTGTGACGGTTCGCGGCCCGCTGGATGTGTCATCACTGCTTGAACAGGGTGCAAAAGAAGACGCCCGGAAAATGCCGAACGAACATTCGACCATACCCAGCCTGATTTGATGAAAATGTTCTGTATTTCTCATTTTATTCTTCCCAAAAGAGACTGGGGGAAGAAGAAAATACAATCAGCCGATAAGAAAAGGGGAGTTGCGTGGTGATCATGAACGGACAGTCCGATAATCCGGGTGCCCGCGGGGCGTTGTTGAGCATTGTTCTGCCGGCATATAACGAGCAGGAGGTGCTGGGGAAGACCTATGCGCGGTTTACGGCGATGGGGCCGGTGTTGGAGAAGTGGGGGTTGGATTATGAATTGTTGTTTGTGAACGATGGCAGCCGGGATGGGACGGCTGATTTGCTCAATGAATTGGCGCAGCGGGATGGGCACGTCAGGGCGGTTCATCTGACGCGGAATTTCGGGCATCAGTCGGCGATCACGGCCGGTTTGACGGTGGCGCGGGGGGATGCGGTGGCGATCATGGATTGCGATTTGCAGGATCCGCCGGAGGTGTTGCCGCAGTTTCTGGCCAAATGGCGCGAGGGGTTTCAGGTGGTCTATGCCGTGCGCAAGAAGCGCAAGGAATGGTTTGGCAAACGCCTGGCATACTGGTCGTTTTACCGGCTTTTGGCGGCGATCAGCGACTTGAAGATTCCGTTGGACAGCGGGGACTTTTGCGTGATGGACCGCTCGGCGGTGAATTTGCTCAACAGCCTGCCGGAACGACAGCGGTTTGTGCGCGGTTTGCGGACGTGGGTGGGGTTGCGGCAGACGGGGGTGGAGTATGAGCGCGACGCCCGAGCGGCCGGCCAGCCGCAATATACGCTGGCGAAACTGATCAAGCTGGCGATGGATGGGCTGGTCAGTTTTTCATCCGTGCCGTTGAAGCTGGTGACGAGGCTGGGGATTCTGGGTGTGATCGCTGGGATGATGCTGGGGTTGTGGGGGGTGGGGGTGACGATTTATGAGTGGAGCGGCCACATTCAGGGGCGCACGCCGCGCGGGTGGGCGAGCGTGGCGTGCCTGGTGTTGTTCACCTCATCGGTGCAGATGATTTCATTGGGGGTGATCGGGGAGTATTTGTCGCGAATCTTTCTGGAAGTGAAGGGCCGGCCGACGTTTTTGATCGCGAGCATCGTGCAACAGGGCGGGCCGGGTGATACGGCCAAGCCGACGGCGGCCATTTCGCGAGGCGTCGCTCCATGAGTTTTTTGTCCATTGGAGTGATCTTTCTGTTCGCGGTGGCGGCGACGCTGTCGTGGGGGGCGGGGACCGCGCTGGCGGTGGTCTATCTGCCGGTGCTGATATTGCTCAACATGCTGCGCGAACTGGCGTTGCCGGGGGTGCCGGACATCGGCGCCGGCAGCGCGGTGATTTACGGGATCATGCTGGCCTCGGTGCCTCGGATCGGCGAGTCGATGGGGATTCGCCTGAACCTGGTCGATCTGCTGATCCTGGCGCTGACCGGGTCGGCGATGATCACATCGATGATCACCGAGCATCTGTACACGGCGGTGAGCACGGCCGGGTCCTATTTTCTGACATTTGTGGGGCCATATTTTCTGGCGCGGGTGGCGTTTTCATCGGCGAAAAACCGCGAGCGGGCGTTGTGGGGAATTTTGTTCTGCGTGCCGTTGCTGGTGCTGTTCGCGATGATTGAAGTGCGTTTCTGGCCGCATTTTTACATGGATTTGCTGAGCCGGTTCAAGATTTATCAGGAAGCCACGGATGTGGCGATGCGCCGATATGGGCTGTTTCGGGCGCAGGTGTCGTTTGCCCATCCGATCGACTTTGGCAACGCCTCGGTCATTTTGCTGGGGATGCTCTATGCCCTGGCGGGCAGCACACGGGTGGGGTTGAAGAACATGTATGTGCGCTGCGCGCTGTTGGGGATGTTGTTTTGCGCGTTGACCTCATTGAGTTTCACCAGCTACATCGCGCTGGCGGCGCTGGGGTCGATCTTTTTCGTGATGCGGTGGTTTAAGCTGGCGCGGTCGATGCTGGTGGCGGGGGTCATCCTGGGGATCGTGGGTGGGGTGATGGTGACGGGGTGGTTCATGACCGTGGACTCCACCTCCCGTGAAGGGGCGGGGGCGCTGGAAGGAAGCGTGCGGAACCGGGCGCTGATCATTCAAAGCTCGCTGGAAAAGGTGAAGAGCGCTGGGCCGTTCGGATTCGGATCAAATTTGAGTCAGGAGGAGCTGGGGATCGAAAGCGTGGACAACACCTATCTGCTGCTGATCATGCGGCAGGGGTGGGTCTACATGGCGATGTGGCTGGCGATCCCGCTGGTGCTGGCTTGGCGCGGCGGGCGGGCGCTCAAGCGGTGCGTAAACGACAATGAAATGCGGCCGGTGGTGGGGGCGCTGGCGACGATTTTCGCGATGATGGTGGCGATGTACACGGTCTGGTTCGGCTTCACCTATGCGCTGCTCTGGATGGTGGCGCTGGGATTGACGGTGACACTGATGGACATTTGCCTGGAACGAACCCCCATGCGCCGGCCGATGCCGGTCCGATTGATGAACCGGCCAAGACAGCCCCAGATTGAGGGGGTGGGGCATGGGTGAACCATCGTGTTGCAGGACCAAATGGATGTTGATCGCGCTGTGCGCGCTGGGGCTGGCGCTGCGCCTGGGGGTGATTTTCAAGACGCAAAGTTACCGGTTCAATCCCGGCGCGATGGAGCATGATTCGATCGCGCGGGGGTTGCTGCATGGACAGGGGTTCAGTTTCGGGGATTTTGGGTATTACGGCCCTTCCAGCGTGCAGTCTCCACCCTATCCTGTGCTGCTGGCGGGATTTTTCACGATTTTCGGCGAGGCGACGCCGGCGGCCTACGCGGCCGCGATGGTCTTCAACGCGCTGGTGGGGAGTTTGGCGGTCTGGCTGACGTATTTGTTGGCGCGGACGCTGGGTGGAAGCATCGGGGTGGGGTTGTTGGCGGCGGCGGCGTGCGCGGTCTGGCCAACACAGGTGTATGCATCGAACTTCGTGCAGGCGATCGATCTGATCATCGCGGCGCAGACGGCGATGGTGGTGCTGTTTTATCGGGGAGTGCGAACCGGATCGGCCTGGACGTGGGCCGCCTTCAGTCTGGTGGCGACACTGGCGGCGCTGACCGAGCCGGTGTTGCTGCCAATCGCGGCATTTACCGGGATTTTAATCCTGTTCTGGCGGGGGTTGGCATTGCGGCTGCGGATACGCAACGCGGCCATTTTGCTGGGGATGGCGCTGGTCGTGATCGGGCCGTGGACGGTGCGCAACCGGATGGTGCATGGGGCGTGGGTGCCGATTAAAAGCACCTTCTGGGTGAACGTCTGGAAGGGGGCGAACGATTACGCCACCGGCACGGACCGGTTGAAGATCACCCCCGAACAAAAAAAACAACTCGAAGAGCAACTCCTGACGGCCGATGACCGGCACATGAGACAGGCGGGTGCGGATGAGGCGCGGCAATATGACATGTTGACGCCGCAACAACGCTCGCGGCTCAACGGCCACACGGAGATCGAACGGGAAAAGGTGTTTCAGGAATTCGCAACGCAGTGGATATCCGCCCATCCGATGGGTTATGCGAAGCTGTGTCTGATCCGGCTGGGCAAGACGCTGTGGATCGACTGGGACAACCCCAAATCTTACAACGTGGCCTATGTCGCATCGCGGGCGATCATCGTCGTTTTGTCGGCGATCGGACTGGTCTTGGCGATCCGAAAACGGTGGTCTCTTTTGTATCCGGTCTTGTTGATCGGGTCGTGCATTTTGACCTATTCGCTGACATTGACGGCCGCCCGGTTCAGCATTCCGTTTGAGCCGTTTCAGTTGTGCCTGTCAGCGCTGACGTTGAATTGTGCGTATATTTCAATCCGCCGGCCGGCGGCGG
The DNA here is from genome assembly GCA_020847545.1 of Phycisphaerales bacterium. GTDB lineage: Bacteria > Planctomycetota > Phycisphaerae > Tepidisphaerales > Tepidisphaeraceae > JADYZN01. Next base: position 13,207 of record JADLBV010000015.1, read on the forward strand.
GTGGAGCGGTGGCGGCGGCTTCATCCGGGCAGGGCACATGAGCGAATCGCGGCAACAGGATGCGAAGGTGCTGTGCATCGTGCCGTCGATGAGGATTCGCCACGAACCAAACGGCACGGTGACGCTGACGCGAAAATTTCTGGAGGGTGTCGAGGCGTATCGAAGAGAGTGGGGCGGCCCGGTGCGGGTAATTGCACAGGAGGGTGGGGATGATGGGCTGGACGGTGTGTCGATTCGACGTGAGGAGGTTCCGTTTGAGCTTCGGTTGATCGATTTTGCAAGCCCGGCAATGGACGAACAATTCCGTGATGCGGCCGTGGTGTTGGGGGCATTGCATCACAATCAATTGCCGATGGTGGATCGCTGCTTGGAACATCATGTGCCGGTGGCGCTGATCGCCGAACAGAGCGTGCGGACGCGCTGGCAGATCACCCGCGCGGAGACGGGCAATCCGCTGCTGAGGCTTCGGCGTGGCTGGTGGAACCGTGGTTTGGAAAAACGCTTTCGCGCCCTGTTGCCAAAGATTGCCGGTGTGCAATGCAACGGAACACCGACATTCAACGATTATCGCGCAATCAATCGCAATCCGCTTCTTTTTTTCGACACCCGCGTGACGGAGTCGATGCTGGTGGATGAATCGACACTGAAAATGCGATTGGATGAACTGCTGGCGGGCGGGCCGTTGCGGCTGCTCTTTTCCGGCAGACTTGTGGCGATCAAAGGGGTGGATCATCTGCCGTTGTTGGCGGTCCATCTGCGAAAACTGGGGGTGAAATTCACACTCGACATCTGTGGCGGCGGAAACCTGCAAAATCAACTGGCCGGCGAGATTCAACACCACGATTTAAGCCAACAGGTGAGATTGCGGGGTGTGCTCGATTTTGAGAAGGAATTGCTCCCGTGGGTCGGCCGACAGGCGGATTTGTTTGTCTGTTGTCATCGACAGGGTGATCCTTCCTGCACTTATCTGGAGACGATGTCGTGCGGTGTGCCGATTGTCGGGTATGACAACGAGGCGTTCGCCGGGCTGGTGGCGCATTGCGGGGTGGGGTGGCTGTCACCGATGGACAACCCGGCCGCGTTGGCCCAAAAAATCGCACAACTGGATCGGGATCGACCCGCTCTGGCCCAGGCGGCCGAATCATCGCTGAAATTCGCACGCGGGCATACATTTGAAACAACCATGCGAAAACGGGTGGAACATCTGGCACTGTGCGCCAAGGAGGCGGCCCGATGAGTCATCCACAACTGGCCATCGTGATCGTCAATTACCGCACGGCCGGTCTGACGATTGATTGTCTGCGCTCGCTGGAACCGCAGGCGTTGTCAATCGGGGCAAAAGTATTCGTCACCGACAATCTGTCAGGTGACGACTCGATCCAACGCATCAGCACGGCCATCGCGGAAAACGGATGGTCCAACTGGGCGACATTGATGCCGCTGGAACGCAATGGCGGGTTCGCATATGGGAACAACGCGGCCATCAAAGTGTTGTTACAGTCGGACGTTCGTCCGGATTACATCCTGTTATTGAATCCAGACACGCTGGCACGGGATGAGGCGGTCGCGGCATTGCTCGATTTCATGGAAAAACATCCGCACATCGGGATCGCCGGCAGTCGGCTGGAAGACCCCGATGGGACACCCCAGCGGTCGGCGTTTCGGTTTCACACCATCGCCAGTGAATTTGAGGGGGGAGTGCGGTTGTCGTTGGTCAGTCGATTGTTGAAGAACAAGCTGGTGGCTCCGCCGGTGTCGGATGAGGCATGTCCAACTCAATGGCTGGCCGGGGCGAGCATGATGGTTCGTCGGCAGGTGTTTGAACAGATCGGGCTGCTGGATGAGGCATACTTCATGTATTTTGAGGAGGTCGATTTTTGCCTGCGTTCCGCCCGCGCCGGGTGGCAATGCTGGTATGTGCCGACCAGCCGGGTGGTGCATCTGGTGGGACAGGCATCGGGGGTGACCGACCCGCGCTTGCGCAAACGCCGGCCGGATTATTGGTTTGAATCGCGTCGGAGGTATTTTATCAAGAATCATGGGGCGTTGCGTGCGATGCTGGCGGATGCGGCGTGGGCGGTTGGGTTTTCATTGTGGAGGGTGAGACGGTTTTTGCAACGTCGGCCGGACAATGATCCGCCGAAATTGCTGGCGGATTTCGTTCGGCACAGTGTGTTTGTGCGAGGATTCGCGGCATGAACGCCACCACCGACAACAATGAGCCAATCGGGCTGCTGGGGCAGATTCGCGAAGACCATGCCGCGCACGGACGCGACTGGACGCGCCCCGGATTTCGCGCGGTGGCGGCCCATCGGTTTGGGGTGTGGCGGATGAACGTACGGCCGAAGATCCTGCGCGCCCCCTTGAGCATGATTTATCGCTGGATGTACCGCCGATGCCGCAACCGGTATGGGATCGAGCTGCCGTATACCGTGAAACTGGGCCGCCGGGTCATCATCGAACATCAAAGCGGCATCGTCATTCATGGCAATTGCGAGATCGGGGATGATTCGATCATCCGCCAGGGGGTGACGCTGGGAAATCGGTCGCTGGACAAGCCGTTTGATGCGCCGAAATTGGGGTGCCGGGTAAACGTGGGGGCGGGGGCCAAGATATTGGGCGCTGTGACCATCGGGGATGATGCGGCCATCGGGGCCAACGCCGTGGTGTTGATTGATGTGCCGGCCGGCGCGGTGGCCGTGGGAATCCCGGCAAGGCTTATCGCCGGCGGGGGCAAGCGATGATCGGCGTGGTGGCGATCGGACGAAACGAAGGTCAGCGGTTGATCCGTTGCCTGGATTCGATCATGGGCCGGGCGGATGCGGTCGTCTACGTCGATTCCGGTTCCACCGACCAGAGCGTCACCGCCGCCCGTCAGCGCAATGCGGTTGTGGTCAGCCTGGACATGAAGCTCCCATTCACGGCCGCCCGGGCGCGAAACGAAGGATTCGCCGCGCTTCTGCAACTCAAACCCGCGCTGGAATTTGTGCAATTTGTGGATGGGGATTGTGAAATCCAACCAAATTGGCTGGAAACCGCCCGCCGGTCGCTGAATGAAAATGAGAAATTGGCCGTGGTGTGCGGCCGCCGGCGCGAACGCCATCCGGAACGGTCCATCTACAACCGCCTGTGCGACATCGAATGGAACACACCGGTTGGAAAAGCCGATGCGTGCGGCGGAGATGCGCTGATGCGGGTCAAGGCGTTCAATGAAGTCGGCGGGTACAATCCGGCCGTGATCGCCGGCGAAGAGCCGGAAATGTGCGTGCGGCTGCGCGGGCGCGGCTGGGAGATCGAGCGCATCGACACCGAGATGACCCTGCACGATGCGGACATGATGCGCTTTGGGCAATGGTGGAAACGGGCCACCCGCGCGGGTCATGCCTATGCCGAGGGGGCGGCGATGCATGGTCAATGTCCGTCGCGGCATTGGGTGCGCGAGGTGCGCAGCAACTGGGCGTGGGGGGTGGTCTTGCCGCTGGTTGCCATCGTGGCGGCGTGGCCGACGTGGGGGTGGTCGCTGGCATTGCTGGGGTTGTATCCACTGTTGGGGCTGAAAATTGCGCGCTCCATGCGAAAGCGGGGAATGAACGCCAAGGATGCACGGCTCTTCGCGTTGTTTTGCGTGATCGGAAAATTTCCCAACGCGCTGGGGCAGCTTCGATACACACTCTTGCACCTGCTGGGAAAGCGCAGCCGGGTGATCGAGTACAAGGGGGCGACATGAAGATCGCTTACCTGATCAATCAATATCCCCAGCCCAGCCAGAGCTTTATCCGCCGAGAAATCGCGGCGTTGGAACAACTTGGTTTGACAATCCATCGTTTCACCGTGCGGCGGTGGGATCGACAACTGGTCGATCCGGGGGATCAGGCGGAACAGCAAAAAACCCGTTGTATTCTGGATGCGGGGGCGATGGGGTTGATCCTGGCGTGCGTGCGGTTAATGGTGAGTCGGCCGGCGCGCTTCATCCGCGCGGCCGCGTTGGCCTGGCGTTGTGGACGGCGTTCCGAACGCGGCCTGATTCTTCATGGGGTCTATCTGGCCGAGGCGTGCGTGTTGGTCAAACTGCTCGTCGATTGCGGGTCAACGCACGTTCATGCCCATTTTGGAACCAACTCCACCACCGTGGCGATGTTGGCCCATCTTCTGGGCGGGCCGGGATACAGTTTTACCTGTCACGGGCCGGAGGAATTCGACAAACCACAGTTTATCGCACTGGGGGAGAAGATCGCCCGAAGCCGGTTCGCCGTGGCGATCAGCGAATTTGGAAAAAGCCAGATGTATCGGTGGTGTCGATACGAGGATTGGTCGAAGATTCAGATCATCCGCTGCGGTGTCGACCCGCAATTTCTCGATGCGCCGACATCCCCCATGCCAGACCATCCAAAACTGGTCTGTGTCGGACGATTATCGGAACAAAAAGGGCAGTTGCTGCTGATTGAGGCGGCCGCCCGGCTGGCGGCCAAGGGGATGCGGTTTGAGCTGGTGCTGGTTGGCGATGGGGAGATGCGGCCGCAAATTGAATCGTTGATTCAACAGCATCATCTGGCCGATCATGTACGGCTGGCCGGGTGGATGAGCGGGCAACGGGTGCGCGATGAGATTTTAAGCGGCCGGGCGTTGATCCTGCCCAGCTTTGCCGAAGGGCTGCCGGTGGTCATCATGGAGGCGCTGGCGCTGGGCCGGCCGGTCTTGAGCACCTATGTCGCGGGCATCCCGGAACTGGTTGAGCGGGGGGTGAGCGGCTGGCTGGTGCCGGCCGGGTCGGTGGATCGGCTGTGCGAGGCGATGGAAGAAGTGTTGCGCTCCTCACCATCACGACTTGCGGAGATGGGGCGCGCGGGCGCACAAAAAGTTCGACAGCATCATGATGTCGCCATTGAGGCGCAAAAGCTGGCGAAATTATTCGAGTCGGCTCTGAACTGAATCACGATGTGTGGAATCGCCGGCATCATCGGAAGGGTGGACGAGGCCAATCGCCAGGCGCTGTCGCGCATGAGCGCGGCCATGAAACATCGCGGTCCCGATGGGGAGGGGTTTTGGGTTTCGGATGCGGATGCGTCGGGCAATGGGTGTCTGCTGGCCCACCGACGGCTGTCGATCCTCGACTTGAGCACCAGCGCCTCCCAGCCGATGGTCGATCCGCACACCGGACAGGTCATCGTCTTCAATGGTGAAATATACAATTATCAACAACTGCGCGATGAGTTGGCCGCGGATGGTGAGTCTTTTCAATCGACCGGCGACACGGCCGTCATGCTGCGGTTGTTGTCGTTGCATGGTGAACAAGCCATCGAACGTCTGCGCGGCATGTACGCCTTCGCATTGTGGAATTCCACGCTCCATCAACTGACGCTGGGGCGCGACCCATTGGGGATCAAGCCGCTGTATGTCTGTGAAAATCCGGACACCAATCCCAACCGATCCTGGTCGCTGCTGTTCGCCTCCGAGGTGCGCGCGATCCTCTCATCGGGCCTGTTGGTTAAGCCCCGGCTCGATCCATCGGCCGTGGCCTCCGTGATCTGGAACGGGTTTGTCATGGGGCCGGGAACAATCGTGCGCGGGATCTCCTCGCTGTGGCCGGGCCAAGTGCAGGTCCGTGATGCGCAAGGCAAAACACAATCTTCGCGGCTTTTCTGGAACATCCCCAAACGTACGAATAACGATGCCGATGAATCGGCCGTGCGGCGGGCATTGGCCGAATCGGTCAAGTTGCACATGGTCAGCGATGTGCCGCTGGGGGTCTTCTTATCGGGTGGGATCGATTCCAGCGCCGTCGCCAACCTCGCCCAGCGGGCATCCGATCAACCGGTCAACACCTTCACATTGGCCTTTGAGGAAGAGGCATACAACGAAGGGCAATTCGCCCGCGCCATCGCCGGCGCCATCGGCACCAAACACCACGAAATCTTGTTGCGCGAAGTGGATTTTGTATCCAACCTGGACCGCGCCATCGAAAGTCTCGACCAGCCGACATTTGATGGACTCAATTCGTATTTCATCTCCCGCGCCGTGCGCGATGCGGGATTGACGGTCGCGTTGATCGGCACCGGCGGCGATGAATTGTTCGGCGGATATAAATCGTTTCGTGAACTTCCCAAATTGCGGCATCTGGCCCGCAAAACCGGCTGGATTCCACTGCCCGCCCGGCTGATGGCAGCGCGGATGATCAACCGCATCGTCAACCGCGGCGCGGGGGATGTGGGGGCGCAAACCCGCTGGGCCAAATTGCCCGACATGCTTCGACATCACAAAAGCCTTTTGTCGTTGTATCAGTTGGCGTATGGACTTTTCCTTCCCGATTTCCAGCGTCAATTGTTAAGCGGGTCGGCCGGCGAGACGGATGTCTCCTTCGGCCTGCCGGCGGCCATGCGGCAGCGATTGGAAGAAGAAACGCACGGCCTGTCCGATTTGCAGGCGATCAGTGCGATGGAACTGCGATGTTTTCTCGGCCAGCGCCTGCTGCGCGACACCGATGCCGCCAGCATGGCCGTCTCCCTGGAAGTCCGCCTGCCGCTGGTTGATCAGGTTGTGGTGCGGGAATTGGCCAACGTCCCCGATGAGCTGCGTTATTCGCCGCTGGGACGCAAAATGCTCCTCCGGCGGGTCGGTTTATCGGGCCTGGACCCGGCCTTGTTCGACCGTCCAAAAAGTGGATTTGTACTCCCCTTTGACCGCTGGATTCGTACCGGCCTTGGCAGGGTGATGGATCAATTGATGCGCGATCCCGCCGCCGCAACGGCCGTGTCGCTCGATGGCCGGGCCGTCTCGCGGTTATGGGACACGTTCCAATCGGGCGGCGCGGGTATGTATTGGTCACGGGTCTGGTCGATTTATATTCTGATGCGCTGGTGTCAGCGGCATCAGGTGACGATGTAAACGTATGCCGACCGATTCACCCCAAACCGGCCGCCGCTATTGCCTGATCACACCCTGTCGTGATGAGGCCCAATACGCCCGTCGCACCCTCGACAGCGTGATGGCCCAAACCACCCCGCCGGCGCTCTGGATCATCGTGGACGATGGATCAAAGGACCAGACGCCGCAAATTCTGGAAGAGTACGCCAAAAAGGCGAGCTATATCCGCATCGTCCGTCGTGAAGACCGCGGTTTTCGCAAACTCGGCGGCGGCGTGATCGACGCGTTCTATTTCGGCTACGACCAGATCAACCCCGATGAATTTGATTTTGTCTGCAAATTCGACCTCGACCTGGAACTCCCCCCGCGCTATTTCGAAATCCTCATGCATAAAATGGAGGCCAACCCGCGCCTCGGCACCTGCAGCGGCAAACCCTATTTCATCGGCGCCAACGACAAGCTCATCAGCGAAAAATGTGGCGATGAAAACTCCGTCGGCATGATCAAATTCTATCGCACCCGATGCTTCCAACAGATCGGCGGCTTCGTGCGGTTTTTAATGTGGGATGGCATCGACGGCCACCGCTGCCGGATGCTCGGCTGGCTGGCCGAAAGCTACGATGAACCCGACCTGCGCTTCATCCACCTTCGCCCCATGGGAACCAGCCACAAAAACTGGTGGACCGGCCGCGTGCGCCACGGCGTCGGCCAATACTACATGGGAACCACACCCCTCTACATGATCTGCAGCGCCCTCTTCCGCATGGCCCGCCCGCCTCTGGTCATCGGCGGCATCGCCATGCTCTGGGGCTATTTCAAAAGCCTCTTCGGCGGCGGCAAGCGCTACGAAGACCCGCAATTCCGCGCCTTCGTCCGACGCTGGCAATGGGACAGCCTGCGACTCGGCAAATCCGAAGCCACCCGACGACTCAACCAACGCCAGGCCGACCAGTGGCAACCATCTTAATATCGACTTCTATTTTCCCTTCAACCACGACAGGAAATCGGCCGAATCCATCGCCCCGCTGGCCAGCTTTTGCGGCTTTCCCTCAGGCGACAGCAGCACAAAATGCGGCACCGCCTCCACATGATAATCCAGCGCCACATCCTTGTGCTGATCGATGTCGATCTTCACCGGCACATATTGCCGCAATGCCTCCTCGACGGCCGGATCCGCCCAGGTCGTATGCCGCAACGACTGGCACGGCCCGCACCAACTGGCCGTAAAGTACATTAACAACGGTTTGTTGCTCTGCTTTGATTCCGTCTGGGCGGCCGACAAATCCGTCCGCCAGGGCACAATTTCATCCCCGCGCAGCCAGTTGGTCACCCCCACCACCGCGATAAACCCCACCAAAATCAAAAAAAGTCCCCAAACTGGATTGAGTTTCTTTGCCATCGCACCCCAATCTTTGGCAACCTGTGACCTAAAAGTCAAATTGACGAGCTGGCTCAACCACTTGAAATTCAATGATTTGGCTATAGGATGGAATTTGTTAAGAAAAAACTTGACGTACGGGCGATATAATGAGATAAAAACATGCGAATAAATGTATGAGAGACCCTTGGAGGCTGAATGATCCCGTTGTCGGGCTTGTACGCCATACGAGCCTTGGCCGTACTTGGAAACAGTACGGCGAGCGGGTACATCGCCGCGGGAAAGCTGGCGAAGATCGTCGGAGCGCCTCCAAACTATCTGGGCAAGTTGTTGCAGCTTTTGTCACGACATGGGTTGTTGATCTCGCAAAAAGGATACAGCGGCGGATTTCGGCTGGCCCGGCCGGCGGATCAAATAACACTGGGAGAAGTGGTGGAATGCCTTCAACCACTGGAACATTGGTGGGGGTGCCTTTTAGGCCCCAAGCAATGTTCGGAAAACCAGTCGTGTGTCGTGCATGAGCAATGGAAAGCGATCCGACAGCAGTATTTGGATTTGTTGCGGAAAACCACGGTTGCACAGGTGATTGTGGAACATCCGAATGCGGGTTTGGAGTGGCCGGTATTGGATTAAATGATGCTTTTATCGCACTTTAATTCAGATAAGAACATGCGTAAATAAGGTAAACTCCTATGGCTGCCTACAGGCAAATGGGAACGGGTTGGACGGGTTTGGGGGTGTGGATTGCCCTGCTGGGGATGGGCATTATCGGACCTGGAGCGGCGTGGGGGCAGGATGCCGCGACCGATTTTCGCAACAACTGCATGAGCTGCCACACCATCGGCGGCGGCCGGCTGGTCGGGCCGGACTTGAAAGGGGTCACCGACCGCCAGGATCGACAGTGGATATTGAAATTCATCACCGATCCCAAGGCGATGATCGATTCAGGCGATCCTGAAGCGCAAAAACTGCTGAAAGAATCGGGCGGGGTCGTCATGCCGACACTGCCGCTGGGCAAGGCGCGCATTGAGGCGTTGATCGACCTGCTGGAATCGGAATCGAAACTGCCCCGGTCGAAATTCGCGGGGCAGGTGGTGAGTGACCGCCCGCTTGGGCCGGCGGATGTGGCGGCCGGAGAGAAGATTTTCACCGGCCGACAGGCTCTGACCGCCGGCGGGGCGGCCTGTTATTCGTGTCATTCGGTGGAAGGGGTGGGCGGACTTGGGGGCGGATCACTGGGGCCGGACTTAACCAAGGTATTTGAACGACTCGGCGGGCGAAAGGGCCTGACCGCGTGGCTGGGTTCGCCGGCGACACCGACGATGCAGGCGGCCTTTGGGACTCATCCGCTGGAACAAAACGAGATCGAATCCCTGGTGGCCTATTTCCAGGCACAAACACAGTTTGCCGAGACACCCAAGCCCCGACAGATCTTTTTGGGATTGGGGCTGGCCGGCGCGTGCTTCGCGTTGTGGGGCTTGAATTCGTTGTGGAAAAGGCGTCTGGGCGGGGTCCGACGGGCCATGGTCCAAAAAGCGGCAATCAAAGGATAATCATATGAGCACCGACCTGAAATGGATTCGGGACACTTCCAATCCCTCCGAGCGGAAATGGGAGGAGTTTTATCGCAACCGCTGGCAACACGACAAGGTGATTCGCAGCACCCACGGCGTGAACTGCACCGGCGGATGTTCGTGGCAGATTTACGTCAAGGATGGGATCGTCACCTGGGAAATGCAGGCGCTGGATTATCCGATGCTCGCCAATGGCGTCCCTCCTTATGAACCACGCGGCTGTCAGCGCGGAATCTCGTTTTCATGGTATTTGTACAGCCCGATCCGGGTGAAATACCCGTATGTTCGCGGGGCGCTGATCGACCTTTGGAAGGCCGCGCGGGCCAAGCATGAAGACCCGGTTGAGGCTTGGCGCAGCCTGGTGGAGGATGAAACCGCCCGCAAGCGCTGGCAGACGGCGCGCGGCAAGGGTGGCCTGCGCCGGGCGGATTGGGAGACGGTGCTGGAGATCATCGCCGCCTCGACGATCCACACGATCAAAAAACACGGGCCGGACCGAATCGTCGGTTTTTCGCCGATCCCGGCGATGTCGATGATCAGCTTCGCATCGGGGGCGCGCTTCCTGCAACTGCTGGGCGGCACGTTTCTGTCGTTCTACGATTGGTATTCCGACCTGCCGCCGGCGTCGCCGGAGGTCTTTGGCGAACAGACGGACGTGCAGGAGTCGGCCGACTGGTACAACGCCAAATTTCTGGCGGTGATGGGGTCAAACCTGAACATGACCCGCACGCCCGACTGTCATTTCGCGGCCGAAGCCCGTCACAACGGCACGAAAATGGTCGTCTTCGCCCCGGACTTCAACCAGGTGGCGAAATACGCGGATGAATGGCTGGCGGTCAACGCCGGTCAGGATGGCGCGTGGTGGATGGCGGTCAACCATGTGCTGCTCAAGGAATTTCATCACGAGCAGCAGGTGCCGTACTTCCTGGACTACGCCAAGAAATTCACCGATGGCCCGTTGCTGGTGGAATTGAAGGAAGAAAACGGCGTGCACGAGGCCGGCCAATTGCTGCGTGCCGACCGCATCGACCGTTATTCCAAGGAAGAAAACGGCCAGTGGAAGTTCCTGGTCTGGGATCGCGCTGAAAACCGCGTGAAGATGCCGCTGGGGAGCGTGGGTTTCCGCTGGGGCAAGGAAAAAGGGAAGTGGAACCTGCAACCCAAGGATGGCATGGATGGCAGCGCCATCGACATGGAATTGACGCTGTTGAACAGCCGGGACGATGTCGCATCGGTGCGGCTGGATGATTTTGCCGAGGGCAAAAGCATCGTCCGCCAGGTGCCCGTCAAGCACATCAAGCTGGCCGATGGATCAACCGTCACCGTCACGACTGTGTACGACATCATGATGGCGCACTTTGGCGTCAGCCGGGGGTTGGGTGGTGAATATTCATCCAGTTACGACGATGATCTGCCGTACACCCCCGCATGGTCGGAAAAATTCACCGGCCTTGGCCGCGAGGCCGTGATTCGCTTCGCCCGCGAGTGGGGGCGCACCGCCGAAAAGACCAACGGCAAATGCACCGTCATCATCGGCGCGGGGATCAACCACTGGTATCACGCGAACCTGATGTACCGCGGCCCGATCACGGCATTGATGCTGTGCGGCTGCGTCGGGGTGAACGGCGGGGGTCTGGCGCACTACGTCGGCCAGGAAAAACTCGCGCCCCAGGAATCATGGTCCGCCATCGCCTTCGGCAAGGATTGGCACGGGCCATCCCGCCTGCAAAACGCGCCGAGCTGGCACTATGTCAACACCGACCAGTGGCGCTACGAAAAGGCGTTCACCGATTATCACACCGTCCCCATGCGGCAGCCGAAGGATTCGCTGGCGCAGGGACACACGATGGACACGCAGATACGGGCCGTGCGCAGCGGCTGGCTGCCGTTTTATCCGCAGTTTGACAAAAACAACCTGGATGTGGCCAAAGAGGCGCAACAGGCGGGCGCCAAGACCGATCAGGAGGTCGGTGCTTACATCGCGGGACAGCTCAAGAACAAGAAACTGAAATTCTCGGTTGAAGACCCCGATGCGCCCAGCAACTGGCCGCGGCTTTGGTTTATCTGGCGCGGCAACGCGTTGATGGCCAGCGCCAAGGGGCATGAGTATTTCCTCAAGCACTATCTGGGCACCCACCACAACTCGATCTCCAGCGAGGAGCTGGCCAAGGATTCGGTCAAGGAAGTGGCGTGGCACGAGGTGGCGCCCAAGGGAAAGATGGACCTGGTGGTGGATTTGAACTTCCGCATGGACACCTCCGCCCTCTATTCGGACATCATTTTGCCGGCGGCGACGTGGTACGAAAAGGCGGACTTGAACAGCACGGACATGCACAGCTTCGTCCATCCGCTGTCGCCGGCGGTTCCACCCTGCTGGCAATCCAAGACCGACTGGCAGATATTCCGCTCGATCGCGCGAAAGGTTTCGGAATTGTCCGAACGGCATTTCCCCGAACCGGTTGCGGATGTGGTGGCGTCGCCGCTGTCGCACGACTCGCCGGCGGAGATCGCCCAGCCACAGATGCTGGACTGGAGCAAGGGGGAATGCGAGCCGATCCCCGGCAAGACGATGCCCTCGTTCGGCGTGGTGATGCGCGACTACCGCAATTTGTACAACCAGTACAACTCCCTGGGGCCGCGCGTGCGAGAAAAAGGACTCGGCGCGCACGGGACGCACTATCAGTGCGCCGACTTCTACGACCAGATGGTGGCGACCGGCCCGGTCAAAAACTGGGGGGGCAAGACCTACCCCTCGATCTCCGAGGACAAGGAAGTCTGCAACACCATCCTGCACCTGGCCAGCGTCTCCAACGGCGAACTGGCGTATCGTTCCTACAAAAATATCGAGGAAAAGGTGGGCCTGCCGCTGGCGCACTTGGCGGAAAAGATGCGTAGTGTGCGGATGACCTACGAAGGGTTGCAGACCCGCCCGCACCGCGTGCTCAACAGCCCGATGTGGTCGGGACTGGTGGAGGATGGGCGTCCCTATTCTCCCTTCACCTACAACGTGGAAAACCAGGTTCCGTGGCGTACGCTGACCGGCCGCCAGCATTTTTATCTGGACCACCCCGCGTACATCCAATTCGGCGAGCATGTGCCGACGTTCAAGCCCAAGCCGCTGCCGACGCAGTACGCCGACCTGACGTTCAGCGTCAAGGCGGGCAAGACCAAGATGCTCAATTATCTGACGCCGCACGGCAAGTGGCACATCCACTCCACCTACGGCGACACCGAGCGGATGATGACGCTCTCGCGCGGCATCGAGCCGTTCTGGATCAACGACAAGGATGCCGAGGAGATCAGCGTCAACGACAACGACTGGGTGGAGGTCCACAACGACAACGGCGTCGTGGTGACCCGCGCCGCCGTCAGCGCCCGCATCCCGCGCGGCGTCTGCATCCAGTACCACTCGCCCGAGCGCACGCTGTCGGTGCCGCGCTCGCCGCTGCGTGGTAACAAACGGGCCGGCGGGCACAACTCGCTGACGCGCACGCGGCTCAAACCCAACCTGATGGTCGGCGGTTACGGCCAGTTCACCTTCCACCTCAATTACTGGGGCCCGGTGGGCTGCAACCGCGACACGCATGTGCTGGTGCGAAAACTTCCGGAGTTGAACTGGTAAGAACCAACTTGAACCCCTGATCCGAAGGTGTTGTTATGAATGTGCGTTCGCAGATCGCGATGGTGTTTCACCTCGACAAGTGCATCGGGTGTCATACCTGTTCCATTGCCTGCAAAAATATCTGGACCGACCGCGAAGGCGCGGAGTACATGTGGTGGAACAACGTCGAAACCAAGCCGGGCACCGGTTTCCCCACCCGCTGGGAGGACCAGGACACCTACCGCGGCGGCTGGGAGGTCAAGGAGGGCAAACTCCGACTTCGCTCGGCCAACAAGGGTTATGTGCTGGGCAAGATTTTTCACAACCCCGCCCAACCGAGCATCGACGAATATTACGAACCCTGGACCTACAGGTATCAGGACCTGTTCAACGCCCCCGAAGGTTCGGACCAGCCCATCGCCCGCCCGGTCTCGAAGATCACCGGCAAGGAGATCGCCATCGAAGCCGGCCCCAACTGGGATGACGACCTGGGCGGCTCGCCGGTCTACGCCGAGAACGACCCCAACCTCGACTCCCTCTCCGAGGAGCAGCGCGAACAACTCTTCGCGATCGAACGGCTGGTGATGTTCTATTTCCCGCGCATCTGCAACCACTGTCTCAACCCCTCATGCGTGGCGGCCTGTCCATCGGGCGCCATCTACAAGCGCGGCGAGGATGGGATCGTCCTGATCGACCAGACCCGCTGCCGCGGCTGGCGCGCGTGCGTGTCGGCCTGCCCCTACAAAAAGGTCTTCTTCAACTGGAAAACCGGCAAGAGCGAAAAATGCCTCCTCTGTTTCCCGCGCCTGGAGACCGGACAGGCCCCCGCCTGCTTCCACTCGTGCGTGGGGCGTATCCGATACCTGGGCGTGCTGCTGTACGATGCCGACCGCATCGAGGAGGTGGCGCTCAGCAGCGATGAGAACCTGATCGAGGCCCATCGCTCGATGATCCTCGACCCCCACGACCCACAGGTCATCCGTCAGGCCCAGAGCAACGGCGTCCATGATTCAGTCATCGAGTCAGCGCAGAAATCGCCGGTGTACCAGTTCGTCAAGGTCTGGAAAATGGCCCTGCCGCCGCACATCGAATTCCGCACGCTGCCGATGCTCTTTTATGTCCCGCCGATGTCGCCGGTGATGTCGATGCGCAAGGGGGATGTGCTGACGCAGTCCGACCAGGGCCTGTTTCATGAAATCGACAACGCCCGCGTGCCGATGCAATACCTCGCCAAGCTGTTCGGGGCCGGCCACGACGCCAAGGTGCGTTATGCACTGAAAAAACAGATGGCCATCCGATCCTATCGCCGCGCCGTCACGGTCGGCGACATCGAGCCGCACATCGCCGACCAGATGCTGCGCGAGGCCGACTGCACGCCGGCCGAGGCCGAGGCGATTTACAAGCTCACCTCCCTTTGCACCTTCGAGGAACGCTTTGTCATCCCCCCCATGCACCGCGAAGAGGCGCTGGAAATGATGGAGGACCCGATGGATCACAAGCGTGAAACCGGGTTCGGAGTGATGGACAAACCCATGAGGGGATCATGAGAGCCTTGAGAATCGAAATCTACGCCGCATTGGCGGAATTGCTGGCCTACCCTGGTGAAGATTTTCACACACAGGTCAAGGCGACGGCCGCGCTCTTGCGAACCACCCAACCCGATGCGGCCGCGCATCTGGACCGGTTCTCACAACAGATCGCCGACCAATCGCCGCAGCAATTGGAAGAATCGTATACGCGCACCTTCGACATCAACCCCGTCTGCTGTCTTGAAGTCGGCTGGCACCTGCACGGCGACAACTACGACCGGGGTGATTTCATGGTGCAGATGCGCAAAAACCTTCGCGAACTGGGACTGGAGGAGGGATTGGAACTGCCCGATCACCTCACCCATGTATTGCCGGTCGTCGGCCGGCTGCGGGAGGACGAAGGGGATGAGCTGGCGAAAAATTCGGTCGCGCCGGCCATCGGCAAAATGCTCGAAGGTCTAGCCGGAAAAGAGAACCCGTACGAACAGGTGCTGCTGTCGGTCATGCGGCTGCTGCCACAGGCGCAGGCCGCATCTACAGGGAGTGCAACATGAGCGGCTCAATATTGGACATTTTTCTGTTTGTCGTGCTGCCCTACGCGGCGACGGCGATCTTCTTCATCGGAACAATTCGGCGCTACCGCACGCAGCCGTTTTCCTATTCCTCCCTCTCGTCGCAGTTCCTGGAAAACAAAAAGCATTTCTGGGGACTGGTTCCGTTCCATTATGGCCTGATCGTGATCCTGACCGGCCATCTGATCGGATTTCTGATTCCCCGCACGGTCCTCTGGTGGAACCGCGTGCCGGCACGGCTCTACATCCTTGAAATCAGCGCCCTGATCTTCGGCCTGCTGACGTTGATCGGGTTGATCCAGATCATCTACCGCCGATTCTCCTCCCAGCGCGTCCTCGTGGTCACCTCCGTGATGGACTGGGTGTTGTATGTTCTGCTGCTGATCCAGATCGTACTCGGGCTTTACACCGCCGTGGCCTATCCGTGGGGATCGACCTGGTTCGCGGCGCTGGCGGCCCCGTATCTGTGGTCGCTGTGCAAATTCTCACCCGATGTTTCGTTTGTCGCGCCGTTGCCCTGGATGTTCAAGGCGCACATCGTCGGCGCCTACGCCCTGATCGCGATCTTCCCCTTCACCCGACTCGTCCACCTGCTGGTTTATCCCTTGCCGTATGTCTGGCGCAAACCACAGGTGGTGCGCTGGTATTCACGGCCGGAGGGCATCCGATGAATCGCCCGATCATTCTGGTCGTGCTGTTGGTGGCGATGGGATTTGGTTTGTGGGCGGCGGTGGCCCCGCTGTCGGCGGTGCGCCTGCCGGGCGACAACCAGTTCTACGAACCCGAGCAACCCATCGCCTATTCCCATCGCCTTCATGCCGGCGAACTGGGGATCAACTGTCTCTATTGCCACGGCGCGGCCGAACATTCACGCCGGGCCGGCGTCCCCGCCGCCAGCACCTGCATGAACTGCCACAAATACGTCACCTCGACGATCAGCGCCAAACGCGCTGAGGATGAACTGGCACAAAAGGAAAACCGCTCCCCCCGGCGCATCGTCTCCACCGAACTGGCCAAACTCTACGATGCCATGGGCCTGGATGAGCACATGAACGTGGACCCCAAGCGCAAACAGCACCCCATCGAGTGGACCCGCATCCACCACCTTCCGTCGTTTGTCACCTTTGACCACAGCCGCCACGTCAACGCGGGCGTCACCTGCCAGACCTGCCACGGCCCCATCGAAACCATGGAACGTGTCCGCCAGATTCCCGACCTGACGATGGGATGGTGCGTCAACTGCCATCGCGACGTCAATGCCAACGGCGTCAACGGCAAACCGGTCCAGGCCTCGACCGATTGTATTTCGTGCCACCAATAAGCCCCGGGAGTTACGATGTCCGACATCGACAACAAGCATTACTGGAAAGCCCCCGCCGGCCGAAACGGCGCCGAAGGGTATCAACTCAAGGTCATCAACGAATTTCCCGAGGAACTGGACCTCAAGGGCGAATCGGAAGGGATCAACCGCCGCAGCTTTCTGAAGGCGACCGGCTTCGCCTTCGCCGGCGCCGTGGTGGCGCAAATGACCGGTTGCAGCCGACCCCCCGAACTGAAAATCATCCCCTTCCTCGAACAACCCGAAGAAATCATCCCCGGCCGCGAATATTGGTACGCCTCCACCTGCCACGGATGCAGCGCCGGTTGCGGCATCCTCACCCGCAATCTGGACGGCCGGCCGATCAAACTCGAAGGCAACCCCCATCATCCCCTCTCCAAAGGGGGCCTGTGCGCCGTCGGCCAGGCGTCCATCCTCCCGCTGTATGACTCGCATCGCCTTCGCGTCCCCATGATGGGCAACAAGGAGGCCACCTGGGCACAGGTCGATCAGGCGATCACCACCCAACTGGCCGACCTCCGTAAAAAAGGCGCCGCGGTTCGATTTTTATCCTCCACCGTCAACAGCCCCACACTGCGTCGATCCATCCGCGAATTTCTGGCCGATTTCCCCGGCGCACGGCACATCCAATACGATGCGCTCTCCTCCTCCGCCATCCAAAGCGCCCATCAGACCACCCACGGCGCGCGCATCTTGCCCCATTATCGATTTGACCGCGCCCGCATGATTGTCAGCTTTGATGCGGATTTTCTGGGGACATGGATTTCACCCGTTGAATTCACCCGCGACTATGCCGCCGGCCGGTCGTTGCAAAGCACACCCCCCACGATGTCGCTGCATGTGCAACTTGAGTCGCGCATGTCGTTGACCGGATCATCCGCCGACCGGCGGCATGTCGTCACGCCACGGGAATGTGAAGGCATGGTGGCATTGCTCGCCGGCAAAATCGCCAAATTGGCCGGCCAATCCAGCGCCGTCATCGCGGAGACAAATCCGCATTTCACCGCCATCATCGACGAACTGGCCGACCAGCTCTGGCATCATCGCGGCCAGAGCCTCATCATCAGCGGCAGCAACCAGACCGCCACACAGGTCCACATCAACCGAATCAACCATCTGCTGGGCAACGAAGGTCAGACCATTGATCTGACCGCTCCCTCACAACAACGCATGGGGGATGATGGCGAGCTTGAAAAACTCCGCCAGGAAATCGCCGCCGGCAAAGTCGCCGCCCTGTTCATTCTCAACGCCAACCCCGCCTACGACCTGCCCGATTTCGCCGAATTTACCCAGCAGGTTCAGCAGGTTCCCCTGATCGTCAGCTTCGCCGACCGCCTCGACGAAACCGCGAGTCTCGCTCACTTTGTCTGCCCCGATCACCATTACCTCGAATCCTGGCATGACCAGGAACCGGTCGCCGGTTTGATCACCATCACACAGCCCTCCATCAACCCCCTGCATCAGACCCGCGCCGTCGTCGAAAGCCTCTCCCTCTGGCACGGCAAGCCGGTCGACGCCCACACCTTCATGCAGCAAACCTGGCAACAGGAAATTCTCAAACGTCAAAACACCCACAGCCAGTTTCAGCCCTTCTGGGATCAGGCCCTCCAGATGGGCTTCGTGCAGGTCAAACCCGATGCGACCACCCCAAAATCCTTCAACGCATCGGCCGTGGGCAATGCGGCCACCACCCAACCATCCGTGCCTTCGGGGAAGCTGGCACTGGTGCTTTACCCCACCATCGGAATGCTCGATGGCCGCCACGCCCACAATCCCTGGCTGCTCGAATTGCCCGACCCCGTCACCAAGGTGACGTGGGACAACTACGCCTCCTTCTCCCCCGCAACCGCCGATGCGCTGGGAATCAAGGAAGGAGATGTTGTCCGCCTCACGGACGACCAGATCAAAATCGAACTCCCCGCCCATCTGCAACCGGGCCAAAACGACCAATCGGTCGCCGTTGCACTCGGTTACGGCCGCAAGGGAACCGACCGGTTCGCCTTCATCGGCCCGCAATGGCTTGAATCCAAACCAACCGTTGAACCGGGCCACCTGATCGGCCAAAACGCCGCGATTTTCCTAGCCCGACAGAACAACCAGACCCTCTATTCCACCCGCTCGGTTCAGGTCCAACGCACCGGCGCCCGCCACGAACTGGCCTGCACCCAACTGCATCACTCCATCGATGTGCCGGCCAACCTGGCCACACCGGCCGAGCGCCGCCGGCCCATTGTCGAGGAGACCACCCTCGCCGCACTGATCAAAGACCCACATGCCGGCGCTCATCATCAGGAACTGTTCCCTTCCCTATGGGCGCCCGATCATAAATATCCCGGCCACAAATGGGGCATGTCCATCGACATGAACGCCTGCACGGGTTGTTCGGCCTGCGTCGTCGCCTGTCAGATCGAAAACAACATCCCGATCGTCGGCAAGGATGAAATCGCCCGCCAGCGCGAGATGTATTGGATGCGAATCGACCGCTATTACACCTCCGAGGGGGATGATACGGATGTCGCCCACCAACCGATGCTCTGCCAGCATTGCGAAAACGCCACCTGCGAAACCGTCTGCCCCGTGCTCGCCACCGCCCACAGCTCCGAAGGCATCAACATGCAGGTCTACAACCGCTGTGTCGGCACCCGCTACTGCGCCAACAACTGCGCCTACAAGGTTCGCCGGTTCAACTGGTTCAACTACGCCCATGAGGATCAGATGCAGAACATGATCCTCAACCCCGAGGTCACCGTCCGTGACCGCGGCGTCATGGAAAAATGCTCGTTCTGCATCCAACGCATCTCCAACGCCAAGGCCCGCGCCAAGGAAAACGGCGTGCCCCTCGCCGACGGCGATGTCAAAACCGCCTGCCAGCAATCCTGCCCGGCGCAGGCGATCGTTTTCGGCGACCTCAACGACCCCAACAGCCAGGTCTCGAAAATGAGGGCCAATGGACGCGCCTACCGCGTGCTGGAAGAACTGAAAGTGGAACCATCCATCGACTATCTGCGAATCGTCCGCAACCGTCCGCAACAATTGGAGGACTCACATGTCTAGTGCTTATTCGGTCTTGCGACAACCTCTGGTTGAAGGAGACCGCACGGTTGCGCAGGTGACGGCGGACATCTCCGCCCCACTCGAACGCCGCGCCGGCGCGATGTGGTGGATCACCTTCGGCATCGTCTTCTCGATGCTTGTGCTGGGACTGGCCGCCATCACCTATCAGGTCGCCACCGGCATCGGCACCTGGGGCCTCAACCGCACCGTCGGCTGGGCCTTTGACATCACCAACTTCGTCTTCTGGATCGGCATCGGCCACGCCGGCACCGCCATCTCCGCCTTTTTGTTTCTGCTCCGCCAGCGCTGGCGCACCTCCATCAGCCGGGCCGCCGAGGCTATGACCATCTTCGCCGTCATGTGCGCCGGCATCTTCCCGCTCATTCACATGGGCCGCCCGTGGTTCGCCTACTGGGTCTTGCCCTATCCCAACACCCGCGGCTCCCTGTGGGTCAACTTCCGATCCCCGCTGCTGTGGGACGTCTTTGCCATCAGCACCTATTTCACCATCTCCGCGGTCTTCTGGTACCTGGGGCTTGTGCCGGACTTGGCAACCCTTCGTGACCGCTTCGCCCCCCTTGCCAAAAACGGCCCCCTGGGCGCCAAACTGCGCTATCGCCTCTATTGCATCCTCAGCCTTGGCTGGAATGGATCGGCCAAAACCTGGAACAGTTACGAATCCCTCTATCTGCTCCTGGCCGGCCTGGCCACGCCGCTGGTCGTCTCCGTCCACTCCATCGTCAGCTTCGACTTCGCCACCTCGGTCCTTCCCGGCTGGCACACCACCATCTTTCCACCCTATTTCGTCGCGGGGGCCTTGTTCTCCGGGTTCGGCATGGTGCTGACGCTCATGCTCATCGCGCGCAAGGTCGTCCACATGGAAAATTACATCACCCGCGGCCACATCGACGCCATGTGCAAGATCGTCATCGCCACCGGCGGCATGGTCGCCCTCGCCTACATGACCGAAATTTTCATCGCCTGGCAGTCGGGCAATCTCTATGAACGCTTCGCCTTCGCCAACCGCGCCTTCGGGCCTTTCGGGTGGGCCTACCGGATCATGGTCTTCTGCAACGTCTTCGCGCCACAGTTGTTGTGGATCCGCAAAATCCGCCACAATCTACTGTTGGTCTTCATCCTCTCCATCTTTGTCAACATCGGCATGTGGTTTGAGCGGTTCGTGATCATCGTCACCTCGCTGCACCGCGATTTCCTCCCCTCAAGCTGGGCACACTACACCCCATCCCTGATCGAAATCGCCACCCTGATCGGGAGCTTCGGCCTCTTTTTCACCGCCTTCCTCCTCTTTTGCCGACTGCTCCCGATGATCAGTATTTCCGAAGTCAAAGGCGTGCTGAATTACGGCCGCCGCAATGGAGAACACCAATGAGCCGCCAACTCTTCACCGCGGCCTTTGAGCGCGAGGAAGACCTGCTCCACGCCGTCGCCGACCTGCGACAGGCGGGATACGTCTTCAAGGACGCTTATACCCCTTACCCGGTTCACGGATTGCCCGAGGCGATGGGACTGCGCCCTTCGCGCCTGCCGTGGGTCTGCTTTTTGTGTGGATTGACCGGCGGCATTTTTGCCCTTTTGGCACAGCTTTATCTTTCGGCCGTCGACTGGCCCATCAACATCGGCGGCAAACCCTGGAATTCCAGCCCCGCCTTCATCCCCATCACCTTTGAAATCACCGTCCTGTCGGCCGGGATCGGCTCACTGCTGGCGTTCCTGCTGCGATACAAACTCCTGCCCGGCCGACAACCTTCGGTCCTGGAAGAAGGGTGCAACGACAACCTGTTTGTCCTGGCCATCCCCGAACACAACGCCACCTTCAACCCCCAGGAATTGAAAATCATCTGCAATCGCCACCACGCCATCCGCACCGATCAACGCATCGAACCCGATGGCCAAACCAAACCCACACCCGCCCAACAACGAGGAGCCGCCTGATGAAAACCGGTAAATGGATCACCCCTCTGGCGGTGCTGGTGCTGATCCTCCTGATCGGCGGATGGATGCTGCGCCCCGATTATTCCCGCCGAAATTACGACTTCCTCCCTGACATGGCCTATTCACCGGCCTATGCCTCCCTCTCGGCCAACCCCAACTTCCCCGATGGCAAAACCGAACAACGCCCCGTCCCCGGAACCATCGCACAGGGGTATCCACCCTTCCACTACAAAGCCACCCCCGAAGACGCCCGCCGGGCCGGTCTGGAACTGACCAATCCCTTCCCCTCCACCGACGCCCTGGCCCTTCAGCGCGGCGCCACCGTCTATTCCATCTATTGTCAGGCCTGTCACGGCGCCACCGGCGCCGGCGACGGCACGGTCGTCCAACGCGGATTCCCGCCACCCCCTTCGCTCCTGGCCGACAACGCCCGGCAGATCAAGGATGGACAGATGTACCACCTCATCACCCTCGGCCAAAACAACATGCCCTCTTACGCCGCACAGGTGATGCGCGACGACCGCTGGAAAGTGATCCTCTTTATCCGTTCGCTACAGGCCGCCGCCGTCCCGGCCGCCCCCACAACCACCAACGCGACAACCACCGCTACCGAACCGTCCGCCAAATAGGAAACCTCATGACCACGATGCAACTGCCCACGTTCATCCCCCGCCCCGCGCTGCTGACCCGGCTGCGACTGCTGATCGCCCTGGGCGTCATCGGCACGCTGGTCGGCCTGATCGCCGCGCCCAAATTGACCCTCGGCGGCCTGCTGCTTGGCGCGTGCTACAGTCTTGGCATGGGGCTGGGCGCGATGGTCATCATCTCCCTCAGTTACATCACCAAGGCCGGCTGGAGCACCGCACTGCGCCGAATCCCCGAATCCATGGCCGCCACGCTTCCACTCACCTGCCTGATCCTTCTGATCATCCTGGCCGCGGGGTTTTATCAGCTCTATCCCTGGTTCAACAGCCACGAACATGGCCACGCAGATGCCTCGCTGACACTGTGGCGCAAGCCCGCCTTCTTTCTGGCCCGCGCCGCCGGCTGCATGATCATCTGGCTGATCTTTTCCTTCGCCATCCTGCGAAATTCACGCAAACAGGACCTCAGCGGCGACCTCCGCCTCACCCATCGCAACGTCGGCCTTTCGGCCGTGTTCCTCTTTGCCCTGGCGATCACCCTCTCGCTGGCCACCTTTGACTGGTTTATGAGCCTCCAGCCCCACTGGATCAGCACCATGCTGGGCGTCTATCACTTTTCCGGCCTGTTTCAGTCGGCCATCGCCGCGATGATCGTCATCACCATCCTGCTGCAACGCGCCGGCCTCCTGCAACAGATCGTCAAACCCGCCCACCTGCACGACCTGGGCAAATACCTCTTTTGCTTCACCACCTTCTGGGGCTACATCTGGTTCTGCCAGTACATGCTGATCTGGTATTCCAACATCCCCGAGGAAACCTCCTACTTCATCCTCCGCCACAACGGCCCCTGGCTGGCCGTCGCCTATGTCACGGTCGCGATGAACTGGGCCATCCCCTTCTTCGGACTCCTCTCCGCCACCACAAAACGCAACGACCGCCTGCTTTTCAAACTCGCCGTGATTGTGCTGATCGGCCACTGGATCGACCTCTACGGCATCATCGTCCCCTCGCTGGCGGGCGATGCCACCATGATCGATTTCTGGTCGGTCCTCCCCAGCCTGATCCTGCTGCCGATCTTTGTCCTGGGCATGATGCGGGCTTTGCGCGCGTCACCGCTGATGCCGGCCCGCGACCCCATGCTGGTCGAGAGCCTGCATCATCATTAACCCTGTTTTGCTCGCTTAAAATTCGTTTACCCGACCCGCTGCAATTTGGTCACCCGGCCATCGGAGATCCATTCCACGCAGAAAATGTTCCCCGCGCGGTCCCAGATCGCCATGTGCGGCGAATTGAATTTCCCGATCAGCCGCTGTTCGTGGGGCACATTGGGCCACCCGGCCGCCTTTTCAATCCCCGGATTTTCCCCCAGTTGAGTCACAAGCCGATTGTCCTTGTCAAAAATCGTCAATCGGCCATACAAATCAGGGATCAACAAATCGGTCCCACGAATGTCAAAATGGCAGGGATACAGCAGGTCGTGATTGACAATCGAAAGGGGTTTGCCATCCAAAGTGAGATACTGCAATCGCACATTCTGTCGATCCGCCACCAGCAACAAAGGCTTGCCGGAACGTGAATCGATCGTCACCCCATGCGAACACTTGAATTCGCCCGGCCCGGTGCCCGGCTTGCCAATGGTGCGGATGTAATGTGCGTTTTTGTCGTATTGATGGATATAAAACAACCCATACCCATCGGCGACATAAAAATCACCGTTGGGGGCAATGGCGATGTTGGTCGGCTTGTATTCATCCTTGTTGGCATAGACGCCCGATTCCTTCGGATACTCCAGTTGGAAAAGCACTTTGCCATCCAAAGTGGTCTTGATCACCCGCCGGCGGCCTGGATCGGCGAAATAGAAAAACTCCTCCCCATTCTCCTTGCTGTATTGCATCCCATGCGCACTGCCTTCAAACAGGTCGCCGCCCCATGAACGGATGAATTTCCCATCGGCGTCAAACACCGCCACCGAATCAATGGAGGTGTTGTGGATGTGAATCCGCCCCTGCGTATCCTCCGCGACGCTGTGGGTAAACCCAAACTGCTTGCCGGCCGGCAGCTTCGCCCAGTTGTCAACCCAGCGATAAGTATGGCTCCCGCTCCCGACGATATCATTGTTTTTGTTGTTCATGGCGGGGTACGTTATGCGGATTACATTCTCAGGTCAAACGATTTTTACTGGACTTTTGCGCCGCATTTGGTGCAGAACTTGGCCCCCGGCGTCAGTGGAGCGCCGCAATGGGTGCAGAATTTGGGTGTTTTCTGATTGGAATTGTCGGCCGGCGGGGCGGGTGGCGGTGTCTCTGGTGCCGACGGCGATTGCGACGAAGGGGGCAGTTTGGACGCATCAAACACCACGGATGTGGTGCCCTTTGTGTTGATCCAGAATTCACCCTCAAACGTCGATCCGGCATATTCCGTCGAAAAATGATATTTCCCTTCGGGCAACGATTCGGAATCGCCGAATTTGCCCCGATAGACCTCGCGGCCTTTGCTATCGGCAACGATAAATATCTCCGGCGTCCCCAGCACCGCGGCGCGCAATTCCTGCAACAGCGAGTCCGACTTTTCCGCCACCCAATAATGACCCCGGCCGGCAATCGCCATGTTCTGCAATTGCTCGGTCCAGTCGGGGCGGTTGATGTTGAATCCCACGATGTGAAAATCAACCCCTTTGATGTTGGCGATTTTGGTCGCGACTTTCACCGGATCCTGTCGCGGCTGGCTGTCCTCGCCGCCGTCGGTCAGCAGCACCAGCGTGAACGGGCGATCCTCGCGGCCAGCGCCCAGATCGCCGGCCGCCTGTTGCAGACTGAATGCCAGCGGCGTCTTGCCTCTGCAACGCAGGCTTTGCAACTTCTGTAAAAACACCTTTTTGTTCAATGTCCCCATCGGCAGGACCAGCTCCGTGTCCTGATCCGCATCCTTTTCGATGGCGCTTTTTCGATGACCATACACGCGCAGCGCCACCTGGGAATCATCAGGCAATTCGTTGATCATCGCAGCCACCGCATCCCGTGCGATGTCGAACTTGCGCTTGCCGTCGATCTCCTCCAGCATCGACCCCGAGGCATCCAGAATGATGTACAGTGTCGTCGGTTTGGCGACGACGGCGGTCTTGAGCGTGCCGTTGCCGCCGCGCGGACGTTCGACATTGAGCGTCGGCGTGGCGCGGGTCAAAAACAGCAGCGCAAAACTGGTCGCCAGGCGCGGGTCCGCCTCATTCCCCTTGCCCATCCAGCTTCCATCGGGCTTTTGCTGATCCACCAGGTATCGCGCCCCCAGCGGATACCATTCGTGTCGGCCGATGAATTCGATGCCGAGAATCTGCCCCACCCGTTCCAGCGAATAAATGTAATAGTAATCCCAGATGCCGCTTTTGGGATTTTCAGAGACGCTGAAATTTTGCGCCGCCCACGCCAGTCCGCGCGTAATCGCCGGATCGTCCGCTGGTTTGGCCTCACCCAATTCATGCCGATTGATCGCGATCGCGCAGATGCCGGCACAACTCATCGAACCATACGAAGAACCATCCGACCGGCCGTGATACGCCCAGCCCCCTTCCTTGTTCTGGCGGGTGCGATAGGCCTCCAGGTTTTTCATCCATGTCGCCGCCGGCAGTCGGATTCCGCTGCGCGAGGCCGAATGCAGACCCAGCAACGCGAATTGCGACACCGAATTGTCCCCATCCTGTCCCTTGTCCCAATCCGTCTGCCGCGTCCATTGTTCGCCGGCCGAGCCGGGGCCTTCCAACGGCGTGCCACCAGAAATCCGAAGCACTCGATCTTCATCCGCGTTTTTAAACAGCTCCTTGGGCACGTTTGTGTTGTATGTCCAGGTCCCTTCCTTCCCCTGTGCCTCCAGCAGATAGCGCGTTGCCTGTTTGAGCTTGGGATAAAAGGCCGGATCGCCATAACTCTCAATCAACATGCACAGCAAACCTCCCTGATATCCTCCCAGGTGGCTGGCATCGATCTTGGTTAAATAACTTCGCAGCGCCGCGTTAAAATCCGGAAACCTCTCATGCGCCTTGGCATGCACCAGCGCCAGTGCGCACAACACATGCTCCTGTCGGTCGCCAAAATAATCCGGCTTGTCGGCCCTGTCCTCTTTTTTCAGATATTCCCACAAAAATGCGGCCCCCCGGTCAATCGCCTCGTTCACCTGCTCGGCCTTGAGGCCGACACCGGCCAGACCCTTGGGTTCGAGCGGAGGTTCAACCACAGACGGCGGGGCAACGGGTTCATTTTTCGCCGCCGGCGGTTGTACGGGCGGAACAGGTTTGACCTGTTCAGCCTGCGCCTGTTCGGACTTGGCTGGCGGCTCCTGTTCTGGCGGGGTGGAATCGGGGATGGCCGCATGATCCTCTGTCTGAGCCTCTGCCGATTCACCGCCCGCCGCGATCGGCTGCAACAACATCACCTTTCCCGGACCCGTCGGCGAAAGGTACGCCAGCCGGGGCTTGGTTTGATCCTCCCCGATGGCATATACCACCTCAAACGCCCGCTGTTCGCCGGCCGGAATCCACAACAACTCCATCGGAGGATGCACGGCTTTTAGCGATGCCGGGTCGTATGTTGTCTGTTGGCCCGATTGCGAGACATACAGCAATTGTTGGCTGGTCTGGAAAAATTCCCCCTGTTTGTTCAGGTTTTTCACCAGCAGGTCCAAAACCAGAAATCGACTCCCCTGCGGCGTTTGCACCCCGACAAATTCCGTCGCCGTTTTCTGACTTGTCACCGTGACGGCGAACAGGCCATCCTCGGTTGAAACGATCGGTGTCACCTTGAGCGGAAGCGGCCGTGTGCCTTCCACCGCCAGCGTGATTCCCGTTGGCCGCAGGGTTTTGCCGTTGATGGCGGCATTGGGAAAATCGAGACGCAGCTCCAGCGATTGAGATTTATCAGGCACCAGGAAAACCGCCGTCCCGCCGGTGAACAGATCCGGCAAAAATCGCGGCTCGGCCTCCAAGATTCCAATGGGCATCGACCCATACGCATACACCCCGTCAACAACCAGTTGCAAATATTGTCGGGACTCCTTCCAATCCGCCACCGTGCCGATTTTCATCTTCTGACCTGGTTTGGCCTTGGGATCAAACGCGGTGGCATCCGCATCAAATGTGAACAAGCTGCGAGCACGCAAATCAACCTGAAAATAAGTCATTCCCTCAGGTGCTTTTTGCCCATCCAGATCGGCCAACCGCTGAACACCAAATACCCCCGCCTCCACCACCTCATTTTTCCCAAGCGGCGAGATCGACCGGGCCGGTTCTCCCATCCCATCTTTGGGCGCCATCAGCGGGAGTGTGATATGTCCGTGCGCAAAATCGTAAAAATGCAATTCCAGACTTTTGATTCCCTTGGGAACCATGAACAGCGCGTTGCCCCGCAGTTCATCACCCAACCGCCCCAGTCTCATGTCCTTCAACGGCAGCAATCCCGGATAATCCCCCTCCACCAGCCGAAGCAAACGTTGTCCATCCGCCACCAAATACAAATGATCCGCCAGATGCGGAATCACATATTCGGTCGGTATTTTATTCCCGTACACAACCGACAGTGGAATCTGATTCTCCCAAGTCGTATCCAGCACCAAAACCTGTCGGCCCGCCGGCGGAATCAATGAGCCATAGGTTTCCCTCGGCGTCAGTGAATGTACCGTCAGCTGCACGCCGCGATTGGCGCCGACGGCTTCCAACGTCTCGGTCCGGCCCAACTCCATCGCGCTTGGCAATGGTTTGGCAGTCTCCCCGCCCGCCGGCGGCTTCGACTCCCGCACCGCATCCCGAAATGGTGAAGGATCGGGTTTTTGCTGCGTCCACCCCAGCGTCCCCACTCCCATCGCCCACAACATCACGCCACAGATGATTGTCCGCATGGTCTACTCCCGTCGAGCGTATTTCTCCCCTCATGAAACCAAAGCAAACAAAACCCTCACGTCAGCAATATCGCACCCGATATCCCCAGGTTCACATAAAAAATAATACCAAGCACTTTTGGCCCAGCTCCACCCACCACGCCCAGCACGCCGGTATACATACTGATGGTGCACGCCAGAAATTTCACCAGATTGACCCATTGTCTGTCGCGGTCAGGGTTCGCCGAAGCATCCTTCACCGCGGAGATGAAGCAAATCAGTCCTCCGGCCAATTGCTGCAACAAGGCGTTTTCCACCAATGCTCCGCCATATCCGCCGCTGCTGCGCCCCACCACCGATCCGGTCAGAGGATCGATCGACCACCACACCCCGGCCTCCTGACCCGCCGGCAGCAGAAGTTGTCGCGTCGGTTCACACGCGGCCACATACTTGCGATCCGCCTCCGACAACGGCAACGTCTCGGCCTGGCCGCCATCAAATACCCGCCATTCACCCCCCGGCTGACCGGCCGCCTCCAGCCCGTCGATGGCCGTGCGCACCTTCCCCTCCGGGCTGATGGTTCGCAGCAATCTCATCTCCACCACCGTATCAAACACCCCTTGGCACATCGCCGCCTCGATCGCCGCCGGTTGCTCATCGGCGGTTCGCGGCACCATCGTCAGCGTGTTGTCCAGAATATCGATCCGTGACTGATCGCACGTGTGTCCGGTGGACAAACTCATGCAAAACCGCCGCTCCGCCACCGTGATCTGCGGCCGATCCCACAAGAGCGCCCCGGCCGGATGTTCCTTCAATGACCGCGCCAAGGCCGCCTGCCGAATCACCGCCATCTGCATCAGCAGGCCGGGATAAGGTGCAACCGATCGGCCAACCAACTGGTCAATCGAAATCTCCCCTTTTTGGCTTTTCATCAAATCCACCACCGGCTGCAAGGTATCGACGCCGTGCCGGGTGGCTCCATATGAAGCCAGTTCGGCCGATATCACCTGCGGTTGGATCAACACTTCCCAATCCATCAGCGGACTGAACTGGTGATTCCCCTTGACCTGCTCGGCCGTCAACAACGTGCGCTGCTGCACTGTCGCCGGTGCCTGTGGCCCCTGTGTGCCGACATCCATCGACAACGAAACAAACCCCGGCCCCTTGGCCTCTTCGCCCCCGCCGCCAAGCCCTCCGCCAAATACCCCGCCAATCGCCGACCCCAGTTCCTTTGCCCCCTGCACCCGTCCATCGGCCGAAACATCGTACAGGTTCCCATCCAGATCAAAGACGCGCGAGCCATACTGCCTCGAACCCACCTGGATCACCGCTTGGAATTTCTTGATGTTCGCCAACAGCTTGATGCGCTCCTCCGGCTTCATCTCCAGCAACTTCGACGGCGCCGGCAGCGCATCGGCCGGGCGAATGCTGAACGCCACCGGTTCATACATCGCATCGCACGCATCCACCTCCACCGCCAGAATCTCCTGCGCCTCGGCCGGTTCGACGGCCTGATATTTCAACTTGAACGTGACCTTGTGGCGATCCTTGGAGAAATCCTTTTGTTCCTCCCCACCCTGCGCATACGACTTGCCCGCTTGTGCATCCGCAAAACTCGGATCCAAATCCTGCCACTGCCCCTCCTTGTCCTTCACCTGCACCCACGCATGATGCCGGGCACGCTCCACCAACTGTTTGGCCCACGCCTGCGCATCTTGTCCCAGTTTCATCTTGTTGCGCTGCACCTGGTCGGCCAGATTCCTGGCCACCAAATCCGCCTGCGCATCGGCCTCTTGTTGAAACAGCTCCGCCTGCTTCCGCACATCTCCCGCGAATTGGGCGATTTTTGCCTCATCCAATCCCGTCTTTTGTGAAAACTCTCGCAGCGCTTCGGGACTGTCCGAACTGACCATGAAATCCCCCAACGGACCAGCCAGTGGGTCGCGCGACAAAAATTGCTGTACCAGTTTTTCCGCCGATGCTTCGTCTAGCATCGCCGTGACGATCCGGCAGGGATAGCCGGATGATTCCAGCATCCCCTTGAGCAGCAACGACTTGTCGATGGCATTGGCCGAACGCGCCGACAACGCCCCGCGCGCCCCGCGCAATACACCCGAATACGGCTCATACGCCACCTGGTCGCGCACAAACGCGAACAATTTGGTCGCATCATGCCCCAACAGCGCCGACTGCGCGGGAACATCCGATGGATTGGCCCCCGGCTTTTGCAACTCCTGCCGCGCCAACTCCAATATCCGGCCCATCACCTCAACGGCTTTGTCCACCGGCACCGTTTCGGTCGCCGTTCCCGCCGGCGTCTGCGGCTGACCCACCGCCCCCGACCACGCAAAACACAACACCGCCGTAAACACCAGCCGCGAAAGCCGACAAATCGGATCGTATGAAAGCCGCATGATGATACCTCTTGTTATTCGCAACCCACCATCCAAAAGCCGCCGGCCCCATTTCTGGAACCGGCGGCTGAATCATATCGATGCATCCGATGGGATTTTTACCCGACCTTCGCCCCGCAATTCGGGCAAAACTTCACGCCCGCCGGCACTTCTTTGCCGCATTCGGGGCAAAAATGCTTCGCCGCTGCGGGTGGCTCGGCCGGAGGTGTCACCGCCGGGGCGGCCGGCGCAACCGGCGCCGCCGGTACCGCGGTTTGCGCCTCGGCCGACTGGTTTTCCGGACTACGCAAAAACTTGTCAATCTGCGACAAAGACTTCTTCACCGCATCATCCAGCGCCAACCGCAAAATCTTCCCCTTGTTGTCCTCGTTAAGCTGAATATCCGCATCCGCCTCGGCGCTGGCGCCCAGAATGTCCAACCCGATCGCGCTGGCCGAATCCGTCTTCTTGTATTCGCTGAAATTGCTCACAACCACCTCGCCGGTGGTCGGATTCACCAGCCGGATGTCCACGCCACAGGATGTCGTGATGTCGATCTCGGTTTTCTTGTAATCCGCCCCACCAAACAATCCGCCCACCTGCGCCAATCCAAACCCGCGGCTCTTGCGCTCCGTCTTCACCGCAAGGTTTGTCACCTTGCCGATCAGCAGAAAATCAACCCCGCGCACCTGGCCCGGCTTGGCCAGTTCGCCCGGCCGGACGATCCCTTCCATGTTTTGCTCATCCAGCAGCTTCTGCAACTGCGCCCGCTCGATCACGCGAAATCGATCGGTCAGGTGCAGCAGCGATGTCATCTGGTCGGCCGCCAGTTCATTCACATCACCACCCGCCATGTTGCCCTGTGCCTGCACGCTGAACTGCGGCACACCCACGCGCGGCCGGTTCACACCCTGCGGCCCCGGCGGATATTTGCCAACATTTTCCGTCAACGCATCGCGCTGGGCCGTTTCACTGGAACTGGCACAACCGCTCCAAAGCGCCACGCCGCCCAGCAACACCATCACCAACGGAAGCCTCATGCCCAAAACCTTCATATTCATCTCCAAAAAGTATACCCACAAACCGCCATCGACTTGCGATACGCGCCATTCGATCGTGACATATAAGCAGACCCAACAAACAGCCTACTGTCAAGTTTTATATTGGATTCACCACGTTCTCCGGCCGACCTGCCATAAATGCCGCGACATTCCGCACCGTCGTCTCCATCAATCTCCGCCGTGCCGCCAGTGTCGCCCAGGCGATGTGCGGTGTGATGATGCAGTTTTTTGCCCCCAACAGCGGGTTGTCCCCCTTCATCGGCTCGGCCGACACCACATCCACCGCCGCCCCGCCCAATCGATCCTCATTCAACGCCTCGGCCAAATCCTTCTCATTGACCAACCCTCCCCGCGCGGTGTTGATCAACAACGCCGTCGGCTTCATCAACCTCAACAATTCCCGATTCACAAACCCCGTATTGGCCGGTGTTTGCGGACAGTGTAAAGAAATCACGTCCGACCTCGAAAACAACTCCTCCAACGACACCCGATCCCCCCGCGCCGCCGACACCGAAGCACTGCCCGCCAAAACCTTCATCCCAAACGCCTCGGCGATCTGCCCCACCCGCCGGCCGATCCGCCCAAACCCCACAATTCCCATCGTCTTTCCTGACAATTCAATCAGCGGATGTCGCCAAAAACAAAAATCCGCGCTTCGGGTCCACTCCCCATCATGCACCAGCGCATCATGCGCCCCAACCCGATGACACAACTCCAACAACAATGCAAACGTGAACTGCGCCACCGATTCGGTGCTGTAGGTCGGCACATTACACACCACAACCCCTTGTAGTCGCGCCGCCTCGATATCCACGATGTTGTATCCCGTCGCCAATACCGCGATCAGTTTCAACTTCGGCAATTGTGCCAATGTCGTCGACGACAACGGGACTTTGTTCGTCAGCACCACCTCCGCGCCGGCCGACCGTTCGACAATCTGATCAACCGGCGTCCGGTCATAAATCACCACCTCCCCCAACGCGCGCAACGAACCCCACGGGTTGTCGCCGGGGTTCAGCGTGTAACCATCGAGAACTACGATTTTCATTCACTTATTTTAGCGAATCTTCGACACGAACATCAGTTTGCTCCGCCCCGACATAAAATCGCAGCAACTGGCACATGGATGTCGTATCCCAGATTTTGATCCACCCACCATTGAGCGTGACCAATTCCTCCCCATCCTGACGATCCACATCACCCATCGCCATGGCCCGCACACCATGGCCGACCTCATAAGGCATCACGGAGGTGGATTCGATCGAACGCAGCGACCATCCCGCGATTCGGAGCTTGCTTTTGGCCTTGCCGGCCGAGGGGTTCACCGCCGCCCATGTCAAAGGCTTGTCGGTGTCGATCCGTTTGCCGGTCATTGGATCCCACGCCAGAACCGTCTTGCCATCGGTGGTCATAATAAACTTCGGCGCGGTGGCCTTGGGGTTGGCCACCGAATCCTCCTGCCTGCTGGACCAGGTCCAGTCGCCGGCGTCCAATGCCGCGTTGGCCTGTGTCCAATAGACCATCATCGCGTCGATCCACTGCTGTTTGTCGGCCCACGGCTGCGGCTGGGTCCAGTCCGTCCAGATCCAATACCCATCGGCATACGCGGCGCTGTTGAACGACTGCCGCACCGTAAATCGAAACTGCGTACCATCCTTCGGCCCCGGCGACTGCGGATAATGCCCGCTGAGCAGCACGGCGGGATATCCGCGATGGCGCGCATCCCGCGACATCTCGGCCGCCGTCACCAGCGACCATTTCAACCCCTTGGCATCCGGCTCATCCGCATCATACCCCCCCTCAAACGCATTGCTCCAGATCGTGCGTCCATACAGCGTGGCATCCAGATCAAGCACCGGCGCGCGGTCGGTGGCGACATTGCGCATGATCGTTTCCTTGAACGCCCCCCATCCATACACCCCGATCTGAAACGAGGGATTGATCGCATCAATCGCCCGCCGAAGATTGCGGGCCTGCTCACCCACGCGCCTGGCCTGGCTTTCGATGTACAAGGCCAACACCTGTTGTTTGTTCAGATAATCCCGGCGCTGGTCGGCCTGCGGCAGGGGATTGGGAACCGGCTTGCCCATCTCGCGGAAAAACGCCGCGAAGGTTGCATCATCATAGGTCTCGCAAAACCCTTCCGTGCTGTTCGCATCATAAATTTCAAAATCCAGCAGCGCCCCTTTGAAATTGGTGTATGTCCGCGACAACTTTGCCTGCTCGGCGATCTGTGCCGTCACCTTCGCCCAGCCGGCCGGGCTGTATGGCAGCGTATACCGCGTGGTTTTCCCCTGATACGTCACCGTGCGGTCCACCTGATCATCCTTCTCGGCGTCCGCCATCCCCAGATTCCAGGTCATCGCCGCCAACCCCGCCTTCGACGCCCCCATGCAATATCCCGGCACATCCTCCAGCCACATGTTCACCACCACGGTGAACCCCGCATCGGCCAGTTGGCGAAAATCCTTCTCGCTCAGCCTCCCATGTCCGGGATAGGTCTTGGTCACAAACAACCGCGCGCCCGCTCCGACACTCTGGCCGACATGATCCGCCGCGCGCGCACCCATCGCCATGCCGCAGGTCATCACCGTCACAAACAATGTCCTTACGACACGAAAAACAAATCCATTTCCCATGTATGCTTCCTTTTCATCTGCCGGAAATGGCAGTATCGACATCAATAATCAATCACCATCCACTTGTGATATTCCAACTCAGAAAATGCTTTGTGTTCGACATGCCCGTCGAGATAGGCGATGTTCTGTCCTCGCGCATGGGTCTCGGCGAGCATCCCCCCAATCTCTGTCATGGGTTTGCCGCAATAAATGCCCTGAATCCAAATGCAATTCCAGAAATACCACCCGTACGATTCACTGAACGTAATGACCTGCGGCGAGCGCAATCCACCCGTATGCACCGGCGTATCCGTCCCATATCCCGTCCAGTCACTGTGCCCCAGCGCGGCATTGTACGCATAGGTGCGCAACGACTCCTGCGGTCCAATGGCCGGATCACCATCGCTGGTGGGACAACGATCGCCGGGATATTTGTATCCGCCCCGATCAAAAAAACCCTGCCATCGCGTGTCCACCGGCGAACTGGAGATGTTGGTGCGCGGGAATTTCTGTTTGTGGTCGTTGAGATACAACGACAACGCCAAATTGAGCTGGCGCATGTTCGATGAACATTGCACCGCGACGGCTGATTTTCTCGCCTTTTGTAGCGACGGCAGCAATATCGAGATCAAAAGCGCGATAATGCCTATGACGACCAGCAATTCCACAAGGGTAAACGCTCTGCGTCGGCTCAGGGACATGCCAACCTCCGTCAAAAATCCCCCCAAAAGACTTCCCGACGCAGTTAAGCATCGGAAAGCCGAATAAATCCACCGATCACACCAGCCGGCGACGCCGTCCCAGCAGCATCAGTCCCGCGCCGATCAGGCCCAGACTGGCCGGTTCGGGAACCGCGGTTGTGGCGGTAAGGGTAAATTCATCGATGCCATTCACCCCGCCCGATCCTTCCTGAACTATCCACAAGTCCAGCCCAACCTGCCCAGGGATGCTGTTGTCCCAAGCGGCCAAGGGAACTGAGTTTGTCATCGAGGTGAATCCCGCGCCGCCTGTCGTCACCGGCGAGAGCGAATACCAACTGCTGTTGACATAATCCAAGAACCGAGCCCTCACACCAGCGCCATTCATGACCGTATTGAGTGTGATCGAGGTCACATTGGAATCATCCACCGGCAGGATGAACCGATATTCGATATACATCGTGGCGTCTTCCAGCAGCACGGTATTGGCGACGCCATCATATTGATACCCACGATAATCATAGGTTTTTGCCGCCCATGAACCCAGATCATTTTGAGTATGCCCGCCACCGTTTTCATCCCGCCAGGTGAATCCTTCATTAAAAACATAAGTTCCCGACGCCGGCGGCGACTCGGTCATGGTGACCACCGCGCCAGGAGTCGCATCGTACAGCACATACGCCTGCGCCGAATTGACCGCCATCGAACCCAAAACCGCCGTCGTCGCGATCGCGACATATTGATTGAACACCTTCATGGCACTCTCCTATGGAAATGAGACACTTCCCCCTGACATTACATGTATTCATCAGGTGGTGTTGCGTACCAGCAACTCCACCGGCAACTTGCGATCATATTTTCTCTGTTCTTCCTCCTTACTGGATTGACAGGCCCTTTGTTCCACCCACCTTCCGATCTGGCGGCCCATCTGCTCCAGATCCATGCGAATCGTGGTCAATTGCGGGTGATAAAACGACGAAACCTTGAAATCGCCATAACCCATGACAGCTACATCATTTGGAACCGAAAGCCCCAACTCTTCCAGCCGCTTGATCGCCCCATAGGCCAACAGATCGCCGCCGCAGAAAATGGCCCGCGGACGCGGGTTTTTCGACATCAAGCCATCCACACAGCGATACCCCTCATCCTCACCATAGCCGGCCGCCGTGATACTCCCCACCAACCTCATCGAAGGCTGCTCGGCCACCGCCTTGGCAAACGCCTCCTGACGTACATGGCCGGCCGGACTGAATTGCGGCGCGATCGTCGCCACGTTTTGATATCCACGCTCAAAAAAATGCCTCGCGGCCAGCAACCCACCCAGTTGTTCATCAAAATAAATCTGCGCCGCGCCCAACCCCTCCAACCGATTTCCATACACCATCAACGGCACACCCAGCGACAACATGCTCAAGATGAATGGCTTGCTGTCGAAACTGCCATAGGGATAAATGATCGCGGCCGGATTGTGTTTGCGGATGTCTTCCAGCTCAGTTTCCGGATCGTGCCCCCAGTCGTTGATCAGCACCACCTGCCGCAACCCCGCCTGCCGCAACCGCTCGCCCAACGCCCCGATAATCCGCCCGAAAAAGACGTCCTCGCGTAAAAACTGCCAAGATTGATGCCCCAAAAGCAAGACTGTTGAGCTGGCCTGACCCGTCTCCACCGGCAGGCTTTTGAAAAATGTCCCCTTGCCAACGCGCCGATCCAAAATCCCTTCCCGCACCAGCTCTTCCAGCGCCCGCCGGGCCGTGGTGACGGAAATCCCAAGGTCTTTCATCAAAACCGCTTCGGTGCAAACCTTGTCACCCGGCTTGGCGCCGGTCCGCAAAATGTGCTGGTAAATCTCCTGCTTCGCCTGCTTGTATTTGGCGTGCCCTTGAACCGTCGAAATTTGCCGTAACCTGGACATTGGAAATATGACTCCAACAGTTATAGCTTTATAGCTATAATACTATGATTCGAGAGGATGTCAAGAAAATTTTTTCACTTGTTTTGTTCTTGGATCATCGCTGATGCAAAAGCCATTGTTCGTCAAAAATCGCCACGTCTAAATCGCTGCTCATTGGCCGAGTATCGTGATAATGGGAAATCGCCAGCACGATGCGCCCATCATCCAGTTGAACGACCCCATGATTGCTGAGTTGATGCGTACCCGTTTCATCCGCAATCATTCGCGGCTCCCCCCAGCTTTTTCCATGATCCTGTGAAATAGCCGCCGAAAGCGGATGCCGGGGATGCTGACTTGTAGACGAGATGTTGTTCCAAACAACCAACAAATTTCCACTATGAAGCTTGATCATCCGTGACATTGACTCCGGCGATGGTAATGCCGAAGGCCCGGAGACCGCCCAGGATTCTCCACCATCTTCCGAATGTGTCTGATAAATAAAGCCGCTGGTGGTGCGGAATAGACAAAACAATTGATTGGGCGCTGCTTCGACCAATTGAACCTCCGATACTCCCAACCGAATATCCGCATGAATCTCTCCTCCACGTTTCCAAGATTGGCCTTGGTCATCTGAGTATAGACACACCGCGGTCCAGTGTTGTGAGGCAAAGCCTGAACCTTGCAGGTCCGATCGGGCAGGATCGAGAAATGAAAAGGCCGCCACAATCCGGCCATTGGCCAATTCCATCACCTGATCCAGCATGCCGAAACACCCCAGGCCGGGTAGTTCCCTGCCGCCCGTGATTTGCTGATATGCCAACTCCTGCCCGTACTCGAAACTGCGGCCGCCGTCTGTTGATTGCCGCAGATAAAATCGACTCCGGCATTTGAAATAATTGCTATGAGCGGTGACAACCCGGCGATTGGGATCAACTTGTATCTCATCCATCAACATGCAGGTCACAAACATCAACGCCCGGCTTGTGTTTCGAAGACGCAATAACCGCAAGTTCATCCGTCCGCTGGAATGATCCGCCAGATAGACCTGCGGATTCGTCCATGTCATTCCACGGTCTGTCGAGATCGAATAAAGCAAAATGCCATCGTTGGAGCACTCATCAAAATCGTAAGCCGACCAGATCATTAACAAATCATTATTCGGGAAAATGTAAAATTCCGGATTCTGATGATAATCCGCCCCAATACCCCCGCGAATAAACGAAAAATACTCGAGCTTGCCAGGCGAATATGCAAGCGGTGCGATTCGGGCAATATTCATCAGTAAATTCCTAGCAATCGTATTATGGTTATAATACACTAATTATGCTGGACATTCAAATATTTTGAGAAGTTTTATTGTGAAAATTGCTCCGGCTCATGGAATAATCGCTCTGCCGGGATGGGTTGTTCCTCGCGGTTGATCGGTGTGATCCAAGCGAGTTTGATTTTGGCCGTGCCGGTTGTATCCCAGAATTCGACCGTGATGGGGTGAAAACCTTCGCTCAGATAGACCGTCACCGAACGCCCTCTGCGGGTGTGGGTCAGGTCGGGGGCGTCGATCAGCAGTTGGTCGTTCAGACGTAGTCGAGCGCCGGTGTTGGCGACCAGCACAAAGGTATAGTTGCCGGCGGCGGGTGGATGCAGCAGGCCGGTCCAGCGGATGGAAAAATGATCCCTGGATAGCAGCGGATCGGGGGATTGAGTGCCAAAATCAAAGTCGATTTGCCCATCGACACGGATTTTGACACCCTTGCCAAACCCATCATCGGCAAACAACTCGGCCATCAACCCCTGCCGCAGGTCGCGAAGGTGAACCTCCTCGGCATCCATCTCCGCCAACCGTTTTTCGACCAGCGACAAACTGAATCCGGACAACCCCGAGCGAGACTTACGATACCAGTCGGCCGCGTGAAGCCGATAATTTCGACGGATCAACCAGGGACCATCCGGGGCCAAATCCCACCATCCATGACCCACGCGCATCTGTGCCGTGGCGTCGGCGGGATTGGTCAGTTCCGCCTCGGCCGCCGACCGATTGGCGTTATCCGATCCGCCGGCCAACATCGGCAATCCGCGATGCCACTCCCCTTTGACCGCGCATAAAAAAATCCCCGCCTCAGTCCGACCGGCCGGATCGTCACTCCCCTGGGCCAGCCGAGCCAAAATCGGCTGGACCTCCTGATACCGGTTTCGCAAAAAAAGCAGCTCCTTTTGTCGCTGCTGAATCTCCTTCACCAATGGCAAATTCCTGCATCGTCCGGCCGCCGACTCGGCCATCGACGCCAGTTCCACCGCGTCATCGTACTGATCCTCCATGACCGCCAGATCAATGCAGCGCAGCGCCGCCCGTGACAGCGCTTCCAACTCCACCCCCTGCGCGATCGGCTGGGCGATGCGCAACACCGACCGCCGCAATGTCAGCCGCGACACCTCATATTCATCCGCCAACGCCTCAATCGTCCGCCATGCCGTTGAAAGGTCGGCCACGCCGGCGGACAAATCGGCCGATTCACGCAGCAGGACAAACCGATCCACCGGTTCATCGTTCGTATGCAATCCCAGATTCAATAACTTGCGCCCCAGCGCCTTTCGTGCGACGACGGAACGATCCGCATAGTCGGCCGCAAAAACCTGATGCACCAAACGAAGCGATTTGTCCTGATCCGCCTGCGTTGGAATGGGAAGTCGAACGGATGGGACAATGGATGGAGAGGTGGCTGGCCGACTCGCGGCCTTTGGTGGTCCGGCCATCGCGGCCGCGCCACCCATGTACAGCAACACAATGGCCAGTCTCAATCGCGACGGCACCGGTGCCTCCGGGCGACCATCCTATCGGCCCAAGGATCGCCCGGACAATGAAATCCACCTGCCGCGACAGCGGGATTCCAGGGTAATCGCAATTATATTTACTCCCTCCCCCGGGAATACCGGGGGAGGGAATAAAGGGGCTCTGCGAGCATTATGAATGCCGCTAAAAATATAAATGCGATTGCTCTGAGCGAGGTTCCTACCTGATTCCCAGCAAAACCTCGTTGGTCAACTGGTCCAGCTTTTCATAAAGCAGGGGGGCCTGGGCCAGTTTTTTGTAGTTCAACGGTTCGGCCAACAGCTTTTTGGCGTTGGCGGGGGAGAATTTTTTGGTCAGTTTCGACAGGCCGGCATCCTCCACGTTGATCTGCTTCAGCAACGACTGGATTTGCTTGTCGGCGTTCCAGCGTCGGGCCTTTTCACGCAGGATCATGTAGTTGCGCATGCTGCCGGCCGCGAAGTTTTTGACATCCGCATAATTGGACTGGCGATAGGCGTGGGAATCAAAATGTCGCGGGCCGTTGTACCCGTAATCTTCCAGCAGCTTGACCAGGAAAAACGCCGATTTGAAATTAACCGAAGCGAAACGGAAATCCTGATCGTATCGGCCCATCTCCTGATCATTGAGGTCGACATGGAACAGTTTTTTCAGTTCCAGCGCCTGGGCGACATGGTGGACGAAATTCAATCCCGCCATTGTCTCATGGGCAAATTCCGGGTTGACGCCGCACATGTCGGGATGGTCCAGCGTGGGGATCAGCGCCAGGTATGAGCCGGTCACCGCGAAATACATGTGCCCGCGCGGCTCGTTGGGTTTGGCTTCAAAGGCAAATCGATAACCATAACGCTGCTTGAGGCTGTATTCGCACAGAAAATTGATCGCCTCGCGGAAACGCTTAATCGACTCGATCGGATCCTTGGTGGCATCCGATTCGGTCCCTTCGCGGCCACCCCAGAAGACGTAAATTTTTGCCCCGCACTCGGCCCCCAGGTCCATCGCGCGCATCGTCTTTTGGATGGCATAGGCACGGATGCGAGCGTTGTTGCTGGTAAAGGCCCCATCCCTGAAAACAGGCTCCGAAAAGAGGTTGGTCGTCGCCATCGGAGCGACCAGCCCGTTGACACGCATCGCCTTTTTGAAATCGCGCACAATCCGGTCACGTTCGGCCTGTGAGGCGTCGATGGGAACCAGGTCGTTGTCGTGAAAATTCACTCCATACGCCCCGACTTCACCCAGCAGATTGCAAACCTCCACCGGCGAAATCGACTCCCGCACCGGCCCGCCAAAGGGGTCTCGGCCGATATTTCCCACCGTCCACAAACCAAAGGTGAATTTCAATTTCGGATCGGGTTCAAAATTGGCCATCGTGATTCCTTGTTTTGCATGGAAAACCCTGCGAGCAAACGATTGCCCTCTGGGTACAATCCTTGGCGAAAGTATCCACGAAAGCTGTTTCTGAATCAAGTTTGAGTAAGTGTGTCGTTTTCATATCCAGGGCAAACGCATTTGTATTTTTTTACGGCATCCATGACACAGGCTGAGCCTCTTTATCCCCTCCCCCGGTACGCCGGGGGAGGGTAAGGGTGGGGGTTTTCCCTCAAATTTGCCGAAATGGACCC
>JADLBV010000016.1 GCA_020847545.1 Phycisphaerales bacterium
CGAAGGGCGACACGCTTTTCGCCCGCCCTCGGCGGCGCTCCTCCTCAACGACTCTTTATGTTGAGTCGCCTCGTCGTCGCTACTTGATGGCGGGCGAAAATCGTGTCGTCGCAGGTTCATTAGGTTCTGAGATAGATTCTTAATCCAGATCATCCGGAATCGCATCCAGGTCGCGATAAGAGCGTGGCCGGCGGACAGGCTCCGGGTTGACCGGTTCATCAGACATCAGATGACGGTCTGTGGAACCGGTGCGGACCACCGGCATGGGTGGTGGCGGCGCGGGGCGTTGGGGGGTGACGGTGGATTGAGGTTGTTGCCGGGGTGATTCGGCAGGTTCGGCGGGAGCATCGCCATTGCGGCCGGTTTTTGAGCCGGATCGATGACGCCGGCCGCCACGACGACGACGACGGCGGGGGGCGGAGGATTCATCATCGGATTCTCCCGAATCGACGGGTTCATCGGAATCGGAAGAAGTATCGGAGGAGTCCTGATCGGGTTGCTCCGCGGAAGGTGATTCATCCAAATCGGTGGAATTCTCGTCTTGTGAGTCTTCGATGGGAGAGCTCAATTCCGATTCGGCATCGCGGGTGGGAGATTGACCACGCCCTCGGCCACGTCGTCCTCGTCGGCCCCTACGACGGCCTCTTCGCGGAGCATCGGGTTCAGCATTGTTCTCATCCGAGGTCTCATTCGATGCCTCATCCGAGTCATTTTCGGAGGATTCTGACGATGATTGCAGATTTTCCTGATCGTCCGAATCCTCGTCGGCCGGCATCGGTGGGGGTGGCGGCAGGATGCGGGAAGGGGCCTGTGACTGGGTGATTTCGCGCTCCTCGACCGCATCTTCAGCATTATCAAGCAGATAGCGTTCATCCATCGCGACTTCGGGTTCGTGGCGACGTTGGGGTTGTTGCTGCGATTGGCCGCGCCGGCCGCGTTGATCGCGTTGATCACCACGACCCTGACGGCGTTGCGCGTTCTGGTTGTTGCCGTGGGCATCCTGAGTGGACATGCCCAAGGCATCGATGAAGACCAGACCATCGCGGGCATCAAAGAGGGTCAGGCGGATTTCATCCAGCCCCATGGACGTATCGGCGCGAACGACGATGCGTTTGCGGCTGTGGGATTCCAATTGTGAAAGCTGGGCGCGTTTTTTGTTTTGCAGGTAGAAGGCGACCTCGTTGCAGACCGACATTTCGATGCGGGCCACGCGCTGGTCATGTGCGGCGATGGCGAGTCGGCGCATGACATCGAGGCTCATGCTTTCGGGGGTTTTGACCAGTCCCGATCCCTTGCAATGGGGGCAGTCGAAATAGATGGACCGTTTGAGACTGGGGCGCATGCGCTGGCGGGTCAGTTCGATGATGCCGAACTGGCTCATGCGCAGGACTTTGGTCTTGGCGCGGTCCTTTCGGAAATTGTCATGCAGGCGTTTTTCAAGGTCGCGGCGGTGGCGTTCAAATCGAAGGTCGATGAAGTCGCAGATGATGACGCCGCCCAGGTCGCGCAGTTTGAGCTGGCGGGGGATTTCATCGGCGGCTTCCAGGTCGGTCTTGAAGGCGGTGGTTTCGGCGTCGCTGTGTTCGCGGAATTTGCCGGAGTTGACGTCAATGGCGACGATCGCTTCGGTGGAATCGATCACCAGTGAACCGCCCGATGGCAGCGGCACATGCCGGCTGTACATCTGCTCGATTTCGCGCTCGATGCCGTATTTATGAAAAAGCGGCACTCCCTCCTCGTACAGATCGACCTTGTTGCGCGTGCGCGGCATGGCGATCTTGAAAAATTCCTTGATTTTCCGGGCCACTTCCTTGTTGTCGACGATGATGCGGTCGATTTCGGTGGTGAAAACATCCCGCACGGTGCGCGTCACCAGATCCCCTTCGGTGTATAGTTCGAGGGGCGCGGAGGATTCGGCTTTTTTCTCGATGTTTTCCCACAGCCGGGTGAGATATTTCAGGTCGCGTTCGATTTCGGCCTTGGTTTTGCCGACGCCGGCGGTGCGGATGATGAACCCGACATCGCGCGGCGGCTTGAGGCCGTCGAGAATCTGGCGCAGACGACGGCGTTCCTCCTCATCCTCGATCTTTCGGCTGACGCCCATCTTGCCCATGCCGGGCATCATCACCAGAATGCGGCCGGGGATGGACAAATAGGTGCTGAGGGTGGGGCCTTTGGTGCCGATGCCTTCCTTGATGATCTGCACGATGATCTCATCGCCCCGGCGCAGGCAGCGCTGAATGGGCGGACGGTCGCGGCGGGCCATTTTGCGCCCCACCGATTCGTGAACATCCTCCCGGCCGCCGCCAAAATAGCTGGGCATCACATCCGAGATGTGCAAAAACCCGTTGCGGCCAAGTCCAAAATCGACGAATGCCGCCTGAATGGAGGCCTCGACGTTGGTGACCCGACCCTTGTAGATGTTGCCA
This sequence comes from Phycisphaerales bacterium, assembly GCA_020847545.1. GTDB lineage: Bacteria > Planctomycetota > Phycisphaerae > Tepidisphaerales > Tepidisphaeraceae > JADYZN01. The sequence continues at coordinate 2,430 of JADLBV010000016.1, forward strand.
ACGTGGGAGGTGGAGCTGGTGCGCTCCATGTAAAGCTCTTCGAGCTTGCCGTTGTCCAGAAGGGCGATTCTGCATTCCTCGCCCTCTGAGACATTGATTAACATTTCTTTTGACATAGATGCGATGTCGCCTGTCGCCGGTTGACTGTTGTTCGTTCAATTCGCAAAGCGTCGCACGTCTGACCGGCAACCGGCGGCCGGCAATCAGCAACTGCCTTGCTCCCTTGGAATCTTAAAATGCCTCCGGGATGATTTTCCTGGTCTCCTCACGCAGGAAATGCATCACCTGTCGTTCACTGTCAAAGCTCATCACACGGCGGGCCACCTGTTTGGCGTGTGCCATCGTGGTTGAGCGGATGATTTTTTTAACCTCCGGAATATCCGGCCCGTTCATGCTGAAAATCGTCAATCCCAGTCCCAGCAGCAATAAAGTGTACAACGCCTCACCCGCCATTTCACCACATACGCTGACGCTGATCGAATTTCTGACGCCGGCGCGGATGACATCCCGGATCAACGCCAGCACGGCCGGATGGGCCGGGCAAAACAGCCCCGCCACCTTTTCGTTGGTCCGGTCGCAGGCCAGCGTGTACTGGATGAGGTCGTTGGTCCCGATCGAGAAAAAGTTCACCTCGCGTGCAAAATGATTGGCCATCAGGGCGGCCGACGGAACCTCGATCATGATGCCGATGGGAATGTCCTGCCGGAAGGGCTGGTTTTCATCCTCCAGTTCCTCGGTGACATCCTTGAGGACCATCTTGGCCTGGCGCAGCTCCATCAACGTCGAGATCATGGGGAACATGATCCGCACATCCCCCAGCACGCTGGCGCGCATGATCGCCCGCAACTGCCGTTTGAACATGGGAATGTCATGCAGGCACATGCGGATGGAGCGGTCGCCCAGGAACGGGTTGCGTTCGGGATTGGCGGCTTTTTCCTGTGTGTATTTGTCCGCGCCCAAATCCAGCGTGCGGATGACCAGCGGCCTGCCTTTAAGCAGCCGGATGGCCTCGACGTAGGAATTGTAATGATCCTCCTCGGTCGGCTCCTGGGCGGAGGCGAGATATAAAAATTCGGTGCGGTACAGACCGATCCCCTGCGCGCCGCGGTGGGTGGCGTCCCGTACTTCCTCGGGAAATTCGATGTTGGCCTGAAGGCTGACAACGTGGCCGTCGAGGGTTTGCGCGGGCAGGTCGCGCAGCTCGGCCAGTTCGGTTTCGAGGCGGATGAGCTTGCGTTCAAATTCGCGGTGCTCGATGAGTTGATCCTCATCCGGATTGATGATCAGCACGCCGCGATTGCCGTCGATGATGACGGTGTCGCCACCGGAGACTTCGGAGGTGATGTCCCCCAGCCCGACGACCGCTGGAATCCCCATGGCGCGGGCGACGATGGCGGTGTGGCTGGTGCGTCCGCCGACATCCGTGGCGAACCCGCGCACATGGGCGCGGTCCAGCGCGGCTGTTTGCGAGGGGAGCAGGTCGTGGGCGATGACGATGACATCCTGCTTCAATTGCCCCAGCCCCTTGTGTTTTTGGCCGATCAAGTTGCGCAGGATGCGTCGTTCGACGTCGTAAACATCCTTGACCCGTTCCGACAGGTATTTGTCGGACATTTTCAGGAAGTTGGCGGCGAATCGTCGCATCACGACGCTGACGGCGTATTCGGCGGTGGTCTGGTTGGTCTGGATTTCGGTCAGGAGCTGCTTGAGCGTGGTCTTGTCGCGCAGGATGCCCAGGTGAAAATCGAAGATGTTGCCGATTTCCTTGCCGTGTTTGGCGGCCGTCTCCTTGCGCAGGCGGGTCAGGTCGGCCACGCTTTCGGCCAGCGCCTTTTCCACCCGTTTGATCTCGGCGGGCACATCGGCGGTTTCAACCTGTCGGCGCGGGATAAGCAAATCCTCCGCGTCCAGCACAACCGCGGTGCTGATGACGACGCCGGGGGAAACGCCTATGCCTTTCTTTATCTCCATGCGATCATCGCCGATTCAAAGGCCATTGCCTGTTTCGACCCGCCGATTGTCGGTGGGGCCGCTCGCCGCATCGTCGCGGCATTTTATTCATCTTCCCCAAAACCGGAGTCAAACAAATCCCCCAGCCGCCGCACCGCCTCATCGGCGTCATCGCCACTGGCTTCGATGGTCAGCGGGGTTCCTTCAACCGCCGCCAGAATGATCATCTGCATGACGCTTTTGCCATCGGCCTCGCACGGCTCCTCGCCACCCTTGAGCACCTTGATGTCGGAGGTGAACTGGTTGGCCATGTCCACAAACTGCATCGCGGGGCGCGCGTGCAGGCCCAGCTTGTTTTTCACCAGAACCTGTTTGCAAGCATTGGGCATGGTAGAGCGTGGTGTTGCGATCAAGGATGAACATCTCTCCCGCGGGCCGATACGCTAGGGAGGATTGTCACGGGGTTATTTGCCCTGGTCGGCCTCGTCGAGCAATTCCACAATCGCCTGGCGGGTGGTGCTTTGGCGAATAAAACGTCGGAACATGTCCTTTTGCAGGTTGCTGAAGACGATGTTCATCGCCTGGAGATGCTGCTGGGGCTGGTTTTCCGGCGAAAGCAGGAGAAACACCGTGTAGACCGGCTGCTGATCGAGCGCGGCAAAGTCAATTCCCGCATCGCTGCGCCCGATCGCGCCGACCATTTTTGTGATTCTGGGATGCTTGACGTGCGGAACCGCAACGCCTTTGCCGAAGCCGGTAGAGCCGGTCTGTTCGCGTTTGATCAACGCGGCGACCACGTCTTCCACGGCGTCGGCCGGCAGCGCGCCGGCGGCCGCCAGCGAATTCACCAGCTCGCGCAGGACCGCGTTGCGATCGGCTCCCTGCAATTCGGCGACGATGGCGTCGGATACGATGAAATCTTTCAACTTCATAAAGAATCGAACCTCTCAATGGGCCGATGGCGGGCAGTCCGGCCCGCCCAGCGGCGATGCGGCGAAGTTTCCTGATTCCGGCGGGGGATTCAACCCACGGCGCCGGCGCCCCGGTCGCCGCGCGTTTCCTCGGGGTGTTTTCGGTTGCGGTACATTTTCTTGTGATCGCTGAGCTGGCGTTCCAACTTGTGAACACACTGGTCAACACAGGCGTAGGCGTCGCCAACATCGTGGTTGGCGATGAACATGTTCTTATGTTCGGCGTTGACGATCACCTCAACGCGGGTGGTGTCCTTTCCGGCGTCAAAAATGACCTCGATTTCCTGAATCCGGTCGTAATATTTAAGCAGTTTGCCGGCTTTTTGCTCGGCGTACTGTTTGAGCGGCTCGGATACGTTCATGTGTCGGGAAGATACGGTCACCAGCACAAGTATACTCCTTGTCGAAACATCAGCCGACCATGCCCGGCCGGCTCTTTGGGCATTGTACAGGAAAACCATAAAAAAGAATGCCGCGCAAATGATGAAAATGAAAGGGAATTTCCCCATGCGATCAGGTGGTGGTTGAGGCGGGGAGCGGTGTCGCGGCCGGTTGGCCAACCGATGGCGGGCCAGATGGGGTAATGACGCCGCCGCTGATCAGCAATCGCATCGCCTCCTCCACCGTCAAAGGCAGTTCCACCACCGATTCCTTTGGCACAACCAATACATAACCGCTGAATGCCGTGGGGGATGAGGGGATGAAGACCGTCACCATCTCCTGGCCAACCTGACTGCTCAGTGGCGCCACCCCCGGCCCGGTGACCAGCCCGATGGACCAGATCGCCTGTGCGTGCGGCTGAACCGCCACCACCCTGCTGTCGCTGAACTGGCTTTTGCGGTCGGCGAGGACGAAATCAGTGATCTGCTTGACGGCCGGATAAATCGCCCGCACCACCGGTATGCGCATCACACCCACCTCGGTGATTCGCCACAGTGTCCGTCCGATCAAATTACCCACCAGCAGGCCGACGATGTAGACCAGGATGATCGCCAGCACCACCCCCAGCACTTCGATTTGCCAGGGGGACATTAAACCCCAAAGGTGGTCCCAGTATCGATCGATGTACCCGCTTTGCTGGTTGGAGGTGGTCGCCCAGACCCATTTCACCCCGTAGCGCAGGCCGGTGATGATGTGTCGGCCCAGTTTGTCGCTTAATTGGTTCCAGACCCACGACAACAGAAAAATCGTGATCAGCGTCGGGGTGAGTGTCGCCAGTCCGCGCAGAAAAAAACGCCTGAAATCATCCGCGAAGCCGATGCGCTGGCGCGGAGGGCGTTTCGACGGGTTTTTTCGTGCGCTCACCGTTTACCCTCCGGTCGGTGCGGGTTCGCTGGTCGGAGGCAATTGGTCGATGGTCGGCTGGGTCGCCGATGGCTGCGTGGTGGCAACTTTGAGCAGCGAGGCCATTGAGGCGGCATATTGCTTCACCACCGGATCGGCATCGTTTTTGGCCGCGCTCTCCAGCAGTTGAAGATGTTGCTTCTGTTCCATGCCATTGGTCGCAACCAAGGCCATCAGCCGCACCAGCCAGTTGGCATCACCCAGCAGCGGCTTGATTTCATCGCCACGCTTGTCCGGCGGCAGCAGGATCACCCGTTGATAATTGGCCCAGGCGCGGATGGATGTTGACATTGGCTCACTGCCGGCCCGTCGCAACGCGGCGGTGAATTCATCCACCAGCGGGCGGTATTGGGCATCCTGCGTCATGAAAAACCGGGTGTAAGTGGTCAACAACTCAATGGCATGAACGCGGTCGGCGCCGCTGCCGTTGTTGACGCGGTCCAGGAGCTTGCGTTTGGCTTCCTCGCTGGTCAGCGGATATCCGGCCCGTTCAAAAATCCGGCTGAATTGCACCACATTGCCCGCCGGCCCCGGCCCCACGCCGCCGTGGAAGGTGATCGGGTTGGTCATGATGTTGGCGTAAACCTGCACGGAAATGGAGGGGTTGGTGGCAAACAATTGATCCAGCGCCCCCTGATCAACCCGCACGGTTTGTGTCATGCTCTGGCCGGGCAGCAATAAAATCTGCTGCGCGAACCGATCAAAGACCGGCGGCACACCCTGCTGGGTTGCGCCGCGAAGCTGCGCATTGATCCACAAGTCAGGCCGGATCACGCCGTCGGACGAGACGGTCAGAGGATAATTGCTGATGTTGCGCAGCGTAATCTGGGCGAACATCGGTTCGCCAAACTGGTGCGACACCTGCACCGGCATGGCGCGCAGGATGTAAAAGCCATCGGGTGAATCGATGATCTTCAACCAGTCGGTGGGGAATTTCTCCAGTTCCATCTTGATCCCCACCGCCTGTTGCGATTGGATCAGTTGCACCCCTTTGGACTGCAATTCACCCCACAACAACGCCCCCAGCACGCCCGAAGGATTGTCGTTGAAGATTCGCCGGGCAATCGCCCCGGCCGACTGTTCGCCGGCGGCATTTTTGTCGGTAACGCGAATCAAACCCAGCGCCGCCAGCGGATCGTGATCCGACACCGCCGACAGTTTGACGCTCGCCTCATCTTTTTTCCCCTCCAGCAGCAAGGCCCACCCTTCTAGCCGTGCCAGTGTGACATTGTCGGCCGGCAACAGCGACTTCAGCGGTTCCAGCAGTTTTCGCACCTGTGCCGGCTGTTCGTTGAAATAGGCCTCAAACCAGGCCAGATCGATCAGCGACATGGTGTATGCCGATCGGATTTCCTGCGCGGTCTGCTGGCCCATGATGGCCTTGGCCTCGGCCGTCACATCCGGAATCATCACCTCGCCGGGTGAATCAATCGGTTGGGTGGTCGCATCCTTGTGGCCTGCCGCCTGTCGGGCCATTTGCAGGCGGTTGTTCAGTGCGACAAGGGCTTCCTGTCGGGCCTTGGCGTATAAATCCTTGTTGCCGTTGCTTCGTTCAATTGCCAGTCGCAAAAACCACGCATCCACGTTGGTGGGGTCGAATTGCAGCAGTTGGGTCACCCATCCGATGGCGGCGGGGGATTGGCCGCTGATGAACAGCTCGGCGGCATAACCGATGGCCGTTTGCGGCGGCGGAAGCTGCCCCAGCCGGTTGTAAACGTTCAACGCGACGCCGTACCAGCTTAAGGAATCATCCATCAGCCCCACCCCGGCGGCCTCTGCCGCCAAGGCGGCGGCCTTTGCCGGCTGTGCGGGATTGGCCCGAAGCATCGCCATCAGCACCTTGGCCCGTTCCAGCGGGCTGCCGTTGGCCAGTAACATCTCATATCGCATCTGCAACGCGGCGAGATTTTGGGCATTGAGCCTCACCGCCTGGCTGAGCATATTCAAGGCTTGATCGGATTGGGATCGCTCCGAATAGAGCCGCGCCAGCCGCAACGCCACGTGTGAGCGAACCGGTTCCGGGATGCTCTGCACATCAAGAAGTTTTCTCAGATATTCCATCCGCGCATCGGCGGTCTGGAGACGGGACTGATACAAATCGATCAACTGAATCTGCGCGGTCTGACTGTTGGGATCCTTGGCGACCAGTTGCCGCAGCGTGTCCAGCGCCCCGGCCTCATCGCGGGACTGCAACTGGGCCTCGCCAAGCAGCCGCAGATAACGCGGGTCATCCGGATTCAGTCGCTGCGCCGCCTGCAACAGGACGGCGCTGGCCTGCCATGCGGGGTCGGTGATGTTGCGGATATGCAGCAGTTCCTGTGCAAATTCCGCGCATTGCTCGGCCATGGCGGCGTCGGCCGAGTCACGATTGCGGTTCTCCTGCGAGAGCGCGGGGGATGAAATCCATCCCAGCGCCATCAACAGCGTCACGATCCACACCCCCGGTCGCCTTTGAATCATGCTTTGAGGTCCTCGTGAAATAAATGCCTTTGCGTCAATCGGCGAAGCGCCCAAGCGCAAGTGTCGCCCTGATCGTACTATATCGTCAATCCCGCGCCCTTTCACGCGATCCATCCCAGGTCCACAGGATTGCATTTTTCAACAGGTCGTGTGCCCAGGCCGCCTCATATCCCACAACCCCCCAGGCCATCGAAGCGGTCAGGCCGGTGGAGAAGTCGATGGGACACATCAGCACAACTCCTTTGCCGGCACGAAACCACATCGGCCGGGCCTCGGATGGTTTGATTCGCAGCCGTGCGAATTTTCGCAATTTCACTTCGCCAAGATCGACCATCCCCGGCGCGGATGCGTTCATCAGTGGATGATCCGCCGGCAGGGGAGATGGGGATTCGTTAAAAGCCTTGTTGAGCAAATTATCACGAACAGTCCGGGCAAACGCTGGATCGCCGCCGCACGGGTCGATCAGAAGAACACCGCCGTTTGTCACAAAATTGCGGACCGATTCGATTTGTTTCTCATCGGGTGTGATTTCTCCCGTTCCGGTCAGATGGGCAAATCGCAGACCCGATTGGGCCAGATTCGCCAGATCGATCGTTTGAGGTTGAATGTCGTAACTGGTTTCCCGCATGATCTGCCGGGAGAATCGTCGCCAAGCGCCAGGTTCGGGATCCCAATTGCCGGCGAAGCGAACCCGCGCCAGTTTCATGCGGGCAATCGGTTTGGCATCAACGGGAGCAATCGCCCAGCTTTTGAGCCGGTTTCGCACGCCGCTTTTGCCGCCGGCGTAGGCATAGAGATTCACGCCCAGGTCAAAAACGGGGCGGTGCTCTTTTTGTTCCTTGAGTTGCCAGTATTGCGCCAAATCGGCCTCGCTGTGAACCATCAACACACGCGATCCATTTGTAATCATCCGCAGAGGCGGTTTCTGTTTCATGCGAAAGACGGCCGAGTAGAACCAATGGTCTTCCGGCACGATATGCCAGGTGTATTGAGGAAACTGCCGCGGCCCCAATTTATCGATAAATTGATTGAATTCCGCACTGTCGCCATCCGCCTGTGTAAAGATCATCCCGCCTGCTTCGACATATTCGCGGAGATTGTTTTCCTGACTTTCGGACCAATTGGGGGCCTGGTGGCTGGCCAGATAGAGGATGGGTGCGTCCATCCAGTCGGGCGCGTCCAAGTTCAGGTTCACCACCTGCCAGTTCAATGGTTGTTCCAGTTCATAGGAGGCAAATCGGCTGAGATTGGCCATGTCGCGCGGGCGGTTGGCCCAGAAGCCGTCAAACCGGCCTTTATTCATCATGATGGGATGTCGGCCGCGCGATAAGAACAATGTGGCGAAGGAGGTATCGACCAGGCTTCCCCAGTCGCCGTTGGCGCTTTGTCGTTCCAAGACTCTGGTGGCGAGGATTCGATACCAGTCGTGTTGGCCGATGTATTTGAATCCGCAAGCCAGCCCAACCCGTTCGATGCCATAGAGGGCGTATCCCCATGAACTGCTGTTTTCCGGGGTGATGATGTTGTTACCTTTTTCCAGCCAGGCGAGGCCGCGCGCCAAGGCGGGCGAGAATGGCTCGCGGCCGACGTTGTTGCCATATCGCGGGCCGTCCAAAATATCGTGTGCGACAAATAGTGACGCCACACCGGCGCAGGTCATGGTCAAGGTGGGATCGTTTGATCGTTGGTATCCCCAGCCACCGGTGGAGTGTTGGGTGTCATCCCAGTGCGATTGGACATCATTCCAGTAGGAGGAGGGAATGGACAATCCGGCGTCAGCGCCGGCCCAGACGCCAAGTTGGCCGTACTGGGTATTGGAATGATCCCATCGGATTTGCCCGGAGGGTCGTTGCTCGCCTGTCGGTAGGCCATAGGTGTATGTCCCCACCTGCGCGGCCTCCAGCAGGTATTTCACATCCGCCGACAAGGTTGGTCGATCCTGTGGGCGGTTGTAGACCGCCAATGCGGTGGCGCGAAGCGAATGGGCATAAGTGCCGACGTGGCCATCCATCGACAATTGTTTGAGTTCATCGATCAACTGTCGCATCAATTTGCCGTTGATGGAGAGGCGTTCGTCGCCGGTGGCCTGGCCGGCTTGAAGCAGGGCGTAGACGCACAGGGCGTTGAGGCCGTTTTGTTGATCCGGGGAGCTGGCGGAGTTGGGTTTGAGTTTTCCCTGTTCAAAATGGGAGAGGATGAAATTGATCGCTTTGGTCAGGGCTTCCCCGATACGCTGGTCGTTGACGATGGAGGATTCCACCACCACAGGTTGTGGCGCGGGGCGCTGGCCGGTGGGGGTTTGCAGGTTTTCATCTTCGGCGACGGTTGGGGCGGGAGGAGGTGGCGGGACGGCCGGGGTTGGTGTGGACGGCTGCGGCGGGGGAGTGGCGGCCGATAGCTGCTGTCGGGCGGCCAATTGGGCGGCCAGTGCCAATTCCCGTCTTCGCGCGGCGTTGACACGGGATTGCAGTATCGGATCGTCAAGCGAGCGGCCGAGGATCAGTTGATCCAACTCGTGATAGCGGTCATACGCCTCTGAGGTGTTCCCCTGTTTGTCCAGCGACTCGGCCTGATTTAACAGTGCGACGATTTGCTGGCGGTGTTCATCCTCCCAGGTGGGTTTTGGAGCGGTCAGGTAGCTGTGGAGCCAGATGGACAATGCGATGAAAAACAAAGCCAACAGGCCGTAAGCGCTGTAGCGGGCGATGTGGCGCCAGTCTTTTGGGGGTGGGGGAGCGGCTTCGTCGTCGCGAAGGATGGGGCAGAAGGGGCAGCGCATCGCCCGGCTTTCGCCCACGCGAACGAGGCGCAATGGTCTTCCGCAGCGCGGGCAGGTGGGGCGTTTGATTGGGCCGGTGTCCAGCGGCATCGCAGGGTATTTTAGCCGCTGAAAAGGTTCTGCCCATCCGTGTGGTTATTTTACCAATTCAATTCGGCCGGGTCGGGAAAACCGGTAGGTGCGATTGCCGGTGTTGTTGTTCCATTCGTATTCATCCATCTGCCCGATGAAAAGCCGGGTGGCGCCGGAGGGGATGATGAATTGCTGGACGATTTCGTCGGAGGTCATGCCGTCGCCGATGAAAAAGACCTGTTTGAGTTGCGGTGACAGCGTGGTGAAATCACGACTTTCCGGGGTGGAGAAATTCAGCGTGGGGGGAGGAGAGGTCATGTTGGGTTTGCTGTCATCCAGAAACACCCCGACAATCGCGTTGATGGGGGCGTACATGTCCGACATGCCATTTTCCGGGCCGCCACTGGAACTGTAACGATTGTGGACGATCCATGAACCGTTTCCATCCGGGTCGTAAATGGGATCCCAGTCGTTGTCGTTGTTGGAATATCCGCTGACCGAGCTGAAGTTGATGGCGGTTCCTGGTTGCAGGGGGAGGTCGGTTATGAGCGTGGGGCTGGGGTCGAGATAACCGGCGCTGGGTTTGGATTTGCCGGCGATGTCGGGGTTGTGGTGGGGGTTGTTGGGGTTGGCAACCGTTCCACTGGGCATCCCGGCCAGCCAGGGGTTGGCGGCCGAGGAGATGTCGCCGGTCACGTCGATGGGGGTGATGTAGGCGGCGGTGGCCGTGGCGTGGATGGACTGATATTGACGTCCAAGCAATGCGCCGAAAATCAGAGGGATTCCATTGGTCCCTTCCAGCTTCGCCGTCACGATTACGGCATTGAGCGGGGTTTGCGAGGGTTTGAATGTTCTGGTGGTCTCATCATAAAAGGTGTAGGTGATATTCGAGTTGGCGAGGATCAGTTGGTTGCCATCGACCAGATTGAGCTTGGCCACCTGTTTGGCGGCGTTGCGGGCGGCTTTTTTGCTGCCTGAGATTTTGGCCGCGCCGGCGCGGGCGGCGGCATCCACCGCTCGTTGCAGTTCGGATTTGGCCAGTTGCACCCGTCCCAGGTCGACTGCCAGCGAGCAGACACCCACCAGCATGACCAGCACGACGATGGCGTACATGACGCTGATGCCACGACGCGCCGGCCGCGCGGCAACCCGTTGAATGGCGCTATTCCACATCGCTTTCATAAATCTGGTATCGGAACGTTGGGGGAGGGGCATTATCGAGGTCTTGCCGGGTGGTGATAAAAAGCTCATTGGCGGCCGGTGCAACGTCCGATAACAGTTGTTGATGGGATGTACGTTTTGTCGAACCGGGGTATTTGCGACCTTGTCGCGCGCCGCCGCCAAGTCGGCCGCGGCACGGTTAAGGCGCATCCAATTGCTGGCGGTGGAGCCGACGTGGGCGCAGCGGGCGGCCATTTGTGAACGATGCCCATTGCGGGTGGTGCATCGCGGGGTGTCCTATTGCGGCCGACCGTTGACGCAGCAGGTGGAGAGGGATTTGGCGGCCGATGGGTGTGGTTGCCCGACGAAGGACAAGGCCAAGTCGCCGGAAGAGCATTGTCCGTTGGCGATGAACCATCGTCCGGCCATTAAAATCGGGGATCGGTGCAATTGTAAATGGTGTGTCGCGGCCGGCAGTGCCAATTAGGCCGCGTTATTGCTTTGCACAATTCGCATTCCCATTTCCCTGGCAAGAGCAGGCAGGTTGCGAACGGGTTCGCGGTCGTAGTCGCGGATTTCTTCGCTGAGTTCCTCCCAAGACACAAGGTAGGGGGTTTTGAGTTCGGCGGTGTTTTTATCCCCCAATGTCCAACCGGCCAGAAATCGGTCGGCGTTCCAGCGGGCGTGTTCCATTTTCGCCAGCACTTCAAGTTCGGACGCGTTGATGGTTCGCTCAGGCCGGTTTGCGGATGAATCGGCCGGTATCATCCCGCATCCGATTGCCCGCAGTTTGACGGCGATGTGATCCGCCTGCTGACGGTTGGATTCCTTCAATCCCTCACCCAATTGCCCCCAGGGGACCAACGCGGGGTCCGATTGCGGTTTGGCCCCTTCGCGTGTCCGTTTGTTGATATAAGATTGATGAACCATTTTGGCCAGTTGGTCCAGTTTTTCACGCAGTACCAGTTCCAGCGAGCAGACTTTTTCAACTTCGCCAAATGGATTGATATTTCGGCCCACGGCGGCCGAGCGTCGATCCCCTTCCAGCAGGCTCGCCAATCCGGTTCGTTCCGACAACCAGACATGAACCGGAATATTACGGCGATGAACCACGCGGGGCAGATTCAACGCCACCGGCAGGTTTCGATCCCGTTCATCGAGGCAGACCGCGACGGTGGTGATCCATGATTCATCGGATGCCAGTTCCTCAAGTCTTGTTCTCGGTTGGGGGTCTTCCACATCCTGTGCCATCCAATGCACATCGATGACCCGCTCCAGTTGAGGATATTGAGCGATAAAATGACGTCGTTGAGATTCCAGATCGGCCGCCGCGACCGTGACGGCCAGTTTTCGGCCATTGGCGTAATGCCCCACTTTGGCGGCCGCCAGCAGCACCGATTGCCCCATCGGACCAAACCCCAAAACCACCAGATGTGGCACGCGCGCATCATCCGGGCCGATCCGCACCCGATCCAGCGGATTATTGTTCCACAACAACCGGGCGGCGTTGGCGTAGGTGTTGAAGACCACCGCCTCAAATCGATCATCGTGCCGGGCAAAGAGGGTGTGTTGTTTGAACAATTCGCACAATTTGCCATCCACCAGATGAACCCGACAGGAAAGGGTTCCCGATGAGGCGTTCGCGGGAATTGTGTTGTCAATTTGTTCAAACGCCCGAACGGCCGATTCGACGTTCACCCCATCCTCGCCGCAGACGCACAACACCCGGCCGGCCTTATTGATGCCCGCCCGCCGCAGCATCAGTTCATCGGCCGCATCCCCCACCAGCACCACCGCGCCGAATGTGCGGGCGGTGGGGATGTCGTCGTTCCCCTCATTGCATTCAATCGCCACCACGCGATCGCCGCGACGGCGAAATTCGCGCAGCAATTGCATCCCTTTTCGCCCCAGGCCGCAGATGATGACGTGGTTGCGCCACAACAGCCGCACGCGTAATTGCTGAATCTGACGGCGGAAAACGGCCAATACCGTCAATGCGGCCGTGTAGGCCGTCACTGCGGGAGCGAGAAATTTCGCCACCATCAACGGCCAGTTTTTCTGGCCCACGATCCAGTCTCCATCGAGTGTGAAGAGCCTGAATGTCAGATATAAAATATCCGCCGGCGTGCGATGGGGTTGATCCGGCAGGTGCTTGAGATATTCGGTGATCCCGATGTAACCCAGAATCAATGCCGCCAGCGCCGACAGCACCCCCGCCAGCCAGCGATACTCCCGCCAGCGACCGGGGCGACTTTCCGAAGACGGCCCATCTTCTGTGGCCACGAATGTACTCCGTCGATTACGTTTCTTTCGTTTGCCCGAGTGGCATGTTGACCTGAAACGACAATTGTTCCATCTGTACCGCCAGGTCCACGGCGTTGAGCGCCACTTCCTCCGGCACCTTCAGCGAGAGTGGGGCGAAATTCAGCAGGCCACGAATGCCCGCTTCCACCAGCCGGTCGGCGATATCCTGTGCCGCGTCGGCCGGCACCGCGATCATCGCCAGGCGAATGGCATGGCGGTCGATCACTTCGCGCAGATCATTCAACGATTCGATGACGAACGGGCCTTGTTTTTTGCCCACCTTGGACGGATCGCTGTCGAAGACCGCCACCAGGCGAAAACCCTTGGCGTCAAATCCCTTGTAACTCATCAGCGCCCGGCCGAGGTTGCCCGCCCCGACCAGCAGGACATTCCAGATTTTGTCGGTCCCCAGAATGCGGCGAACCTGTGCGATCAGGTCATCGACGCGATAGCCGATGCCGGGGTGGCCGAACTGGCCAAAATAGGCCAAATCCTTGCGAACCTGCGCATCGGTCAGGCCCAGGGACTGGCCCAGTTGCTTGGAGGAGATGGTTCGGCGCCCCTTGCGCGCAAATGCTTCAAGTTGGCGGAGATACAGGCTAAGCCTCCGCACCGCCGGGTTGGGGACTGATTCAGGCCGCGTTGGATCCATGTGTTGTATTGCCCTTCGAGCGATGCGATTATTTCAACGCAGGCGTCGTCGTCAAGTTATCCGTATCAAATCGGTGGATTTTCTCTATCGCGGCAAGGCCGCCAATTCATCGCGCAACGCCCGCATCAGTGGGTGGAGCGTGCGTTGGGAGAAGTCAAAACGGATGCCGGCAGCGGCGAAGAGTTCCGGAAGGGTTTTTGTCCCCCCCAGCCGCAGGGCGGCTCGATAATTTGAGATCGCCCGCCGGGGGTCTTCCTTGCTCTTGATCCACAATTGCAACGCGCCCAGTTGCGCGATGCCATATTCAATGTAATAAAACGGTGCGTGGAACAGATGCAATTGACGCTGCCATTGCGATTCACGCATCGCCTCGTATCCGCTCCAGTCCACCTTGCTGGAAAAACGGTTGAGGATCGCCAGCCACTGGTCGGTGCGTTGGCGGTCGCTGTGGCCGGGATGGGTGTAAATCCAATGTTGGAAGGTGTCGATGGTCGCCATCCATGGGAAGAATCGGATGATCCCCTCCAGCATCGATCGGCGGGCGCGGTTGGCATCCGTTTCCTGATAAAACACGTCAAAATGTTCGCTGCCGAGCAGTTCCATCGACATGCTGGCGACTTCGCAGAATTCCATGGGGGCGCTGCGTAAAAAGACCAGCGGCTCCTCGCGGGCGGCCAGGCAATGAAACGCATGGCCCCCTTCGTGAAGCAGCGTCTCCACATCCCGCTGCAAACCGGCAGCGTTCATGAAAATAAATGGCTCGCGGGCCTCATCCAGCGAACATTGATACCCACCTGGTTGTTTGCCCTTGCGGCTTTGCAGGTCCAGGTTGTTGCGCTGGCGAAGCACGTCAAAATCATCCGCCAGTTGGGGGGAGAGTCGATTGAAGATCGTTTTCACCTTTTGGACAAATTGATCGGTCTGGTCGTCGGCGAATGGACGCAGTGGCGGACGATTTTTCGGATCGACCGACAAATCCCACGGCCGCAGCTTTTCCAGCTTCAAATCGACCGCCCGCTGGCGATCCAGTTCATCCACCACCGGCACGCACGCCTTTTCAATCGCATCGGCGAAACGCAGGCAGTCGTCCGGCGTATAGTCGAAGCGTTTGTACGCCTTCCAGGCGTATGAGCGATAATTGTCCATGGCGGAATTGGAGGCGATCTCTTGCCGCAGCGGCAGCAGCTTGTCGAACAGTTCGTCGATTCGGCCGCGATCCTGCAACCGTCGGCCGGCGCTGGTTTCCCACGCCTCCTGTCGAACCTGTCGATCCGGCTCCTCGATGAACCGTGCCAACTGTTGCAGGGTGTATTCCTTGCCACGGAACTGCACCATCATCGCGCCGCTGATCTTGTCATATTCCGTGACCAGTTTGATGACCTGTGTCTCCAGCGGGATGTTGATCTCGCGAAACAGCTCCACATCCGCACGCCATTTGCGTTCCAGAATGCGGTATCGCTCACCGGACAACTTTGAGACATAAGGGCTGTCGAGCAATTTTCGCTGCAACTGGAAAAACAGCGGTTTGATCTTCGGGTCGATCTGCTCGATGAAGCGCATGTAGTCTTTTTCAATTTGCGGGTCTTCGGTGTGGCAGCTTTTGTCGATGTAGCGCCGGCTGCCATATTCATCCACCACCGATGATAATTCAGATGCATCCGCCAGCCATTGTTCCAGCTCATCGACGGATTGGATCGGACGGTCGATCAACTGGTCATAGAGCGGCTGCAATTGCGTAAAGTCCGCCACGTCGAGATTTTTCGGGACAAATCGGCGGGGATAGGTGGTGGTCATCAGTCGGGTCTCCAATTTGGTTTTTCGGACCAGTGGAGAATAGTAGGGTAATTTTCAGAAATTTCGATGCGCCAATTTTATTGCCACAAACTTGTTCATCCGACATGATCGTTTCCCATGCCGAACAATCAGCCGGCCATTTCGCTTTCGGATGTGGGTGTTCTTCGCGAAGGACGATGGATTTTACGCCACATCAACTGGTCCATCCCGACAGGAACCTGCGCCGCCATCCTCGGTCCCAATGGTTCGGGTAAAAGCACCTTGGCGCGGGTGATTTGCGGATATTTATGGCCCACCACCGGCCAGGTTTCCGTCTGCGGCCAGATTTTTGGCGAAACGGACTTGAATGACCTTCGGCAATCCATCGGGCTGGTTCAACCGGCCGGGCCGTATGAGGTGGATGCTCAATTGACCGCCCGGCAAGTGGTTTTAACCGGGTTTTTCGGCACGCTGGGGTTGTATGCGGCCGTCACATCCGCCATGGAGCAGGAATCGGAGCGGGTTTTGGCCGCGGTGGGGTTGAACAAGGTGGCCGATCGTCCCTATGCCACGCTCAGCAGCGGCGAAAAACTGCGCGGGTTGATCGGCCGGGCGTTGGTTCGTCGGCCGCGATTGCTGTTGCTTGATGAACCCACCGCCGCCCTTGATTTGCCTTCGCGAGAACAGGTTCTGGCAACGCTGCAACGGCTGATCCAGGACCCGCTTCACCCCACGACGATGGTGATGATCACGCATCATGTGGAGGAATTGCCGCCGGCCACGTCGCAAATCCTGCTGTTGAGCGAAGGCCGGCCGGCCGCTGTTGGTCGGCCGGATGATGTGCTGCAGGATGAGCTGGTGTCGCGCGTCTACCGCTGCCCGATTCAGGTTCGTCGGTTGGATGGGCGATATCATCTACATGTCAATCCCACCGCATGGGAACAGCTTTTGTCCGAGCCGCCCGCATAAGCGATACAGTTGCACGCGGGTCGAGGAATTACGCATTTATCGGACTGGTTTACACCAGAATTTTCTGTTCAGGGTTCAAAGCCAGTGGTATTCTCCCATTTGGCGTATTTGAGTTTGTTGAAGTCTATTTGGAGTGATCATGCCCAAAAACAACGCCAATGACGTTCAAGCCCATCCCACCGAAGCACCCGTTGATCTGGAACGGGTGGTGGGATTGGAATTTACCCGCGCCACAGAGGCGGCTGCTTTGAGCGCCTACAAATGGATGGGCAAGGGAGACAAGGAATCGGCCGATTTTGCCGCGTGCGATGCCATTCGCGGCCTGTTCGACACCGTCAGCGTTTCCGGGCTGGTCACCATCGGCGAAGGGATCAAGGACAACGCCCCGGGTATATTCAAAGGGGAAAAGCTGGGCAACTGGTCCGCCGGGTCGGTGCGCATGGCGATCGCGCTTGATCCGATCGACGGCACAACCATCGTCTCCAAAGGGCTACAGGGTGCGATTGCGGTCATGGCGGCCGCCACATGCGAGGATGGTGACGATCCCAATTCGCTGCTGGCCGACATTCCCAGCTTTTACATGAACAAAATCAGCTACGGCCCCCGTGTCAAACAGGGGCCGGGCCGCGTGCGGCTGGACAATTCCGTACAGGACAACATCGAAATCATCGCGCTCAAACTCGGCAAGCGCGTGCAGGATTTGACGGTCGTTATCCTCGACCGCCCGCGACACGAACGACTGATCCACGATGTCCGTCGTACCGGGGCGGCCATCCGCCTCATCAGCGACGGCGACATCGCCGGCGCCATCGCCCCCAGCCTTCCCGGTTCGGGCGTGGACATCTACATGGGGACCGGCGGCAGCCCCGAAGCGGTGCTGGCGGCCGCGGGCATCAAATGCCTCGGCGGCGATATTTTGTCCCAAATGTGGCCGCGCGACGACGCCGAACGCAAATCCCTGCGAGAAAGCGGCGTCACTGATGCGGAACTGAATCGGGTTTATACCGCCGATGATCTGGCCCGCGGCAACCGCATCGTCTTCGCCGCCACCGGCATCAGCGATTCGGCGCTGCTCAAGGGGATTCGCTACGAAGGGACGCACGCCATCACCACCAGCATCCTGATGCGCGCCAAATACCATACCGTGCGTTACATTAAAACCTGTCACAACATGGACATGAAGACCATCCGGCTGCGCTCGGATCATTCAGAACATTCGTTGTAAGTCACCGCCGCGCTTTGGACTCAATCGCAACGCGACTTCGCGTTATGGTGCTTATCGTTTCGGTTCGGCCGATGTATGATAATGGCCGTGCCGGATAAGGAAGCGCAGCAATCATGGTTTGGTTCGCAACGGCGTTGCCGCAGTGGTTGGTTTCACTGTTTCAAGACAACCATTCGGCCGCCCATTCAGCGCTGTTGATCGCGTTGGTGGCGGCGATGGGCCTGGCGATCGGCAGTGTTCGCATTTATGGCTTGGGACTGGGGGTGGCCGGCGTTTTGTTTTCGGGGCTGGTGGTGGGGCATCTGTACGGCCGACAGAATTTACCCGCGCTCAATGAACCGGTGATGGAATTCGTCCGCGAGTTCGGGCTGATTCTGTTTGTCTACACCATCGGCGTGCAGGTGGGGCCGGGATTTCTGGCTTCTTTGCGCCGAAACGGGTTGCCGTTGAACCTCATGGCGGCCGCCATTGTGCTGCTGGGGGCGCTGATCGTGATCGGCGTGCATGTTTTTGGACATGTGCCCGTGCCGGCGGCGGTGGGGCTTTTTTCCGGTGCGACCACCAACACCCCCAGCCTGGGCGCCGCTCGTGAAGCACTCAAGGGGTTGAACGTTCCTGATGAATTGATCACCCAGCCGGGAATGGCTTATGCCATGGCCTATCCCTTCGGCATCATTGGCATCATTCTCTCCATGTTGCTGATTCGGATGTTTTTCCGAATCCGCCCCCAGGCCGAATCCGAGTCCTTTGCCCGCCGACAGGAGGAGCAGACGCCCCGATTGGCCACCATGAACATCGAGATTAAAAACCCCAATTTCGACCGCAGCAAGCTGGGCCGAATCCCCACGTTGGACGATGGGGGGGTGGTCATTTCGCGCATCAAGACCGGTGGTTCGGTGGTGATTCCGCGTGATGACACCGAAGTTCGCACCGGAACCATCCTGCACGCCGTCGGCGAGCCGGATCGGCTGGAAGAACTTCGTTTGATCGTCGGCGACCAGAGCGAGGTGGACCTCAAAACCCTCCCCAGCCCCATCACCACCCGGCGCGTGTTGGTCACGCGAAGACAGGTGTTGGGCAAAACCCCGCGGGAATTGAAACTTTCCGAACGATTGGGCGTCACCATCACCCGCATCAACCGCGCTGAAATCGAATTGTCGGCCCATTCCAACGTGCGCCTGCAATTTGGCGACACGGTGGTCATCGTCGGCGGAGAAGAGGCCATCGCCAGGGCATCGGCCGAGCTGGGCGATTCGATCCAACGCCTCAATCATCCGCAGATCATCCCCCTGTTTGTCGGCATCGCATTGGGTGTGCTGCTGGGGAGCATCGCCATCCCGCTGCCGGGAATGCCCGCGCCGCTCAAACTCGGCCTGGCCGGCGGTCCCTTGTTGGTGGCAATCGTGCTGTCGCGGTTGGGGAACATCGGGCCGGTGGTCTGGTACATGCCGCTGAGCGCCAATTTCATGCTGCGCGAATTGGGCATCGTGCTGTTCCTCTCGTGCGTGGGGTTGAACGCGGGGCATCGCTTCCTCGACACACTGATGGGGCCGGGTCTGGTGTGGATGGGGTATGGCGCGCTGATCACGGTGGTCCCACTGATGCTGGTGGGGGTGGTGGCACGGCTTTTCATGAAAACCAATTACATGACTTTGTGCGGCCTGCTGGCCGGCAGCATGACCGATCCACCGGCGCTGGCGTTCGCCAATTCCATCGCCTCATCGACCGCGCCGTCGATTTCGTACGCCACGGTCTACCCGCTGGTGATGCTGCTGCGCGTCTTTGTGGCTCAGTTGCTGGTGCTGATTTTGATGCGTTAAATCAGTCCCGAATTTTCAACAACACCTTGCCCAGCGGTCCCTGTGCCAGGCGGTCAAAGGCGTTGGGCAACTGTTCAAAATCAAATACGCGATCCACCACTGGTTTTGCACCCGATTTTGCAAGCAATGCGACGACTTCCCGCCACGCAGCAGTAGTTTCGGTGGCTGTATAAGCGCCCACCGCGACACCACCCAATCTCAGCCGTCGAAAAAACAATGTCGCGGTGTTGAATTGCGGAACCGGCCCGGCCAACCGGCCGACCAAGCTCACTCTGCCATGATCACCCAGCGTGTTGATGACCATCGGCAGCAAATCGCCCCCGATGTTGTCGATTGCCAGATCAACCCGGCGCGGCGAAATTGTTTTTTTCAATTCGTCGGGCCATTGCGGATCGGCCGGATCATATGTGAATTGCGCCCCCAGTTTCTGCAATTCATCGCGTTTGGCCCGACTGCGCGACAACGCCACCACGGTATGTCCCATGGCACGAGCCAGTTGAATCGACGCCACCCCCACACCGCCCGATGCGCCGGTGATCAAAATGACCCCTTCGGGCAGTTCTCCCCATTGGGTCAGCGCCTGATATGCCGTCAGATAGACCAGTGCAGCGCCGGCGGCTTGTGTGGCGGTCCATTGGCCGGGAACCGCCGCCAGCGACTCAACCGGCACGGCCACCAATTGTGCAAACGTTCCCGCTCGATTCACCCCGATCTCACTGCGCAAAATGATGCACTCCTGACCCACCTGAATCCCTTTCACCCCATGCCCGATCCGGCGGACAATCCCCACACCATCACGCCCCAGGATGTGCGGCAACGGCGGCTTGGCCGGATATTGCTTTTCAGCCAGATACCGGTCGGCCGGATTGAGCGCGGCATACCGCATCTCCACCAAAACCTCACCCTCACCCACGATCGGATCAGGAACCTCGGCCAGATGAATCGACCCAATGCCGGAAAATGTATCCAACAACCATGCTTTCATGGCATGAATCGTAGGCCAGGCATGGTTTGCGACGCAATGCCGACTCCAACCGCACTGATAAGGAGATGGTTGCCGAACTTACGAATCAACAGCTCATCACCAACTGTCGATATATATAAATAGTTGATATTGTGGCCAAATATGGTATAATCTATTTTGGAGGCAGACGTTGAGTAACGATAAACGAACCATGACTCTCAACCTGACGGCGGCCGAGATGATGGTGTTGGAGGAGCTTGCTCAGCGAAAAGAATTGACCAAGACCGCGTTGATTCGACAGGCCCTCCGCCTCTATCAGTTGGTCGATTTACGTTTGAGCCAAGGGGAGAAGCTCTTTTTCGAGGATGAACAGAACAAGAAAAAGGCCGAGGTGATGGTCTTATGAGCGAGTCAAAGACAACACTCAAAGCCGGATCATCCACAATCGACGCGGAGGTTCACGATGATTTGGAGATCAGCAATTTGTTCGATGCCGAAGAGACATGGGCGCCGGCTCGCGTTCGGATGCTGCGTGAGTTGACCCACCGGTATGTCCCTCAGACCTCCTGGCCGGAAAGTCTGCATTGGAATTGGGCAAAGAAAGCCGCCGGGATGAGTCCCGCGCGGCTCGGTGCCCTGGGAGATATCCGCATCTTCGGGATTCATGCGGACTCTGCCTGGCAGGGAATATTGCTCGCAAAGGCGGCTGGATATTACACCAGGCTCGCGCCCAACGGCCGGGAGTTGATTTACGTTGAATATCTCGAAAGCGCTCCTTGGAACTGGGAACAGCCGCTGATCAATCAGGTTGCACGGTATCGGGGCGTGGGCACAAAACTTGTTGGCCTCTCGGTGCTATGGAGCCTGCAGCTTGGGTTTCAGGGAAGAGTGGGTCTTCATGCCCTGCCGCAGGCGGAAGACTTTTATCGAAGAAGATGCGGCATGACTGATCTGGGGGCGGATAAAAATCAGGAGAGATATCGAGGCATGCGTTATTTTGAGTTTTCCGTTAAGCAGGCGAATCAGTTTTTGAAAGGAGGAATGCCATGACACAGTTGAAAAACAAAACAATACACAAGCCACTCGACATTACGCCATTGAATAACATCGCGTTCTCGGCAAAAGCATTCGCTGAGGCGGAGGGATGCCTGTCGGTTGGTGGGCTGCTGCATGGCGAAGAGGAGACAAAGCCATCACCAGATACGGCACGTCTTCCATTGGCACGTCTCATCGAATTGGCAAGGCGAAAGAAGCGGCTTTCGGTCGAAGATTTGGCCAGGGAGGCCGATGTTGAGTTGAGCGAGCTTGTGGCGATCGAGAATGGTGATGACATTGAACCAGATCCGAAAACACTGCATCGACTCGCAATATTCTTCAACATCAGAGTCGAAAGCCTGATCGAGTTGGCCGGCGCGATGACCAATCGGCAGTCACGGATCAACGAGGCGGCACTGCGATTTGCAGCGCGCTCCGAACCGATGACGATGCTCACCGCCGAGGAAGAAAAGGCTCTCAATGAATTCGTCGCGGAACTGGCCAAGTAGTCGAAAAAGCTTCTTGAGATATTCCGTCTTTTTGCGGTGGACAACCGCAATATTCCATCATTTTGGCGGCCGGCGCGATCCTTTGGCTTGCGGCGGGGCGGTCAGCGGGTCTTCCGGCCAGGAGTGCTTGGGGTACTGGGCGCGCAAGTCCTTGCGGACGTGGAAGTAAGCATCAGACCAGAAACTTTTAAGGTCGGTTGTGATCTGCACCGGCCGATAGTTGGGGGCCAGCAGATGAAGCAGGACCGGCACGCGCCCGCCGGCCAATCGGGGGGTGTCGGCCAATCCAAACAACTCCTGCAACCGAACGGCCAGTATCGGGCTTTGGTTGTCGCCATAGGTTAATCGGATGCGATTGCCGGTGGGAACGGCCAGGGTTTCCGGCGCGTGTTGGTCGAGCAGGCGATTGAGCGGATAGGGCAGTTGGGATTCGATCAACGGGGCAAGTGGCGATTCGCGTAACTGCTGGACCGACCGCTTGCCGGCGGTGATCGTCGTCAGCAGGTCGGCCAGTGTGTTTGAATCAAACACCGGCCAAGGATGTTCGGGCATGTGAAGGCGAAGAAATTCGATGCGACTCAGCAACAAACGGGCGGCCGGGTTGTCCTGAAATATTTGCAATGCGTGCGGCCGCGCGGCCTCGGCGAGGATTTGCGCGGCCTTGTTCGGATCGACCGAAGCATCCGCATCCTGCTGGATCAGCAGGTCATGGTAAAAAATCTGCCCAAGCCCGACGACGCGGTCCCGCTCCTGGTCATACACCGCCTCGCGAACCCGGCGGATGGCGTGGGGAAACAGCTCATGCAGCCATGCGGGGTCGATGGCGCTGGCCAGACGGACCAGCGATTGCCGGGTGGCCGAGCGTTGGTCATGGCGGGCGTCGAGTGCGAGAAAAAACTCCGCATCCCGCACGACCGATTCAGCCGCCAGCCGAACACCGATGCCGCCGACCATGAGGGCGGTCTCCGAACCTTCGGATCGCCGACGGCAGACGCGGTCCCCATACGCCAGCAACAACAGTTTCAGCAGCGATTCGCCATGGCCCGATTTGACGATGGTGAGCCGACGGGTTAGTCGCAGCAACTCATTGCGGATGCGCTGGGTTTGTCGAACGGCCGAATGATCCAGTTCAATCGGTGATGACGATGGGTGATCGAGCCATTGCAGGCGTTGGATCAGGTCCGATTCGCCGCGGGAATGGGGGTGGCGGGGCGATCCATCGGACGGTGGTCGAACGATCTCTTTCTCCGCCAACAGCGCCGCCAGCGAGGCTCCTTCGTGCGGCATGTTCGCCGCCGTCGCGGCGATCAGCAGCCGGGCCAGCCGGGGATGCAGTGGCAGTGACAGGATGGTTCGGCCAAGGGGGGTGATGGTGAGGGTCTGGTTGTTAAGTTGCAACGCCCCCAGCATCAGGAGCAATTCATCGGCGGCCGCGAGTGTGGCGGGGGGTGGTGATTCAAACCAGCCGAAATTCGCCGGGTTGTTGATCCCCCACGCATGGAGCGACAATACGGTGGAAGCCAGGTCCACACGCCGGATTTCGGGGGTTTCAAAATCATCGCGGGATTGATGTTCCTTGGCCGTCCAGAGCCGGATGCACCGTCCGGGCGCGGTACGGCCCGCCCGTCCGGCGCGCTGGGTGGCCGAGGCGTTGGAGATTCGATGGATCATCAGCCGATCCAGCCCGCGATCCGGATCGTAACTGGCGATGCGCGACAACCCTGAATCAATCACCATGCGGACCCCTTCAATCGTCAACGAGGTCTCGGCGATGTTGGTGGCGAGTATCACCTTTCGACGATCCGCCGGTCGCAGGGCCAGCCGCTGTTCCTCATCCGACAATGATCCATGCAACGGGAGCAGCAGCAGGTTGTGATCATTCGCCAGGGGTTGCAGGTGATGTTGCGTTCGGCGGATTTCATCGACGCCGGGCAGAAAAACCAGAACATCGCCTGCTTCCGCTTCGGGTGTATCCAGCACTTGTACCAAGGCACCGGCGATTCGGCCGGGCAATTCGGCACGGTTCATCGGCCTGGAAATTGGATCGAACTGAATATCAATCGGATACGTTCTCCCCTGTGAATGAAGGATGGGGCATTCGCCCAGAAATTTCGCCACCGGCCCGGCTTCCAGCGTGGCGGACATCACCAGCAGAATCAGATCCGGCCGAACCGATTGCTGAATTTCGCGCAACAAGGCGAGCGCCAGATCGCTGTGCAGGTTGCGCTCGTGAAATTCATCCAGCAACACCGCCCCGATTCCGCTCAGAAGGGGGTCATCAACCAGTAGGCGGGTCAGAATCCCCTCGGTGAGGATGCGCAAGGGGGTGGAGGGTGAAAACTTGCGGTCGAAACGAATGTGGTATCCCACCTCCTCTCCCAGCGTCCAATCCTGCTCCTCGGCGATCCGACTGGCCGCCGCTCTGGTCGCCACCCGGCGGGGTTGCAACATGATCAGTTTCGGATGTTCCGTGGATAACAATCCGGCCTGCAGAATCGCGGGTGGGATGCGGGTCGTCTTACCCGCACCCGGTGGGGCTACCAGCACCAGCGAACGATTGGCGCGCAGGGATTGGATAACCTGTGGAATCAGAGAATCAATCGGCAATGGGAGCATGGGATTGGCTTATGGGCGGCGGCTTGCGGTACTTCGCTTTTTCCAGCGTCCTTGTTTTGCTGTATAGTCTCCGGCCGGTTGATCGACCGCGAAACAGTGGCCGATCTTGATAGCAAAAGTTTATTGTCACAGGAAGATCATGGCATTGGAAGTGGGCATTGTCGGCCTGCCGAACGTGGGCAAAAGCACGATTTTTAACGCATTGACGGCCGCCGGGGCGCTGGCGGCCAATTATCCCTTCGCGACCATCGAACCCAACGTCGGCGTCGTGGCCGTGCCGGATGAGCGGCTCAAGACGATCAATCAATTCATCACCACCGAAAAAATCCTCCCGGCCGCGTTGCGGGTGGTGGACATCGCGGGGATCGTCCGGGGCGCCAGCACCGGCGAGGGGCTGGGGAACAAGTTTTTATCCCACATCCGCGAGGTGGATGCGATTTTGCACGTGGTTCGATGCTTTGGCGGGGGGGAGGTGCTGCATGTGGAAGGATCGGTCGATCCGATCCGCGACATCGAGACCATCGACACCGAACTGGCCTTGGCGGATCTGGAGACGGTGGGAACGTCGTTGGACAAGGCCGAAAGGCTCGCCCGTTCGGGTGACAAGGAATCGGCCGCGCGGGCGGCGGTGTTGCAGCGGTGCAAGGTGCAGCTCGATCAGGCCAAACCTGTCCGTTCGCTGGAATTGAATGCCGAGGAACGCAAAATCCTCAAGTCGCTGGGACTGATCACCGCTAAAAAGGTGTTGTATGTCGCCAATGTCGATGAGACCGACATTCACGGCACAGGCCCATTGGTGCAGAAGGTCAAGGATCGCGCCAAGGCCGAAGAGGGTGCGGTCGTCCCCGTCTGCGGCAAGCTCGAATCGGAACTGTCCGAACTGGAGGAACAGGACCGCGCCGAGATGCTCCAGAGCATGGATTTGTCCGAGCCGGCGCTGGCGACCCTGACGCGCGAGGCGTATCGGCTGCTGGGTTTGCAGAGTTATTTCACGGCCGGTCCCAAGGAGATTCGCGCCTGGACGGTTCCCATCGGCGCCACCGCGCCGCAGGCGGCCGGTGTCATTCACACCGATTTTGAGCGCGGTTTCATCCGCGCCAACATCTATACGCTCGATGATCTTCGTCAGCACAAGACCGAATCGGCCATCAAGGCGGCCGGAAAATTGCGTGCCGAAGGTCGCGATTACATCATGAAGGATGGGGACATCACCCATTTTCTCTTTAATGTCTGAACCGGATTGACGATGCCCGATGTTCGACTGATCCGCCGTGTTCCCAAACTTCCCGCCCGGCCGATTGATGGGCACAAGGGATTGTTTGGCCGGGTGCTGGTGGTGGGGGGGCATGAGCAGATGATCGGGGCGCCCGCGCTGGCGGGGTTGGCGGCGCTGCGCATGGGGGCGGGACTGGTGCAGATCGCCTTGCCGCAATCGGTTTTGCCGCAGGCGCTGGGCATCGTACCGGAATTGATCGGGCTGGGTTTGACGGGCAAATCAACCAAGGCATTGGTGGAGTCGGCCAAGGTGTCCGATGCGCTGGTGATCGGGCCGGGATTGGGGCAAAGTCCGGCCGCGCGGGCGGCGTTGTTTGCGTTGTTGAAACTGGACAAACCGGCCGTGATCGACGCCGATGCCCTCAATTTGCTCGCCACCGAAAAGCATTGGCCCACCCGCATGCCACTGGGCGCGGTCTTGACCCCCCATCCCGGCGAAATGGCCCGACTCGCACACTTCATCGGCGAAAAATCCGTCCCCATCGATCAGGCCGGCCGGTTGAAGATTGCCTCGACTCTGGCCCAAAAAATCAATCAGGTGGTCATCCTCAAAGGTCACTCCACCATCGTCACCGATGGCCAACTGGCCCATGTCAATCGCACCGGCGACAGCACCTTGTCCAAGGCCGGTACCGGCGATGTCCTCAGCGGGATGATCGGGTGTCTGTTGGGGCAAAAGATGCCACCCCTTGATGCCGCGATCCTGGCCGTCCATCTGCACGGTTGGGCGGGAGAAATCGCCGGGCGAAAATTTGGCCATCGCAGCGCGATTGCCCGCGAGGTGATCGACTGCATCGCCCCCGCCATCGCGCAACAGTAAATTGTGAAATAAGAAATCCTGGCTCTCGAACATCAAATTATTGAATTGAGCTCTGGCTCCCTCTCCCTGTACTCAGGGAGAGGGTTGGGGAGAGGGTGCATTTAGATTGCCAATGAGAAGGTTCTTCGTATAGAGAAATAAGAACCCTCTCCCCTACCCTCTCCCTGAGTACAGGGAGAGGGAGTCATCGCATGGAATTTACAAATTCCCACCACGCAGGAAATATTCCATCAGCTCATGTCCCCGCTCGATCTTCAGATCGGATGACGCGGAGTTTTTCTCGCTGTAGGGCAGTTGCACCACCGATGTCACCCGCGTGCCGGCCATCGCGAAGCAGGTGGGATCATCCCCATGTCGGCGGGTGTCGATGTTGGTGGGATGGTCCGGCAGCACCAGAATCCGCCACTCATCGAAAGTCTTCAATTTCTCCAATACCGGGCCGACGATGTACCGGTCGATCTGTTCGATCGATTCCACCTTGGTCTTCCAGTCCGCCTGATGGGAGGCCTCATCGGGGGCCTCGATGTGGGACAGGACCAGATCAAATTCATCCAGCGCCGCGGCCGTCGACTGCCCCTGGCCGGCATAATTGGTGTCGTGAAAACTGGTCAATCCCTCCACCTCGCGCACCTTCCATCCCAGCAGCACCGCCAATCCGCGCAGCAGATCGACGCCGGTCATCATGCAGCCGCTTTTGATCCCGAACCGCTCGTCAAAGGTGGGCATGTTGGGGGCGTGTCCCTGCCCCCAGAGCCACACACCGCTCGCCGGGTTCAGGTTCATCTGTCGGCGGACCTGATTGATCTCATGATCGGCGAACAGCTCGGTCGAGCGCTCCATGATCCGCCTTAAAATCTCCGAACCCTTCCCGCGCGGCAGATGTTTGGCGATCGGTTGGTCGGGGATTTCGTGCGGTGGTTTGGTCGCCACCTCAAACTCCTCATCCCCGCGATAGACCAGCAGGTTGCGATAGGAGACCCCGTTGTAAAATTCAAACCCCGGCAACTCCATCGACCGCGCCAACTCCCCCAGCAGCTTCTGCGCCTCGGCGTCGGAGATCCCCCCGGCCGAATGGTCCTTCATGATCCCATCGACCACCGTCACCAGGTTGCACCGGAAGACCCAATCGCTGGCCGACAGCGGTATCCGCTGGGCGGCCGCCTCCAACGGCGCCCTGCCGGTGTGATAGATGGCCGGGTCATACCCCAGCAGGCACATGATCGCCACATCAGACCCCGATTCAAAACCGGGGGGGATGGTGCGGGCCGTCCCCTGCCTTCCATGGGTGGTGATCCAGTCCATGTTGGGGGTGCGGGCGGCCTCGATGGGGGTCTTGCCCCCCAGTTCCTTCAACGGCCGATCGGCCGCCCCATCGGGAATGATGATCGCGTATTTCATCGGACTCGCCTCACCCCATCATAATGCCACGAAATCGCCCATGACCATGGGAGCACCTGGATTCGAACCAGGGACCAAGGGTTTATGAGACCCCTGCTCTAACCGCTGAGCTATGCTCCCGACATATGCCGGATCATCTCATCGGCAAACGCGCTGCACTTGACCTCCTTCGCCCCCTGCATCAGGCGGGCAAAGTCATACGTCACCGTCCTGGCGGCGATCGCCTTCTCCAAACCCTTGATGATCAAGTCGGCCGCGCTCTGCCAACCCATGTATTCGAGCATCATCACCGCGCTGAGAATCACCGATCCGGGGTTCACCTTGTCCTGATTGGCATATTTGGGAGCCGTTCCGTGGGTCGCCTCAAAGACCGCGTGGCCGGTCAGGTAGTTGATGTTCCCACCAGGGGCGATCCCGATCCCGCCCACCTGCGCCGCCAGGGCATCGGAGAGATAATCACCATTGAGATTCAACGTCGCGATGACATCAAAATCCTCGGGCCTTGTCAGCACCTGCTGGAGCGTGATGTCGGCAATCGCATCCTTGATGATGATCCCGGCGCCCGGTTTGCCATCGGGAATCTTGCACCAAGGCCCACCATCGATCTCCACCGCGCCGAATTTCTCCTTCGCCAACTGGTATCCCCAGTCGCGGAAGGCCCCCTCGGTGAATTTCATGATGTTCCCCTTGTGCACCAGCGTGACGCTCTTGCGCTTGTGCGTGATGGCATATTCGATGGCGGAGGCGATCAGCCGCTGCGTCCCCTCGCGCGAGACCGGCTTGATCCCGATCCCGACACTCCCCGGGAACCGAATCTTCCCATACGCCTTGGCATCGGACTGCTTGAGAAATTCCAGCAACTTGACGGCCTCCGGCGTGCCGGCGGCATATTCGATCCCCGCATAAATATCCTCGGTGTTTTCACGGAAGATCACCATCTCCACCTTCTCGGGGTGTTTGACCGGGGAAGGAACACCATTGAAATAACGCACCGGACGCAGACAGACATACAGGTCCAGCATCTGCCGAAGGGCGACATTCAACGATCGAATCCCGCCACCCACCGGCGTGGTCAGCGGACCCTTGATCCCCACCAGAAACGTCCGAAACGCCTCCACGGTTTCATCCGGCAGCCAGGTGTCGAACTTGTCCTTGGCGGTTTGGCCGGCATACACCTCCATCCACGCGATCTTCTTCTTGCCGTTAAAGGCCTTCTCCACGGCCGCATCGATCACCCGCACACTCGCCCGCCAGATGTCCGGCCCGGTCCCATCCCCCTCGATGAAGGGGATGATCGGCTGGTCGGGCACATTCAGCTTCCCGCCGCTCAGGGTGATCGGTTTTCCGTGGGGTGGCACAACGGTGGTGGTCAACTTCGACATAACAAATAATCCTTGTTTGATGTTCGCATGGAGTTTTATGCGCAAGGGGTAGGGGGGTCAAGCGGGCGGGGGATGGGAGTTGGGGGTCAGGGGCTGGGAGTTGGGGGCAAGGGGCTGGATTGTAGGTCCGGCTCTGCCGGATGGTGATTTTGCGGCCAAGGGATCAGGTGCGGGAAGATCGTTCCGGCCAAGCCGGATGGGGAGAAGGCCCCATAATCTCCGTCCGGCCGAGCCGGACCTACAAATTTTGGACTTTCACGAGGCTGTTTTGAACCTCCACGAGACTATTTTGGACACCCACGAGGCTACTTTAAGGTTCCACGAGACTGTTTTAGACTCCCACGAGACTCTTTTAGGGTTCCACGAGACTGTTTTGAACCTCCACGAGACTGTTTTGAACCTCCACGAGACTGTTTTGGACTCCCACGAGGCTACTTTAGGGTTCCACGAGACTGTTTTAGACTCCCACGAGACTGTTTTGAACTTCCCGCCTCGTGCTTTAACGGCTCCGCCTCCTGCTTTTGCCCGTTCCAGAGTGGTTATCGGGTCAAAATCCCCATTCGACTCGCTTCGCTCGCTCAGGGCAGGCCCATTCGACTCGCTTCGCTCGCTCAGGGCAGGCCCATTCGACTCGCTTCGCTCGCTCAGGGCAGGCGGTATTGGCGTCCGAAAAGCCTCTCTCTACTCTCCCACTCTCCTTGCCAACCCTTCACCCCCTCACCCCCTCACATCCTCCTCCCCACCCCGCGCAAATACCGATCGGTCGGACATTACCGCAGGCTGTATCTCATCAGCAATCCTTTGAGGTTGTCTCCCAGGATTTTTCTCTTGTCCGGCTCGGGGATGCGCGACATGAGGATCGGCCCGATTCCCCAAGAGATCGGCAGGTCGGTCAGGTCCGATCCGAATAAAAACCGGTCCGCGCCCACCGTAGACACCACCGTCTCCACGATTCGCGGTTCCAGCACGGGGCACGAACAGACGAACAGGTTTTGATGATCCTTCATCACCTCCGCGTACAGCGGCGTGGTGTGTCCCGTGAAAAAGCAGGCATCGGGAAAGGCGCCCACCAGCCGCCGCACCTGCTGGGCACCGCCCCACCAGTGGTTCAGGATGAGTTGTTGGTGGTCATGCGCCCACTGGCAGGCCACATCGATGTTAGGCCCTTCCTCCGGATACCCCTGATAGCTGGGGATCAGTTTGATGCCGCGCATCCCCAGTTTGGCGCATCGTTCCAGTTCTTTGCGCATGAAATCAGGCCCGCGATGAAGATTCAATAATGTAAATCCGACAAACCGATCTGGAAATTGGCGGATGTATTCCAGCGTGCGGTCATTGCCGTAGGTTTCATCCGTGAAGACACCGCTAAGGCTGAAAAGGCAAACCTGCTCGACACCGAACCGGTCCATCTCGCGGATCAATGATTTGGCATCCCCATCGGGGACATGATAATGTCCGCTGGTGCCCCCCGCATGGCCATGGTTGTCGTATAGTTTGATCCCTGGCGGCTTAATGCCGGTTTGGCCCCATTGAACCAGTGGGTCGGCCGGTGGTTTCAGCTCGATTTTGGGATGCTCCGGCTCACACCATCGGATCAGGTTTCGCAGGTTGTCGCCGGCGATGTTGCACTTGTCCTGATCGTCTATTTGTGCGCACGCCACCGTCGGCAGGGTCAGGCCGATGCCATGCGTCGGCCAGTTGGAACCGAAGATCAGCCGCTGTGATCCCCATCGTTGTGTGATGTATTCAATGCCGCGATGCAGCCAATAGGCGCTCACCTCCAACCGCAGATTGGGGCAGGCGTCAAACGCCTTGTATAAAATTCGCTGCGTCCGCCGAATGCGATATTCGCTGATGATCACCGGTAAATTCGGCCATCTTCGGCACAGCCTCACCACCGCTCGCCAATCGGTCTGGTCCGTGCCAAAGTGCAACGGACCCACTTCATCGTAGCTGATGAAAATCGGAACCCCCGCACCATTCATTGGCTCCAGCAATTCATCCATGCACCAGTCATCGAGCGTATGACGAAACTGGTTGGGCAGCAGGTACAACGCCGCCACCCTGTGTTGACGCATCAGACGCAGCATTTCGGCCGGCTCGGGCGTCTCATCCGTCCCTGTTGGCAATGCCACCCACACCGGATGCAGCCGCGGGTGGCCTTTCACCTGTTCGAGCACGCGCGGGTTGCCATCCTTTGGACTGACCTCCATGCTCAGACAATCCAACACCATCGCCTCGTACACGCCGCACTGGTCCATGTCTCCCAGCAGTTCATCAACTGAATAGGGGCTGTTTGGACCGGGCGCCTGCTTGACATTCAGCCCGACCTTGCAGCGCGCGTCAAAAAATTTCCAATCGGTGGACATACTTCTCCTGACCAAATCAACTACAGGGAGAGTCGCATTACGCCTGAGGTATAATCCATTATCAAAAGCCATCTGATTTGGCCGACATAAATACGGCGTGACCCGATGGGCCACGCCGCTGAAATTCCTCGCTTGTCAAAATCCTCGACCAAATTAATTGCGCTTGCGGCGTCGAATCAACATCAAGGCAGCGCCGGCGAACAACCCCAGCGATGCCGGCTCGGGAACCGCGGAATAGGTTGCCCCGATCTCGGCGATCTGCGTGACACCCTGTCCCGGCTCATTGGTGTTTGCCCAGACCAGCTTGAAATACCGTGCGTCAACCGGCGAACTAAACGTGATCGTCTGCGTCGCGGCCGTCTCCGGCAGCGTCGCGCTGGCCAACAAGGTGGTCAGGTTGTTCACATCGTCGGTTGGGCTGTAGAAAACCTGCACATCCTTAGGGCCGTTCCAAAAGGCGGCCTGTCGTGCGGCGATGGTCAAGCCGCTGATATCCTGGCCGGCCTGCTGAAGCACATCCAAGACATAATTGCCCGATTCGCCGGAGTTGTTCGCGAACGAGTTAATGTCTCCATCCGTGCTGTTATTGATCGGAAAGTTGTTGTTCGTATTATTCGCCGCGGAAAGTACCACCACCGGCCGCTGAAGCTGCAATTCCGTCAACCACAGTGAATATGGCCCGCTGGGATTGTCATTGACGTATCGGAAATACCGTTTGGTCTGTTCGGGGAAATAAAACCGCTGTCCGATGTTTTGCTCACCGGAGATGTTGGGATTGTTGGGAAACAGGTTGCTTGCGGTTCCGATCGTCACCCAGTCATTGTTGAGGGGATTGTCGCTCGTGGAAACCTGGATCTGAAAATTCCCGGCCACGCCCGCGCCGAAGCCGCCCGCCCATGTGGTAGCGCTGACATCGCTGAACGTGGTGGCGGAACCCAAATCATATGTGATGTAACTGCCATTGACGGTCGTGCCGGCGCCAGTTCCAGTGTCACCGCGACCGTCGTCTTCGTGATTGTTGACCGTGGCTGAAGCGTTACGCCAGTTGGAACTGTCGTAAACCGCCGGCGTGATCGCCGCCCAAGACAAGCCGGTCGCCGACAACAACATGCCACCGGCAATGCCGCCAATTGTAATAACTTGATTCAACCCGCACATGGATATGTCCTCCGTAAAAGTGATTGTCAACAATATACTCCGTCTTTGAATAAAGTTCAAGTAAAATTTTACGATTGCCTTGAAATTTATTTGAAATACTTCAGGATGCCTGTTTGGGGTCAGTTCACCGAGAATTCATTTATTCAATTTTTATTCACAATGTTCCATTATATCATAGATCGGAATATCTCAGAATGACTGAAAACTATAGTTGTATCCTGAAAATATGGCTTAAAAAATGAGTATTCGTTATTGTTCCAGCCGATAAACCCCGACGCCGAATGGGGCCAATTGATCGATGACCGCGCCGTTGGCAATTTTGGGCTGTCGGCCAGAATCCAACAGATATTCGGCTTTTCGGATTGTTTTGCCGGGGATGCTCAATCGCATCTTATCCACGGGTGTTTTGCCATAATTGACGATGACCACTTCAGTTTTTCCGTTCACATCCCTGGCCAGATGCTTGAGGTTTTCACCTTCAACCTTCACTTCAACGGGTTTGGAACTGAACAAAAACGGCTCCATGACGATGGATTCGTGATTGACCAGGCGCACAGAGGCCTGCAACTGGGGCATGTTGTCCAGGAAGCTGGAGGTGGGGATGGATTCCGACCAGGAGTAATACCAGAAGGAATTCATCCCGTCGCAGATGTTGAAATAGGCTTCCGCGCGGAGCTGTGCCGGCGTGGGGATTCCCGCTCCCGTGTTGCCGAAGGTTTGAAGTATCGAGATCAGCGGCTTGCCGGGATTGGCCTTCTTGATCGCAACGTTGTAATCGTGCAGTGCGTTGATGCCCACCGTCGGCATCGGGTAATAGTCATACGAGGCCAGGTCGGACATGCCGGCATATTGATCAAACAATGGAACCTGACAGTAATTGACAAAGACGATGTGGTTGGGGTCCAGCTTGCGGACCAGTTCATACCCCCTGCGAACCTCGGCGGGGTCCATGCGATGGGCATCCGGCTCATCAATTAAATCCCACATGAGCAGGCCGGGATGATTCTTCAGGCGGTTGACCGTTTCAGTCAGCTTGTCGGTCTTCCAGGTTTTCGTACTCCAGTCGAACATCGCATCGTGGAACAGGACGCCCTCGGAATAGATGCCGCCGTTCTGGTAAAGATCGTCAATTCGCTTTTCCAGCTCGTTGATGCTGTTGCCACCCCAGGTCTGGGAGAAATTGATTCCAAACATCTTTCTGAGTTTGGTGATCCCCTCCGATTCCTGCGGGTTGTGAAAGAGCATGATCGACACAAACGGCTTGCCGTTGACCAGAAAATTGCCATCCGGGCCGATTTCCGTTCGTCGGATCGGCGGTAATTTCTCCATGCTGATCGGCGGCACCACCACCAATGAACGCTCGTAATGGAGTCGTTCCGATCCATCCAGGCGGACAAAATCGATGTTGATGCGGTAACGGCCTTCTTTCAGGTTGTCGGTGGGAATTTCCCAGTAACTGGGGCCGGCGCGCTCAATGAGCGGGTTGCCGCTTTTCCAGATGGGCTGTTCATCAGCGATGCCGGTGGACAATACGCGCTCAACCGAAATTTCGACCTTGCCGCCGGTGGCTTCCCGTCCCACATTCATCCAGAGCGGCAACAGCTTGGGGGTGTTGCCGGTGGGGCATGTCTCGACAATGCCGTTTTCCTGGTCGGACACCTGTAACAGCGAATAAGGTGAATTGAGAAACGGGTCTTGGATGGCCGTCAGACGAACATCATCCCACCAGATATCGCCGGTGTTGGCATCCGCCATGCGCAGGCCCACTTGGAGCGAAGCGGTGTTGTCGCCCGGCCGCACCAGCGCCACCCGGCGTTGCCACTCCTTGTTTCCGCTGCTCAGCCAGGTCCAGTGATCGGCGATCGGATTGCCTTGAGCGTTTAATTCCCGCAATTCGATGCCGGAGCTTTTGGCGGGATCAATGGTATCACGATAGTAAAATTCAAGTTTGTAGATCATTCCCGGTCTAACCTTGACCGGGTTTGAAAATGCGACGTTCCATCGGGTCAGCCCCTTGGCCGACTGCTTCAGGCTGAATTTGCCTTCATGAGGCCGATCCGTGTCGATGCTGATGGCGCCGCCACCCTGAGGATCGAGCGTATAGCCTTCGACATTTCCCTGTTCAAAACCGGGATTGACCAGCAGATTCGTTACTTGTGTGGCGCCTTGGGTACGGGATGTTGCGGCCATTAAGACACTCGCGATGGCGAGGATAATCATTCGATACATGAACAGATCTCCGTTCGAGCGAAATATTGTCATGGTGATGAACATTGAGGGTGAATTGGTCCCATCCCGTATTGCGCGTATCATGCTGACAGAATGGGCGAATAATCACGTTCGCGTGTGAGCGGATGCGATCATGGGTTCCATTTCAACAGATTGCCGATCGCACTGGGGTCTGTTGACAATGGTGTGCTAGGATAAGCATTTACATGGCCATCCACGAACAGAACATTGATCCGGTTGGAATGTCGATAACTGTTGTACGGAACTACATCGGTGGGATGTGAATTGAAAGGGGCGGTATTGATTCCAGCGGTGGAGCCGGAGGGAACCGATTTGGAATCGATCAGCCAGACGGTCTCAGGGGCTTTGGTGATCTGTGTGATCTTGATCGGATCCTGGCCGACATTCATATCATGGCCGACATAGATATTGGCGGCGTAACACAAGGGGAAAAACCGCATGGGGTATGTTGGCAATTCAATCCACGTTCCATACCCCGTGATGATTTCCGATTCATCGGCTGCGGGACAGCGAAAGACCTCGATATTGCGGTTCAGATAGTAATAAAGCCGACTTGGCCACCAGTAATTGCCCGGCCGTTCGGGAAGCAGGACATTGGGTGGAAACCAGTTTTTATTTTCAGCACAATACAGGGACATCGCCACGCCAAGCTGGCGCATGTTGGATGCGCAGGCAACTTGTAATGACGATTGCCTCGCCTTATTTAGTGCGGGCATCAGAATGCTGATCAAAAGCGCGATAATGCCGATGACGACCAGCAGTTCCACGAGGGTAAATGCGCTGGCCCATGATTGGCGGCGGGACGGAATGGTGCGAGCGGTCCGATTGGAAATGATCCACCTTTTGTTGCTCATCTGAAACTCCTGTTCTGACGGCAAATAGAGTTGATTGCTCTGATGATGCCACTCACCTGAACAACCCAGCAATCAGATGATAGATGGTTGGTCCGATCTTGTCAACAAAATTAAGTATGAATGGTAAATAATAATTCAGGAAGTTTCAAATAGAATTAAATTGACATATTGGCGAAATTTCTTTACAATTCCATGTGTATGGCGAATCAATCGTTTGTATCCATCCACATGAGCCGGATAATTCAGGATAAAATATTCAGGAGGGTAATTGTGAGGAAAACGACTTTGATTCACTCCGGTTTAATTTTGTTGTCTCCCGTGTTGTTGGCCGGCAGTGCGATATCGGCGCCGGCGGGGTTTATCGATGCGTCAACGTATGGTGGTGGATATAACACCACGGATGCCACGGCCGCACTGCAGGTCGCCATCAACACCGGCCAGAATGTCTGGGTTCCCAACATGGGAACGCCATGGACCATCACACCCATCACGCTCAACAATTCCAATCAGACGATCCAGTTTGAAAACGGCACGGTGGTGACGGCAAAAGAGGGGTCGTTTTTGGGAACGAGCGACAGTCTATTTACATCAACCAATACAACCAATGTCTCCGTACTCGGATATGGCGCCACATTTCAGATGCGCAAAAGCGATTACACGCAGAATCCCTATCCCGTGGGGGAATGGCGACACGGCCTACGCCTGAACAACGTCAATGGATTTCAGGTGAAAGGGTTGACGATCAAGGAGACCGGAGGCGATGGGATTTATATCGGAGCGGCCGACACCGGCTACAGTCAGGATGTGCTGATCAAGGATGTGGTGCTGGACAACAATTACCGCCAGGGGATCAGCGTCATCAGTGCCAAGGATCTGATGATCGACAATGCGATCATTATGAACACCAATGGCACCGCGCCGGAGTCGGGGATCGATTTTGAACCCAACTTTTCCGATGACATCCTGCAAAATATCACTGTCAAAAACAGCATATTCAGTTCCAACGACAACAATGGGATACAGTTTGCAACCGGCATGCTGGCCGACCCCAGCCAGGTGGATATTACGATCACCAATGTGACAACCATCGGAAATGAATTCAGTGGACTGCGCATTTATTATTATCCGCTGCCGGGTGTGACGATTAAAAATTCGCTGTTTGTGGGCAACCAGCATTTTGGAGTCGCGGTGGAAGGGGATGAATCATCTGTCAAAAACAGCGTGGATTACAGTGCGTTTTGGAATAATGTAAATGACATCGGTGGCCAAGCGATTGCAGGCGCGGGGACGTTGACCGGCGCGCAGCCGTTGTTTTATTCGACCGATCCTTCGAGTCCGTGGTTTATGTATCTCGACCCATCCGTGTCCGATCTGATTTCATTGGGAGCGGACAATGGTGCGTACATGGGCGCCAGGCCGGTGTATGGGACGGTGGTTCCTGAACCGGCGATGATCGCCCTGGTGGGGTGTGGCGCATTGGTTTCGATGCTTCGGCATCCGCGAAAGTGCAACTGATCACATGCGAGAGATATCATTTGACATCATTGACGAGGGGCTGCAAGGCACGATTGGGCCGCGTGAGCTTGGTTTTATGCCGTCGGCCGTATGGAATCCCAGCCCCACCGTGCATCACAACACCGATCCCTGGCCGCTGCCCAAGGAGATGGTGATTGGTCCTGAAATTACATTGGAGACAGGCTCGCGGTTTTCACCTCCACCTTGTGCGTTTATTGTAGAAAACGGGCAACAACAGGCACTGGTGGCTGTCAGTGCCGAGCCTGGTTGGCATCGTTGGAGCGAAATGACGATCCGGGTGGAGCCGGACAAGGTCGCTGTCAAAATCGATCTGGAGGGGAAAACTCTTCCCAATCAGGTGATGGGTCACATTCGTCTGCACATCTTTGATGGCAAGCCACAAGAATCGCGGCACGCACTGCTGGCTCGCGGGTTGGAGGCGTTGTATCCGCAAGCCTTCAAGCCGGTTGTGCCGCCGCCGGAATGGTGGCGAAAACCGATCTATTGCGGATGGGGCGATCAAGTCACGATCTCGATGTTTCTGGAAGGGGTAGGGCCGGAACCTCGTGCTGTAAATTATTGCACACAGGGGCTTTATGAACGGTGGATCAGGCGGCTGGATGAGGCGGGCGTGCCATTTGGCACGATTTTGATCGATCATGGATGGTCGCCCGCTGGGGATTGGAGGCCATTGTTGACGCGTTGGCCTGATTTGAAAGGATTTGTCCGCCGGCAACATGATCGCGGCAGGCGGGTGTTGCTCTGGCTGGCAACGTGGTTGTGGGATGGACTGGAGGATGAACTATGCATGTTTGTGGGTGACCGCAAGCTCGCTACCGATCCAACCAATCCCAAATACATGGAGCGCATCGCTCAATGGGTTCGCGAGCTGGTCGGGCCGGATGGATACGATGCGGATGGGTTTAAGATTGACCAGCTCAATTTTGTTCCATCCTATCGTCACCCCACGGGCGGGGCGGGATTTGGAACCCATTTTCGTTACGATCAGCCATATGGGCCGATCCGTCAGCATGGGGATGGGTGGGGCCTTGAGTTGCAATATCGTCTGCAAAAACAGATTTATGATGCAGCAAAATCCGTCAAACAAGATTCGTTGATCACCAGCAGCACGGTGCATCCATATTTTCATGACACATTTGACATGATTCGGCTGCATGACATGGCGTTATTCACGCCGGACATTTTTGCGGCAATGAAAGCGCGAGCCGATCTCGCCCGCGCAGCGCTTCCGGGAAAGCTGATCGATGCCGACAACTGGATTCATTCCGATTATGACATGTGGGTGCGTTACACCTGCGGAAGTCGGGAGATCGGTGTGCCGTGCATTTTCTTTGCCGAACGGT
Source organism: Phycisphaerales bacterium (assembly GCA_020847545.1). GTDB lineage: Bacteria > Planctomycetota > Phycisphaerae > Tepidisphaerales > Tepidisphaeraceae > JADYZN01. The sequence goes on from JADLBV010000016.1 coordinate 41,419, forward strand.
TCATGATGGACTGGAAAAATGAACCAGCGACAAAGCTGGTGGAGATGGCCGACTTGCGCCGGATCGCCAGGGCGTGGTCATAGGGGCGAACCATGCGATAACATCAGGGAAAATTGAGCATGATCGGCGCGATTGTGAGTTGGGTGGGTTGTGGTAGTGGGTTCATTCGCAGTTCGGCGAGGCGGTTGACGGCGGCCGTAACCAGCATGTCCGCGTTTTCCATGACCACCGGATAGTCGTTCATGCCGAAAATTTCGAGCATTTCGGGATTTCCGCCGCAGATGAGCGATTTGTGCAGCGGGCCGGCATCAGGGAACGCCGCGGCATGGGCTTGAACCAGTGAATGAGCGGTGGTGATGTCAGGAACCAGATAGGCGGTGGGGGGGTCGCCAAGCGCACTGAACTGCTGGACGATCTGAGGGCCGGCAAACTTTCGGCCGGTGATGGCGATGAGTTGAGGGTCGATGGTCTGCCCATGCTCCATGAGCGCCAACTTGTACCCCATGAGCCACTGCCAGTGGCATAGACCGCGCGGAGCGTTTTCGCTGGCGAATGCGATGCGACGATGGCCCAGTTCAATCAACCGTCCAACAACGGCTTGGCTGGCATACATTTCATCGCTGGCGACGGTGTGGCCGACACGGTGAATCCGGCCAAGATCGGCATCATTCAACAAGATGTGGCCGATGATGACACAGGGGATGTTTTTTTCGTTCAAGGCTTCCAGCAGGCGTTCATCGGCATATCCGCTGATAATCAGGCCGTCGAGCATTTTGCCAAAGTTCACGGTCTGTTCGATGACCTGGCCTGGGTCTTCGATTGATTCAATATCAATGATTTCCAACCTGAAATTATTTTGCTGGGCCTGACGGGCCAGGGCGCGGGGGAGGATGCTGTGGGGTTGGACGGCCGATCGACCTCCGATAAACACCAGGCCAATACGTTCAAGCCGTCGCTGCGTGGATTCACCCTTCATATAGACGCCCGCGCGACGGTATCCAAGCACCTGGCTCAGCTCGCGAACCTGACGTTTGGTCTCTGTACTGATGTCGGGATGATCCGCCAAGGCCATGGAGACCGCGGCAACTGAAATTTCAGCCCGGGTTGCGATATCTTTGAGTCGAATGGGTCTAGTTGTGGTCGATTTCATAAGTTTCATTGATTATTACCATTTCCGTTACATTATCATCGGCACCCTTGAAGTATACCTGAAATTTTCAGGTTGTAAATTGATTTATTTGAAAGAATACGGTAATCTTTGCGAATTCCGCCATATTTGGTGAAAGGTAGTTGAAAAATCATGAGGGTACATACGGGAATTCTGGGTGCTCCCGGTCGATTGCGGTGCGAATATCTTGAAAATCCGCTGGGGATTGATGAAACACGCCCGCGATTGAGCTGGCAGGTTCGTGATCCCCGGCGAGGCGCGGTTCAGAGCGCGTATCAGATTCAGGTGTCATCCTCGCGTCGGTTGCTGGAGGAGGGTTCGACTGACCTATGGGATAGTGGCAAGGTTGAATCCGATCGGACAATTCAGGTGGAATATGCCGGAAGTGGGTTGGAATCGCGCAAGCGATATTACTGGCGGGTACGCAGTTGGGATGCGCTGGGAGAGGACTCTCCATGGAGCCGTACACAATGGTGGGAGATGGGGTTACTTGAGAATGGGGATTGGAAGGGGCAATGGATCGGGCCGGTGGCCCCGGAAGATGACAGTACATACATTCCATGTCCGTTTTTGAGGCGGGAATTTGAGGTCAAGGGACGCATCACGCGCGCGAGGATTTATGCTTCGGCCAGGGGGTTGTATGAGTTGCAACTCAACGGCAGGCGGGTGGGGCGGGATTACTTCACACCGGGTTGGACGGAATACCAACATCGCATCGCCTATCAGACATATGATGTGACGGAACTGATACAGGATGGGTCCAACGCATTGGGGGCGATCCTGGGCGATGGGTGGTATGGGGGTCATGTGGGTGGGTTCATGCGCATGAGGCTGTACGGACCAACACCCCGGCTTCTGGCGCAACTTGAATTGCAGTATGAGGATGGGAGTACACAGGTCATTGCCACGGATTCAAATTGGCGCATGAGCAACGGGCCGATCCTTCGCAGCGATTTCATGCGGGGTGAGCGGTACGATGCCCGATTGGAGTTGCCCGGCTGGAGCGAAGCCGGATTTGATGATTGCAAATGGTTCGCGCCGGAGGCGGATCCATTGGATCAGGTCAAATTGGTCGCTCAGGCGATGCCGCCGGTTCGGCAGATGGCAACGCTGCTCGCCAAAAGCCGAGTTCAGATTCGTCCCGGAGTCTGGGTTTTTGACATGGGGCAGAACATGGTGGGGAATGTCAGGCTGGAGGTGCAATGTCGCACCAGCGCCACCATTCAATTGCGATACGCGGAGGCGTTGAACGCCGATGGCACGTTGTACACCGAGAACTATCGCACCGCTCAGAGCGTTGATCAATACATCAGCAAAGGGGATGAGGATCGCGAATATGGACCCCGGCACTATCTCGATGTGCCGATTGAAACTTATCAGCCACGGTTTACCTTCAAGGGGTTTCGATATGTCGAGCTCAGCGGACTTGCCGGCGAACCGCCGTTGTGGACCGTCAAAGGGGTCGTTCTGTATTCGGCCAACGAAGCCACCGGCGAATTTGAGTGTTCAGACCCGCTGCTCAACCAATTGTACAGCAACATCGTCTGGAGCCAACGCGATAATTTTCTGGAAGTTCCCACCGATTGTCCGCAGCGGGATGAACGGCTGGGATGGATGGGGGATGCGCAGGTTTTCGCCTCCACCGCCTGCTTCAACATGGACACCGCCGCGTTTTTCGCCAAGTGGATGCGGGATGTCGAGCTGGCCCAGCGTGACGATGGCGCTTTTCCGGATGTGGTTCCCAATGCGCTTGGGATGCGACAGTTCGGCCACCTGAATTACGACCACCACGCATGGGCGGATGCCGCACTGGTCATTCCGTGGACGGTATATCTTTACTATGGCGACAAGCGCATCCTCCATCGCCATTATCAGGCGATGTCCCGCTGGGTTGAATATTGCCGCAAAAACAGCGATGGGCTGATCCGGCCCGCGGGCGGATTCGGCGACTGGCTTTCCAATGAGGCCTCCACGCCGACGGACCTGCTGAATACCGCGTGGTTTGCCCGCAGCGCCTGGCTCATGCACAGGATCGCCGCCATTCTCGAACTCAGGGATGATGCCGATCGCTACAAGACTCTGTTTCAGGATATCCGCTCCGCGTTCATCCGGCAGTTTGTCACTCCGAATGGCCTGGTTGGCGGCGACACGCAGACCGGCTACTTGTTGGCACTGGCATTTGACCTGCTGCCACAGGAATTGCGAGCGGCGGCCGTCAATCGGCTGGCGCATGACATTCAGCAGCGGCACAACCATCTTTCCACGGGGTTTGTCGGCACGCCCTGGCTGCTGCCTGTCCTCAGCGAGAACGGACGGGATGAGATTGCCTACACCCTGCTGCATCAGACTTCGTACCCCTCGTGGCTTTTTGCGGTGACGCACGGAGCCACCTCCATCTGGGAGCGATGGGATGGATGGACGCCGCTGAATGGATTTCAGAATCCTCATATGAACTCACTGAACCATTATGCTTTTGGCGCGGTGGGGCAATGGATGTATCAGAACATCGGCGGCATCAATCCGGATGAGAATCATCCGGCTTTTGGGCGCATCATCATTCATCCACACCCATTCAAAAGCAAACTGACCAGCGCCCGCTCAGTTTATCATTCGATTCAAGGTACAATCTCCACCGAGTGGAAAGTGCACGACGATCACTGGACATTGAAGGTGGTCATCCCACCGAACACGGAAGCGGAGATTCGACTCCAGACCCACGCGCTGGAGGCCGTCACGGAGCGTGGAATGCCATTAAATCAGACCCTTGGCCTGTCCCGGTGTCACTTTGAGAACAACCTGGTTCACTTTCATGTTGGTGCGGGCCAGTATGAGTTTATCATCAACTCCAATGCGAAAGATTCGGCGTGAACAGCAATCCAGCCAATAATCGATCCGGCCCCGCCGCATTCTGGTTCATGAATGACACGATGGATGAACCAAAGATGCGCCATCAGCTCGACGAGTTGGCGGACAAGGGATTTGGCGGCGTGTTGATTCATCCGCGTGACGGGATGACCACGCCGTTCTCATCACGGCGGTGGTATGAACAGTCGGCATTTGTCATCAATGAGTGTGTCAAGCGGGGATTGAAGCCATGGTTTTACGATGAAAACCCCTGTCCCAGCGGATCGGCCGGGGGGATGGTCTCTGATATCTATCCGGAACTGGTCTGCCAGGTGTTGTCGTGGGAACAACGGATTCTTCGCCCTGAAAATGGCGTGATTCGCACGGTGTTCAAGAATGCCAAACGGCTGTTGCGGATTTATGCGGCCAAGGTTGATGAAACCGGTAGACGGATCGAACCGTGGCGGGATGTGACCGATTGCGCCGGCATGGTGGGGGATCGCTGGTGTGTGCAGGGTGCCAGGACGCGCGGATATGGGCCGGCGCATGTGGACGATGTGTGCGACTCGCACTGGCGGGCGTGGGTGGACCGCATTCGCTGGGTGCTGGAATGGCGGCCACCAGAGGATCGGGCGTATCAGATCATGGCGGTGTGGCGGGAAACAATAATGGAAACCCGGCCGATTTATTATGTCGATCTGATTCATCCCGATTCGACCAAACGATTCATCGAACTGACCTATCAAAGGGCATATGACCGGCTGGGACCGGAATTGTTCAGCCAATTTGAGGCCGGTTTTACCGATGAACCCAAGCTGTTTGGTCCATATCACTGGTCAAACGTTCTGCAGGATGATTATCAGAAGGCGTATGGACGGGATTTGCTGGCCGACCTTCCGATATTGATTGAAGATCCAGGGCTGGAAGGTGAGATCGTCCGGCTGCGGTATCGGCGATTGCTGGGAAGACTCTGGAAGGAACGTTTCTGGGATGTGATGGCCGACTGGTGCCACAAACATGGGATGCCGTTGGTGGGTCATTCTTCGCCGGAGGAAGACCCGGTAATGCAGGCTGTTTATACGCCGGGGTTGATGCAGGGTCTGTCAATGATGGACTGGCCGGGTTGCGATCAGATCACCTCGCGGTTCGAGAAGTTACAGGATGAGTTGTGCCCGTTGATCGCGGCATCGGTGGCCCATCAGCATGGCAAGGAACATGTGCTGGTGGAGAGTCTTGGGGTGTCGGGAGAGGGGATCACCATTTCGCGGATGCGCCGGATTCTGGATCATCTGTCGATTCTTGGCTGTGATCGATACACCCTGCATGGGCAGCTATACAGCATGGCCGGCCACCGCAAGCGTGAAGCGCCTCCGTCGATTTTCGTTCAACAGCCGTATTGGCCGTTCATCAGGGAATTGAACGATCACTTGGCTGAATGGACGCGCTGGCATGGGTTGGGGGAGGCGGTTCGGCCGATTGGATTGGTCTATCCCACGGCCGCGTTTGAATCCGCCCGGCCGAACGATCCACAGGCCGGAAAATGGGCGGCCATGCTGGATCAGATCATCCAAAGTCTGTTAAAGGCGGGGTTAAGCTTTGATCTGGTGAGCGATCTGGACATCGCCAATCCGGCAATGGCCCGGTGCGACGGCGGCCGATTGCACATCGGCAAGGCTTGTTACGAATCACTGGTTCTGCCGGACATTGGCCTGCTGGAAAAGCCAGCGGTTGATGCGATTACCGAGTGGGCCAAGGGTGGGTTGAGCGTGTTGTCCCTTGGCAAGATTCGGCCGGCCGGTATGGACCAGATGATCCGGTTGGGCGAAATCGTCACCCTTGATGCGATGGTCGATCTGCTGGTCCGGCGACATCGGGCGTGGCTGAAGTTGCGCGAGGGGGACATCATTTATACCCACACCCGCATCCGGGATGGTCGATTTTATCGTGCAGTATGGAATCCGGGAGATCATCCTGCAAAGGTGACATTCACCCAAACGGGCAAGTCGATGGAGCTGGATGCGGATGGCTTGGAATTTGTGGTCGATGACCATGTGCCAACCTCATCCTCCATGCCTGATTCCGCCAGGGTTGTTCAACTCAACGGGCCGTGGCGTATGACTCCCATGCAACCCAATGTCCTGCGTCTTTCCCATTGGCGGATGCGCACGCCCGATGGTGATGAACAGAACGTGAGCGTGCCGGCCAAGACCCATGAAATGGACTGGATGCCGGCCAAATTCATCTCCAGCGGATATTTTCCACCGACGCCCAAAGGGTGCATCCTTGAATGTGAGGTTGAGGTTGAAGGTTTAATCGAGGATTTGCGACTCAATTGGGATGTTGAAGCGATTGGCGCGCCGGCGAGGTTGTGGATCAACGACCGCACGGTCGATTTAAGCGAACGGCGGGAAGGACTCTGGTTTGATTCGTCCAGCCGACCATTGGATGGGTATTTCAATGAGGGAACCAACTCCATTCGCCTGGAGATCGATCCCACGGCGGCCGATGAACGCGCGTTGATCGATCCGCTTTTTCTATGCGGTCAGTTTCATGTTCCCGATCCAGGGCGATTGCGCATCTTGGGTGGCAATGAGGTGACAAGCGAATCACCACTGGACTGGACCAAGGCGGGTTATCCACACTATTCGGGTGAGATGACTTACAGCACCCGATTTTCCGTTTCCAGATGTAACCGCATCTGGTTGGACCTGGCCCAGGGCCAACATGACCCGCTGGAGGTCCGTCTTAATGGCAAATCGCTCGGCCGGCGCTGCTGGGGGCCGTGGCATGTGGAATTGACTGATGCGATTCAAGTTGGCCAGAACCAACTGGACCTGATCTGCGCCAACACGCTGATCAACCGCCTCGAAGGCATCGCTCAACCCAGCGGCATCGCCAGCCAACCTTGGCTGAGGATCACATAACCCACCCAACAACCATCTTCCGTAGGTCCGGCTCCGCCGGACAATTACGATAATGCCCACGTCCATTGTTGGCGGACAAACGCAAGAGAACCTATCATTCCCCCGATGCCATCCGAAAAATCGACCGTGGAGGAGATTCGCCGCCGATTTGACGCCGATGTCGAGCGGTTCAGCCAGTTGCGGACCGGCCAATCGGCCACCATGGATGCGCCGTTGGTGCTGGAACTGATCTCCCGCTCGGCGGCCGCCACCACCCCCAATGCCCGGCATCTGC
>JADLBV010000017.1 GCA_020847545.1 Phycisphaerales bacterium
CGTGATATTCGATGCCTGTGCTTCCATTCCCGTATCAATCGGAGCACTCCAGGTTTTCCCATGGTCGCTGGAGACCACCACCATGTTGGGGTGGCATTTCCCGCTGGATTCATCCAATGCCCAAACAATCGCCACGATCCGGCCATCGCTTAACTGGCACAACCGGGCCTCCAGCGGGCTGACGTTCGGATGATTGAAATATAATGTCCGATCCTCCCAGGTGCGCCCTTGATCCTTGCTGCGTAACAAGACCCCGACTTTGCCCGATGGACGCTTGCCATCCCAGGGCATCATCGGATATCCCACGGCCAGCAGGTCGCCGCTGCGGATCTGAATCGCCGGCCCCGATAACTCCAGCACCTCCGGCCGACTGTGAACCAGCCGGGAGGGTTTGCTCCAGGTTTTCCCATGATCGGTTGAGGTGCTGATGAGGTTTTCTCCCGGCGGCAGCCCGCCGGTCTGCGGGTTGGCCAGTGTCTCCGGATCGGGGTGATAAAAAATGTACCCAATCGCCACCAGCGACCCATCTTTAAGCAGTGTCGGCTTGAGCGATCCCAGTCCTTTGGGCGCTTGTGGGTGGATCGGCTGGGCCTTGCTCCAGGTCTTTCCGTGATCGGCCGAACGGGTCAGGTGGACTTGCTGGTCGGCCGACTCAAACGCCTCGCCAATGGGGAACATTGCGACCAAATCTCCGTTGGCCGGCTTTTCCATGCCGGGGAAAAAGGCGTGTCGGCTGCGCAATGTCGGGATGGGATTGGTGTAGACGGTTGTATGGTCGAGAATTTCAATCGAACTCATCCGGAATGCTCCAATATGTTGAAGAATAATCGGTGAGGACAATATCACATCCATCTTTGCGGGTCGAGCGGAGTGGCGATGACCCGCGTTTTCGCTACATTTAAGCGGGTGATAAATGACGTTGCATCGACTGTGGAGCCGTCCCTGCCGCAACAGGTCGGCGGGGGATTGTGGCGCTGGCTGACGCCCTGGCGCTGCCGGGTCATTTTCGTGCTGCTGATGCTGTGGGGGGCGTGGGGTCATCTCAACTACCTTCATCACGATTGCCCGCTGGACCTGGCCGGCGATGAGGCCCAATACTGGGACTGGTCTCGGCAACTGGAAATCAGCTATTACTCCAAAGGGCCGTTGGTGGCCTATATCATTCGCGCCAGTACGTCCATTTTTGGCAACACCATGCCGGCCGTCCGCTACCCCGCGCTGCTGCTGGCGATTGGGACGGCCATTTGCAGCTACTGGCTGATCGTCAAACTCTTCGCCAGCGACCGCCTGGCCCTGGGGGCGGCCTTATTAAGCCATTGCGTCCCGGTCTTCATCGCCGGCAGTATTTTAATGACCATCGACCCGCCGTTTTTCTTTTGCTGGGCGTTGGCCACCTGTTTTGCCGCAAAAATATTCTTTGACCGCAGCCGCTGGGCATGGATTGCCCTGGGGGCCGTGCTCGGCATTGGTTTTCTGGCCAAATACGGCATGTTTTTATGGCTGGTTGGCTTTGCGTGGTTCATTCTCTGGGACCGCGACAGCCGACGCTGGCTGCGCACCATTTGGCCATGGGTGATGATCGCCATCGCGCTGGTCTTCACCATGCCGGTCGTGATCTGGAACGCCCGGCATGGATGGAGTTCGCTCTATCATGTGCAACATCAGACGGGAACTGGATTTGCGATTAACAACCCGTTTGAATTTCTCGGCGGGCAGGCCGCCATTTTGGGTCTGCCCATCGCCATCATCATGACCGCCGCAGTGGTGTACGTTTTCTCCCGCGTCGGCTCGGCCGACCCATATCGTCGGGTGTTGCGTTATCTGGTCGCCATCGGCTTAAGTATTTTCGCCATCGTCTTTGCCGACAGCTTCCGCTCCAAGGTCCAGCCCAACTGGCCCGCGCCGGCCTATTTCACCCTCATGATTCTTTCGGCATACTTCCTGTCCATCAGGCTTGGTTCCCGCGCCCATTGGAAATGGTGGTGGCGCGGCAACCTGATCGCGGCGGCCATCGGCGCGCTGATCATGATGCCACTGGTCCATGACATGTCCGTGCTCTACCAGTATTTGCCGACCATCGACAAGGTGATGTCCAAGCTGGGCCGTAAAAAACCCATGACCGCCCGGCAGATCGATCCAACTGCTAAACTGCGTGGCTGGCAGGAGTTAGGGCAACGTGTCGGCCTGGAAGCCCGAACCCTGGGGCCGGATGTATTTTTTATGGGCGAAGACTATCAGACCACCGCTGAACTGGCTTTTTATTCCCCCGGCCAGCCCAAAACCTATTACGCCAGCAGCTATTTTGCCGTCTCCCCCGGCCGGCTGTGTCAATACGACATGTGGCCCGATCGCTCGTTGGACCCAAAGAATACCACCCTTTTGGGCAAAGACGCCGTTTATGTCGGTTACATGCGAAAAGAGCTGGCGGCCGCGTTCGATTCGGTGGAGGCCCAGCCCGATGAGGTGATTATGCGCCGAGGCTATGAAGTGCAGCGATTTATGATCTGGCGGTGCAGGGGATTTAAGGGCCTGACCCGTTCGACAACCGGCACGATGTATTGATGAAACATCAACCTTCCGACATCGCTCCCACTTTTGAATTCATCTCGACCAATGCCCGTCGGCGGTGGCTGCCCTGGCTGGTCTGGGCGGGGTTGTTGCTGGCGGCTTTCGGGGTGGATTGGCCGGTGGCTCATTGGGTTTATGATCGTCGCCCGGCCACCCCCCGGCATTCCATCGAATATCAGAACGGCCCGGTTAGCCGCGAAGACACCTGGGCCAAAATCGTCAAATGGCCTGGCGATTTCCGATTCACGCTGGTCGTGGCGGCCTTGGTGCTGATTCTCCACCGCGACCATTGGAAAGCCGCCGGTTTTGTCTGCCTGGCGGGCATCTTCAGCGGTGTCACTTCCATCATCAAATGGGTCTTCGGCCGCACCCGTCCCCTGCGCCCTGACGAATCACCCGGATGGAATTTCTTCAATGATGGCCCGATGGGCCTGTTTAACCATCAGGATGTCTCCTTCCCCTCCGGCCACGCCGCCCTGGCATTCGCCACCGCCGCCGCTTTGTCGGTCCTGTGGCCTCGCTGGACGGTGCTGTTTTATTTCCTGGCGGCCATCGTCGGTCTCGAACGCATCCTCGAAAACGCCCATTTTGTCAGCGATGTGGTTGCCGCCGCCTTTGTCGGGTGGCTTTGCGTTAAAGTCATCCTGCTTCTGGCCCAAGCCCTCGAAAAGCATCACGACCGCGCCGGCATTGACGCCAGATAAGCCCCCGCGACGATCAACACCACACCCGCCAGATTCCACATCGCCGGCCGTTCGCGCAGCACCAGCATCGCCAGAATGACCGTCAGCGGCATACTTAATTTGTCGATCGGGGCCACCTGCGACACCGGCCCAAGCTGAATCGCTCGAAAATAAAAAAGCCACGACACCGCCCCCGCCAAACCCGACAGCACGATCATCAGCAGGCTGCGACCGGTCACGGTATGCACCTTCGACCACACCCCCGCGAAGCCGCACACCGCCAACAGGAACAGGGTCATGATGATGCTGCGAATGCCCGTGGCCAGAGTGGAATCGACCTGGGCCATGCCAATTTTGCCGAATATGCCCACCAGCGAGGCCGCCGCCGCCGACAATATCGCATACACCAGCCAGGAAGGGATTTGCATCATGCCCGTCATCTTACCGTCCATAGCGCATTTTCTACCATATTTGAGTAAACTTTCCGGCCGCTAATGGAGTATGAATCCAATGAAATCAGTGCTGAATGCGGTATTGGCGATGGTTTTAGCGGGGGTGGTCGGGTGTGCATCTCAATCGGCCGGCCCTGCGACCGTCTCGGCCCAGGGCAGTTCCTCAAATGGTCAATCCTCCACCATCGCACTTAACATCCCCGCCAATGCCCAATGGACGCTCTTTTGCCAGCGGATTACCGGTTTGGACCATGTGATCCGCGCCAACCAGATTAAATCCATCCTTCTCAAGAGCACAAAGTTGACCGACTGGTATGTCCTTCACGGGGAACAGGACAGCACGCTGTATTACGGGTTTTACCGCACCATCGACGACCTCAACGACACCGCCGAAACCACCCGCGCCCAGCGCGACCGGCAGGCGATCGCCGCCC
>JADLBV010000018.1 GCA_020847545.1 Phycisphaerales bacterium
ATTGACCGCCACGGTGAATCCACTGGGCATCAAGCTTCAATGAGGCCGCACCTGAATTGGTGCGGAACGCGCGGTAGGACATGACAATGCGAAGCCGACCGAAGAGCTTCAATGAGGCCGCACCTGAATTGGTGCGGAAAGCCCACTCTCACAACTGTAGTTGTGACAACGGGATAATACCCGCATTGCGAGGGGCGGGCAATGTTGGGGTATTTTGGGACGGCGGGATGGGGCGAAACATTCGCATAACTATTCAATTGCCAAAGAGTTCGAGCGGTGGCCGGGGTTTGGGCACCACGTCGCCGCTCGCGGATCGCTATACGATCATGGTTCTGACCGGCGGCACATAGGGCTGGCCGATGGTCTCCATCGGCAGCGGCTGGTCGTAGTGAACCTTCCCCAGGTCCAAAATGAGAAGCTGATCTTCGGCGGTGTTGATCAGGGGATGCAGAACCGCACGCAACCGGGCCAGTTCGATGGGGTTGAGCTGGCACAGAAAGACGGAGAATTGGACGTGGTCGCCGTTGGATGAAAGGGTGTTGAATATCTTCGTGCGGCGTTTGTCGTCGCTGATGTCGTAGGAGATGAGGAAATGCCGTCGGGCCATGGGGGTACATCGGTTTAAGCCTGTCAGGCCTTCTTAATGGAAACCTTGGCGTAGGGAGTCAGCTTGACGGTTGAGATTTCACCGTCGGCGCGACGCTGACAATGAACCAATCCGGCGTATTCCAGCGACTGAATCTTCTGCGTGGGCAGTTTGGTGCCATCTTTCAGGCGTAGAAGTTGATCGCGCTGCACGGGGGTGAGTCCGCCTGTGGGAAGAAAAATGGGTTGAGCCATATTTGCAAAGGAATAATAGGCGGGCAGTTCAAGAGATCTCGCGGCCAGGGCGGCGGCAATCACCATGCCCTTGAACCCGCCGGTGCAATTGACGAGAACACTCTGTCCTTTGCTGCGCGACTTTTTAGCGACGCGGTGGACGGCACTGAACAGGTCGGCGAAGACCTGTTCAAGGGCGATATCATCACTGAGCTGACCGCGTGTAACATGGCAGCCGAGCTCTTGAAGAAACTTCGCGATCACATCGGCGCATCGACGTCCCTGGTCGGTATCGGAATTGATCAGGTGAACGGAGTAATCTTTCGGGTTGGCGCCAATGAAGAAATGGAGCGTGGCATTGAGTTCGGCGGAATGTTTGCGGGGGTCTTTCTTAACAAAGGCGAGCAGTTCTCTGACGGAGGGCAACTTGCGGGATTGCGGGCCGTAATTCGTCAAAATAGACGTGCCAACAGGGACAATATGCAGGTTGGGACGAGTGCTCATGTTTAATCTCCAAAGTTGGCAAGTCGGGCTGGAATGGTCAGCCCAAACGCGGGGTGAATGATATGGATTTCTCGCGTGCTGAGGAAGTCCGCTGAATCGGAGGGAAGCAGCTTTTCCATGGGAACGGCGTGGCCGAGGAAAGAGGTCGCGGGATCAGTGCGGAAGACAGCGCCGGGACGAAAGAGGATGAGCGTATTCTTGCGGACATCCTCCAGACCGAAATCAGGGCCGATCCTGCCGAATTTGGGAAAGGCGTCCCAATACCCATTGGTCGGATCGTCTGGAGAGGGTTGAAACGTGGAAAGGCAGACGATGGCGTCGGCCTCGGGAGGCGGGTCATCCAGTTCAGGAACAGCGACGGGATCGTCGGGCAGATCGAATCCGCCGCGACCGGTCGAGACGTCCGCGCCGAAGCCAGTGAGTGATAATTCATACAGTAACTCGAGCAGCAAATCGCCGGCGGAACGGTCAAGCAGGCGGATGTAAAGATCGAGACGGCGGTCCATCTCCGGAGTTTGAGAATGGAAAAAAGTTTCCCTGCGCTGGTAGATGCCGATGGCATCATCTTCGGTCGATGAGTCCGTGGTGTCGTTCAGACGGCTGAGGGTGTTGTGTTGGCGCGCGTGGTCGGTAAAGACGCCGGCGTCGCTAAACAAAGCTCCAATCGGGGGACACTTTCCGGCGCACGCGGATTGGAAATCTTTTCGGCGTAGCCAGCGCGCCTTCTTGAGGCGCTTTCGCTGTTCGACGGGCCAGTCGGCCAGACGCAGCGAGATGGGCAAGGGCAACAGATCGCCTGGCATGGCGTCGGACAGCACGAACGGCGGCTGCCCGGCCAGCATCGGCTCGATCAGGCGCGAGCGCAATTGATCCGGGCCGTGAACGCGGGCACAGGTGGCCAGGAGCAGACCGATCAGCGTATCGGCCTGCCAGGGCGTGCGCCACGGGGTCAGCGGCCGGAGCGTGAGGCGATAGAGGCGGGTCATGACGCGGCTCCGCTGGACTGGTCGGGAAAGCGGAGGGGCGAGCGGTGTCCGGCCGGCTCAACCTTGTCATTGTCGATTTGGATTTGTCCATATCCACGCGACGTGGCCGACCCTACTCCACTTCGGCATATCAGATCGAGTCCATCATTGATAACGGCAAGGATAGCATCGCGGCCGGTATTGGATTTTTGACCCATGTCCGTGTACTGAAAATTCTGATCGATGTCATAAACGTCGAAGTCGATTCGCAGTTGAAACTTCGCCCCAGGAGCGACGCGCTCAAGTGTGCGGGGATGCATGGCGGTTCCGGTCTGGCGGTTATTCACTGATTCGGTCTTGAGTTCCAGTGCAAAATCGGATCCGGACATCAGCGGAGCATCATGGACTCGAATGCGCGTGGGACCTTCCTGATGTCGCGTGTCGAAATGAGGACCGAAAACGCGCGCGACGGGACCCTGTTTGGAAGGATTGGCACCCTCGGCGGTTCCTGTCTGCTTTTCCAGTTCGGCTCGCATTTTGCCTTTGAGGGATGAGCCGGGAACATAGGGTTTGCCGCTGGCCGGGTCTTTGATGCAGGTCAAATCGGTTCCCCCGATTTGAAGGGTATCGTCGGACCCGCCGATGCGCATGCCGCTGAGGAGGGTAATGATGGCGGTGATGGTGTACGTTTCCTTGCGTTTCATGAGTCAGTTCCTTTCTTTGTCCACATACAACGATCCAAAGCCGACAAGGGCTTCAAAATGCGGCAGAAATCCGCTGCGAAAATCCCTCTCGGTTTTCACCGCCGCGACATTGCGGCGGATAAAGTCATAAAAGAGACCGGGAATTTTGGACGGCGACTTCCCATAGGCATCCGCCGCGGCCGCACTGAGAAATTCAAAGCGCGAACGCAGATGATGCCAGTTGGCCATGCCCGATTTCAAGGAAGTCTCCAAGCCACGGCAGTGTTGAAAAAACCGGCGCAGCTGGCCGGTCGTGAGCTTGGGGTGTGCGAGGGTCATTGCGCGGATCAGCTCTTCGACGCCGCGTTGTTTATCATCGCCTGGAATCGATGAACTGACATATTCAGTTTTTAGGTTGCCCTCGGCGTCGAAGTATCCTTCTTTCAGGTAATCGGGCCAATGATTGGCGACAGTGTCGTCAGGTTGGGAGCGATCTCGGCCGCCACGACCGTAACTCACTCCTCCGCCGTGGTGCTGCTGAGAAGAGTCACGCGGGCGTGCCCCTCCGCCGCCGAATTGTGATCCTCGAAATTGCGTCATTGATCGTCTCCTTTAGAGTGTCGGGTCGCCAGCATCGCGTAGCGGATGATGGCGGGCAGGTGAATCAGTTCAATATCATTCGTATTCGGGCCACGGTCAAATTGTTGCAGCAGATGGTTGATCCACTGCCGGGCCGGGCCGCCTTTGGGCCAGTTGCGGGCGACGTGGTAACTGAGGCGCGATGTGGCCATGGCGGGGATGATTTCTGAGGAACGAGGTTGTCCCTCACCACGGCGCAGTAAAGTCAGTTCCAGCAGCGTCTGCAACCAACCGCGTTGAATCTCTCCGGCATCCGTCCAGTCGGCCAGTCGATTGGCGGCAGTGATGATGCAATCGTGCTGAGCCCATTTCCAGCAATCACCCAGCATTGCCAACTGGTCTTTGGGAGCATTGCTGCCGTGGGCGGGATGTTCCTTGGCTTGTTCAAGCAGTTCTTCTGCCTGATGCGCGGCCAGACGGATCGGAAACTTTGGTTTGACCAGCGCCAATCCGCCGCTGAGAGTCAATTTCTCGTTTTTGAATGCGCGGGTAAATTCATGGGAAACGCGGTGAGCAAAGTCAATCGTGATGTTCCACGGGCCGACCAGCAGCAGATCATCGCCGCCGGAAAAGACAGTATAAAGGTTGGACCACGGAGACCCAGGGGCGTCCATGAGCCGGTTCAAATCGGTGCCGAAGAAGTTCTCGAGTTTTTGACTCAGGTCTTTCAGCGGCATCAGGTCGCGGGCAGATTCAAGCCGGCGATTCACGCATGCTCCGAGAGAATCAGCGTCCATCTTGAGAACCCCCAGCATGGACGTGCCGCGCGAGCGATTGGCGAGGGTCACGAAATCAATCGGCGCGTTGTTCTCGCGTGGAATGTGACGCGACAGACGGGAAAGTTTCAGCACATGGGCTGGGGCGGGAAATCGTTCTGGCGAAGGCGCATCCCATTGCACAGAGACACCGGCGATAGCGTCTTCGTCCGCAGACGCGGTGTCGTGATGAAGTGTAACAGTCGTGTGATACAGCAGCTGGTGACCCTGCCTTGCATCCCGATGGGCCTCCATCGTTGCATTCCAAGGCGCGTCGGAGACAAGCCGCGTTCTTTCGGTGGACCAGGGACGAAGCTTAGCCACCTGCAGTAGGCGCATCGCCATGACATATTGATCGCGGATTGTGCCTGAGGATGAATGAACAGCGAGCGCCAGCCGTAGCCGGCCATGGGTTTGCTCCATCAGCCACCGCTGCAAGACAGGTTCAAGAGCGTCTACACGCGAGGGAATCGACGCATGTTCGTCGGCATTGATGCAGAATTTTCCGGCGGCGCAGAAAATTAAATCTTTCTCTTCACAGTCCAGCGCCCAGAGGACGCGCCGCGAGATACATTCGGCCATAAGTTGCATTCTGAAAGAGCGGAAACGCAACGCGGCCGCCTGTTTTCCGCCGGTTTCCCGCACGTCAAACAAGAAATCCTGAATCCCAGAAAGATCACCGATAATCACCATGAGATCCTCTATCGAGTCGTTACTGAAGTATACTCCGGCACATCCCCCCGCAACCAGCGGGAGAGAAGCCTTGCCTGCAGGCGGATCACGCTGCGCCAGGCGCAGCGATAGTCGAAGATCGGATGGGTCACCAGTTGGTCGAGCCGCGCCTCGTAGGCCCGCAGAAGGCCTTTGCGGCCGATGTCGTTCATGGCGCAGCCACTGGCGGCCTGGGTGAAATGGGCGGCGCGGACCATGCCGGTGTTGATGGCGCTGATGACGGCCGAATCGGCGATGACGGCGCGGAACGGCTCCATCAGATCCAGCGCCAACGCGGGTCGACCGTGACGCGGGCGATGATAAAAGCCCCAATAGGGGTCCAACCCCTCGCTCAGGAGGGCGACGGTGCATTCCTTGGCCAAAAGGGCATAGGCGAAACTGAGCATCGCATTGACCGGATCACGCGGCGGACGGCGGTTGCGCGATTCAAAATCCCAGGTTGAATCAAAATCGCGCGGCTTGAGCATTTGTGCAAAACTGGAGAAATAACAGCGCGCGGCGTTGCCTTCGAGGCCCAGCAACACCTCGATGGAGGGGGCTTCCATGATTCGACCGATCAGAGAGTCGATGTCATTCAAAACAAGGTCCAGATCGGCCGATGGGGGCGCGTTGCGGCGGAGCTGGGTGCGCTGGTTCAGCGCCTTGTCGCGGACCAGCGTTTTGGCGAAAGAAAGGCATTTTTGCGGATCGGCGGCCGCATGAAACTGGGCGGCCCGGTCGTAGGCGTTGCGGAGGGATTGGCCGTGGGTGATGCCATAAAACCACCAGCCGCTGGAGAGGAGCACAACGGGGATGTCAGACTCGCACAATAGGTGGATCGTCTGTGTCGAAACCTGCACATTGCCGCACAGGACAAGCTGGCTGACATCCTTTAACGAGGCTTTGGCCACCTCAGCGCCCTCGGCGCGGACGATGAGACTTTGGCCCCGCTTGCCGATGTAGGCGCCCTGAGTCTGAACATAAAGCGGCGTGGCATCCGGTCGGACGGGATAGAGCCGGCGCACCATGGCCTGATCCTCATCACCCGTGCCATGACGCGGTTTGATCGGCGGCGCGACCAGTTCATCCCCAAGCTGACGAAGTGCCAATGTCTCATCCGGCAGGCAAATGCCGGCCAGCGAACAGCCGTTGCATTTGGGGCTGTCATCGAGCGGGTCGGGGATGGTTTGTCGGGTGGCGGCATGGTGAGTCTGTTCGATCAGATCGCGGGTCTGTTGTTCGAGATCGGGTGTGAAGGGAACATCCACGCGGGTTCGCGAGCCGGCGAAATAGATCACCCCATGATCGCAGGTGTAACCATGTTCACGCAGGAGCAGCCCCTGCGCCATGAGCTGAACGCGGTGGGAATCATGGCTGCGCTGGGGGTTGTTGGGGACGCGGCCCCGTTTGGTCTCAACGGGAATTGCCTCGGCGCCATCGGAACTGACCAGATCCAACTTGGCCGACAACCCCAGTTCGGCCGATGCCAGCGGCACGGAGCGGGAGATGGTGGGTGGATCATCCCCTTGTGGCGACTGATTTTGCGGGGATTCGACATCTGATGAGGTTAAATCGGCCTCCGGCAAAAGATGATCAAGCTGGTCCACCCGCCGATGAATGTGCCGGCCTTCGATGGTGTAGGTGTTGTCATCCCATCGCCCCTCGACATACATCAGATGAAAAAGGCGAGGACAGAAGGTGTACTGCTTGACCATGTCAAGCGTGAGGGCGTCGTCGCCGGTGATGGAGACGTTGGAGGGCATGGGTTAGGTTTCTGTATTCGCACCGGCATCTTTTATGGCCGCGAAGACACCCAGGCCGGTGTGGCGCTGGCGGCCGAGGGAGAGGGGACCGGTGAAGGGTTGATCAAATGTGAGTTTGACATGATAGCGCGGCGCCGGGCCGAGTTTGTCGCGCGGGACAAAGTCGCGCGCTTGGGGAACACCGGGCCACCAGGAGATGGGGCTGATCTCAACTTTGCAGGGCAGGGGGATATCCGCCTGATGCAGGGCCTTGCAAACCAATTTTTCGGCCCGTTCGAGCGCCTTTTCCCCATTTTTGGACCGCGGGCGATCAAACCCCGGCAACAATACCGGCGAGACGCTGGCCCATTGTTTGGCGCTACAGGCATACCACCTGCGTATGTAACAGTCATCGTGACGGAGACGAATCAGCCGGGCGACGGGAGCGGCATCAGGCTCATCGGGAATCAACAACTGGTTGTGAAAAAGCTCGGCCAAAATATGACAGATTTCCCCATTGCCATCAAACGGTTCGGCCAGAATAACTCGGCGGACTTGACCACCGGCGTGTTGATGTCCGATCGACAGCAACGGCAGGATCGACAACCGTGGGCCGGCATATTCCTTGGGATGCCCGAGGAGCAGTTGATCGACCCGATCCTTTCCAATGGCATCGTGAACCCGTTTTGAGTTCATCAACCCACGAATCATGCCGACCAGCGCCTTGATCCGCCGGGGGTTAAACGGATAGGTCTCCTCATCATCATCAGGACGGCACAATTGGAAGGCACAAAACGGGCGCGCGGGCGATGAGCCGTACATTCGGATGTCGAATCGCTTTTTCCCCGGATCGTCGTGGATGACTGATTTGCCTGTTTTGGTGTCGAATTGAATGCGATTCAAGCTGGCCGCATGGGATTCTTCCAGCGATTGGAGGCTTCCAACGCAGGGGATGCGCATTGGATTGCCGCCGCGACCACCATCGGCGGAAACGTGCACAATAAACTTTGGATCTGGATTGGGCATCGAATCGATGATCCGCCCGGTTCCGATGGCCATGTCGATCCCCCAGCCCAGGCAGCGAATGTGCCGGGCGCATTGGACAATGATCTCGGCGTGGCGGCGGGCGTCGCCCGAATCATCGGCCGACCAGCAGTAATCAACCCGCCAATCCTTGGATTCGCCGTCCAGAATGTGCGGATGATAAACCTTTGGCGTTCGGGGATGGTTCTCATCATTGTTCGGCACATAAACCAGAAGCGGATCGCCGATTCGAGCTTCATGCGCATGAATGACGGGCGGTGGCAATTGTTCCAGCCATTGAAAGGCCATTAATCGCTCCTGCGCCCAATGTGACTTTGCACCGGCCAACAACGCCTGAAAGACACGATACGGCGACGGCGGCCATTCCGGCTCTCCACCATCCGACCGGCCATGAAACCGGCCGTCGAGCAGGCGGATTGTAAGATGGAGGATCATTCGTTCTCTCCATCTGATTCGAGTTCCGAGTCCGCCTCTGCATCATCATGTGACGAATTTTTCTTTTTCGACGGTTTATACTTTTTGAGCGTTTCTTCGATCACTTTCAACGTTCCGTGGCTATCGACATCATTGTTAATTAAATCAATAACTTCGTTGCAGCAGACTTTAATGTTTGACTCTACTGCTTCACCACTCAATAATTGGTCAATGGCTTCACGCACTTCATTGAACACTTCGGGCACCACTACAGGAGGTTGACCTTTTTTGGGCTTGGGTGGCAATTTCCCTGGCTCCTTTTTTGAACCTTTCACTCGCTTGACGGCATCATTGATCGGTTTTAATGGATCTGTCCCAACGGCTACGATGCTATCAAGTTCTCTCATAGTCAATGGACGTAGTTTGGCAGTGGATTTGAGAATTTTCCGTGTTTTCTCGGTTACCCATAGTTGCCTAATTCGATTAGCAAGTACCGAATCGAATGGCACCGTTTTCGAAGGACCAACGCCGAACGCATCTGCTGCCGCAGTTGCATATGTGAGTACATCCTGAGCGGTGACACGCAATGGCTCATCACTCCCTGAAGCGTGTACGCTCCGTATAGACATTGGCTGGTCCGGCACACCGACCAATTGGCACCCTTGCCGAAGCGTGAGTGCCGAGTTGTCGTGGGCCGTAAGAACAATCAATGCAAGGCCTAAAATATATCGCTGGAGACTTGTTGGTTGCGTCCCATCCCTCATCGCTTGTACGGTAGCGAGATTGAGCAGACCGCTGCGAACAATGGTTCCATGTACCTTCACACCACCAAGCTGGCCACTTGCCGGCACAGCAGCGAATCCCAAGTCACTGCCAGTATTTTCATCAACATCATCGATCATCCCGTTGCCGACATAATCTGTTGCAGGGGTATACTGCGCGGATCGGCTGCGTGTCTCGGCATCCGTTGCATCGATTCTGAGAGTGATTAACCTGGGAATTTTAACCTGGGTGCCACGAGAGTCCCATGCGCCAAAGACGAGTGATGTGGGTGCAAGCTTGGCCATTGGCTCCGGGTTGCCAGCAGCATAGGCGACAAATGCCTCGTGGATATCAACAGTCAGTCCTGTAAACCGAACGATCGCGTCTGCGATGCGATGAGCAGCGTCAAGCAGATTCGTGGGGCCGCCATTATGGGTAACTGTAATTTGAGGGACTAAATGCTTATACCTTTCCGTTTTAAATAGAGGCTCCGCACGATTAGACTGTGCACCAATCGTATCAATGGCGCATGCCGCCGCTCGATTATTGTTGATACCGTCTAAATTGTATCGAGGCCTTTGATCGGGATCCCCTTTGGGTGCAGCATAGGTTGGGGGAAAAATCACGGCACCGAGGCCTTCCACAGGCATCAATGGCTTTTTTAATGCGAGTGCGGCCGGGCCATCTTCCCGTAGGAGATAATCAAATTGTTCAAGTAATTCGGGCATTGTTGGTCCTTTCTTTTAATGCGGGTCCGAAAGCTTTATATTTTCCACCGGTTCGGACGACGAGTGGAAAACGATAACGAGCAGATTCAAGTACAGGGACAAGACCATGCATCACGGCAGCAGCAACTGAGATTGACAATGGTTCTGACCATGTGGCAAACCCATAATATTCTCGCCCGGAGATTGTTGAAGGTCTGAACCGCTGTAGACTGACAAGAGCAAGCAACTCAACAGCCGGTGAAAATGTGATTACAAACCCTTTTGTGGAAAAACCGGAGTCAATCGCAGTCAGGCGCGACATTCTGCTGTCATAGTAAAATGGTTTTGGTTTCAAGATAGGCATGGCCTTCCAAAGGCTTTCAGAATCATCGATGGTCCTTATGTGTTCGAGCATCCCATCAATAATCGGCTTCGGTGTTTGAGCCCCTGACCAAGTCTTGAATCCTGCTTCCTTTACTGATTCATCCTTCCACCAATCCAATATCAGCGCGGCATCACCTATTTTTAACACTAATGGTGCGACGCGTTCCTCTTGTTCCAGCAACTTAAGCTCCATTTTCTCGGCATCAGATCGGGCTCTCTTCTTTTTTAGGTATTGAATTCGTTCTTTTTTGCGTGGATCAAAATCTAGAACACAAGAGGTATTAAAGAGAATTTTACGCAAAGATTTGGCACATGCTGATTCGATAATGAACGTGTTTTCGTTAAAGAAACCACAAGCGCAAGAATCCACGCGGCTCGCCAATTCCAGCAACCCGCAGCAGGCCAGGAACTGCCCCGGATTGGTCAAATCCACATCCAATGTCAGCGTCGTAGTGCTCATTGATCCTCCTTCTGTCC
This sequence comes from Phycisphaerales bacterium, assembly GCA_020847545.1. GTDB lineage: Bacteria > Planctomycetota > Phycisphaerae > Tepidisphaerales > Tepidisphaeraceae > JADYZN01. Next base: position 10,607 of record JADLBV010000018.1, read on the forward strand.
CTCATCCTGATCTTCGTCGGCCGTGGTTTTGGCATTCTGGGATGCCTCGGCATCCGCGGCCATTAACAGCGATTCGAGCCAGGCCAGACCCCAGTGGCCGTAACGTCGTTGCAGGCGGTCGAATCGACGGGCGATCTCGGCCGGTTTGAGTTCATCCGGAAGCTTGTCCGGCGGCGTTTTCATCGCCGGCAATTCAAAATGCGGCCGACCACGCCCATGATGAACGGCGATCAGATGCAGCGCAAGATCGCGGATCGATTCATCGGATGAAAATCCCTCCTTGGATTGTGTTGCCAACAACAACGACCCGAATTCATGCCGATAGCCATCCAGAAGCTTCCAATTTGGCGAAACCTTGAAGGTCTTGGCCCAGGCTTCATCGCGACTGGCATTTCCCACCGCCTTCTGCCAACGGCCGTCGGCGCCATCCCACCCCTTGCCCAGATCGTGATGCCGGGCCGCCAGACTGAGGGCTGTCTTTTCAGTTTCGCCCAGTTGAATCTTCCCGATCACGGACCAAACCTTCTCATCGACATTTTGATTGTGCGTGGAGATTGTGAGTTTGTGTGGACTATTGTCCGTATTTTCGCTGGATTTCACATATAGCAAAAGAAGTCGCCTGGGCTGATTCTCCACATCAAGCGATAGAACCAGCCGCCCCACATATCGCATTTTCAGCGTTTTCCCCATGGCATCGCGCGCGGCCGTCCATCGGGCAAATTTCTCCGTTGCTGAATTTTCCTCACCCAAAACCCGCACGGCCCATTCCCCATCCTCGTTTCGATCAAGAATGACCCGCCGTCGGTCATCAGGCTCTGCGTCTTTGTCGGCCACATCAAGGACCGACCCTTCGTGATCCTTGTCGATCAACCCCTTGTCGCTTAATCCGCCGGCCGATGTTGGCAAAATAACCGTGCAATAGCGAATGTCATCCACCAGTTGCTTGGCGTTTTCGGTCAGTTCATTCATTTGTCGCACGGAAACCTGACGGTTGCGAATCAACACAACCCTTGCATCGCCAACCCGTTTCTGTGCCGATACAAGCATGTCGGCAATCATCTCCGGCTTGTCGTGCAGCAACTCCCTCGGCCGCAATGGGTAGTGAGACAGCAGTTGATTCACCGCTTGGTCGTCCAAATCCCCATTTTCGGAATCATTCCATACATCCAACTCCGCCCGCCAGGCGACAAATGTTTGCGGCTGCGAATCCTCCAACCCATGCAGATATGGAGCGACATCGTGCGCCAACGGCCAATTCTCCTGAATGCTCGTCAACGACCAGGCATCCAACACCACATCATGGGGTGTGATCGTCGGCACGGACGGCTCGCAGGCCTGTTTGTACCCCGGCCGCTCACGCCAATTTCCTATTGCTTCCGGCGAAGCGTCAAAACCATCGTTTTGTTCTTTTTTCAACGCTTCAAGAAAATCAGCGCACGCCACCCGCGCACTTTCGATTGGGCTTAATTTTTTGGCTTTATCCCCCTTATCCTTCTTGGCGGCCGGCGTATCCAGCAGAATATCGATGGTCGCCTTTCGACCCTCCCCGCCGCGCCGATTGACCCGCCCAAACCGCTGGATCATGGCATCGATCGTTGAAAGGTCGCAGACAATATGGTCCGCATCGAAATCCGCCCCGACCTCGCCGGCCGATGTGGCGACCAGGTATTCGGTGGCAATGGGCTTGTTGGATTCCAGCAGATTTTTGAGAACTTGCTGTTTAACCAATTGATCCCGTTCATACCCTCGAATCGTGCCGGTCAGCAGTGCGATCCGTTCATCAGGCACCTTCTTTTTCTTCAAGCCCTCCACCACTTTGGCCGCTTGATCAGGCAGACGGGTGAATATGATGACTCTGGCACATTGGTCATTGTGTTCGTGGGCCAGTTCCGCCAACCTCACTGGGACGGACTTTCCATCGACGGATTGCAAACGGACCCGTTTGACGGCCTGTAATTTATCCTTGGCGATTTGGCGGTCATCGAAATCAATCTGAAGCACCTTGTCCTGATCGGGCCGCCCCGCCGTCGCCGACATGGGCATGATCCGCAACCCTCCCGCTTGGCCGTTTTGCTGTTGAATCACCCATTCGAGCATTGTTTGAAACGGCTTGCTCAGATGAGCCTCATCATGCACCAGCAACGCATCCTGCCCGAGCAACCCGGCATGTCGAGACCGCTGCCAACGACCGGCGCGATAACCATTGAACAACAATCGGCTGCCGATCATATCAACCGTGCCGACAACAATGGCCGGCCGATGCGGCGACAGCAGCCAGTCCCCTTTGTCAGCCAAGGCGCCACGCAGTGTGGAGACGCAAAGTGGCGAGTCTTGAAACTGATCTTTCCATTGCTGAAGAATTTTGACTTTATCTTGAAGCTTAACGGCGATGTCGGTTGCCTGATCAACTATGGTCCGCCGATTGACAACATAAATCAGCCGCATCGGCGGCCTGGCTTTGGCTTCACCAAGCAAATGAGCCAGCAGCCAAATGGCCATCACGCTGGTCTTCCCAAGTCCGGTGGGAATATCCAACGCATCCACTTTTTCACCCTCTACAAAGCTCACATACAATCGCCGCTGCCATGGATAGGGCGGATGGCCGGTCAACTCCTTGAATGTATCATCAAAATTCGCGGTCATCGGTTCCTTCCCGGAAGAGATGCTTGTACCCTGTTGGCGGCGGCCGATCTGTCTTCCGTGCGCCAAAGGGTAACTCAGAACAAATGTGTCCTCGCAATGTACCGAATTCCTCTCAGCCACCAAAGAATGACTTTGGATGATGACATCCTGACACAACCCCCTGACAACCCTGTGTCAGTGACAAAAAATATTTTTTCAAAGGGCCTCCCATGCGCAATTCCCGCCTTCCCCGACTGCTTCGATTATTGACCCTCCTGCAAAGCCGCCGGAGGTTCAATCCGGCCGATTTGGCGCGGGAGCTGGAGGTAAAGGAACGAACAATTTACCGCGATCTGGATGCGTTGCGGTTGGCGGGTGTGCCGTTGCATTTTGACCGGGAGGCCGATGCGTATCGCATCAATGGCGACTTTTTTTTGCCGCCTGTGCAACTGACATTTCAGGAGGCGATGGCGCTCTCCATCCTTTCCTCGCAACTGGGCCGCCAACGGCAGATTCCGTTTCTGGAGTCGGCCGAGCAGGCGATGAACAAAATCCGGTGCCGTCTGCCGCAGGTGGTTCAGGAAAAACTGGCCGCCACGGATGGACGGGTGCGCATGAGAACCGCCCGATCAGCGCACCAAGTAGGAAGCGACGGTCATTATGATCTGATTCAACGCTCCATCGCCGCCGGCCGAAAATTGCGCTGTGTCTACGACCATGCAAACCGACGGCGGGATCGTTCCCCATTTCTATTTCACCCTTACAAACTCTCATTCGAGCAACGTGCCTGGTATGTCATCGGCCTGAGCGAAAAACGCGGCGAAGAACGATGGCTCAAACTCAACCGCATTCTATCATTGGAACCAACCAACCTCCCCTGCAAGATGCCCGATGGCTGGACCCTGGAAAAATCCCTCGGCCTGGCATGGTGCATGATTCGCGGCAAACCCCGCTGCAAGGTGGCGGTCGAATTTGACGCCGATTCCGCCCGCACCGTGGCCGACACGCGCTGGCATCCCACCCAGAAGATCACCTTTCGACCCGATGGCTCGTGTCTGTTTGAATGCGAGGTGGACGGCCTCGATGAAATCACTTGGTGGATTCTGGGCTACGGCCCCCACGCCCATGTCCTGCGGCCGGATGAATTGTGCGACAAAATTCGCGACATGATCCACCGCACGGCCGAAAAATACGAAGAACCGGCCTTCGCATCATAAAATATTCATTGTGTCCATCCCCCAAACCTGCGAAAATGCACCCGGCCCATGCCACCGCACGAGATCGACATTTCGTGGCAGGTGCTCCGACGGATCGTGCAGGATTGGGCAGGCACGGCGGCGGAGTTGGCGGAAGTAAAACCGCTGGTGGGGGGCTGCATCAACATCACCCTCGCACTCAAGATGCACGATGGAGCCAGGGCGGTACTCAAAATCTCCCCCCACCGCGTCTCCCGCGCCTATCAAACCGAAGCCTGGCAATTAAACGTGCTGCGCGATGCCGGTCTGCCCACTCCCCGTGTCTATGAATGCCGGCTTGGATCGCTTGATGCACCCTTCAGTTATCTGCTGATGGAATTTATCGAAGGGGTTGATCTGTCGCAGGCCCGCCAGCGCTGCTCGGCCGAGCAGTTCGATCACCTGCAAATGCACCTGGCCGAGATGGTGTTGCAACTGCACGAGCGCACGGCCGGGCATTACCGCCGGATCGGTCCGGATGACACACCTCAATTCGACAATTGGTCTGCCTTTTATTTTGACATCTATGACCCGATCTGGAAGGAGATCGAAAAATCCCCACTGCTCCCCGTCAAATGCCGCAAACAGATCGCCCGCCTGCACGACAAGCTCGATCATCATCTGCCCAACACCGACCGCCCAAGGCTGGTCCACTGGGACTTGTGGTCCACCAACCTGCTGGCCGCCCCCGATGACCACGGCCGGTGGTGGATCACCGCCATTCTCGACCCCAACTGCAAATTTGCCCACGCCGAGGCCGAAATCGCCTATATGGAGCTGTTCCAAACCATCACCCCGGCCTTTCTTCGCGCCTATCAGCAAACCCACAAGCTCCCCGCCGAATATCACCGCCTCCGCAAGCACATCTACCAGCTCTATCCGCTGATCAACCACATCCACCTGTTTGGGGCAGAATATGTCAAACCCCTGCTGGGCATCTCAGAAAAGCTCGCGACAATCGTCTAATTGACTTGCTTTGGCCCCGCTGAAGTCGTAGTTTATCCACAGCCGTGGAGACGGCCGCCGAATAAGGCATTTCATCCAAGCGAGGTCAAGGATGGCCAAAGGAAAACACGCCGCCGCGTTATTTGAAGTCATCAATCGGGGCAAAAAGCCGGATCAACAGGTCGGCATGACCGGAGCCTTGCGCACCCCCCGCTGGTGGTTCAAACGCAACGCACAAGGACACTCCGCCCCTCCACCCGCCGCAACCGGCCAGTCCGAAACACCCTCCCTCTCACCCACTCCCACCCTTGGCGACGCCATGCGCCGGCCGGGGATCAGCCTGGACACCGACAAACAGACCATCTCCCTGAAATTGACCTATACCACCGCCGCCATCACCGCATTCGCATTGATCGTCGTACTGGGTCTGACCTATCTGGTCGGCCGAAGCCTCCGCAGCGGCCCGGCCGTCGCCAATGCCTCCCCCTCCATCGAGGAAACCCTCCATCAACCCCCCCAGCCGCAGGTGATGGACGTCCCACAAACCACCGACACCCCCGCCACCGACAACCCCACCTCAGCCGTCACCCAAACTCCCGCGCCAACACCCCCACCATCGGTTGTCGTACAGGATGGCAAACGGCAAAACGGCCTCAATTACGTCGTCATCCAAAGCTATCCGGATGAAAAAACCGCCCTCGAAGTGCGCAACCTGCTGATCCAGAACAACGTCGGTGCCACCATCGAAAAAGGCCTTCGCGGCCTGAACCCCAACTGGTACATCGTCGTCGGCACCGACGGCTTCGCCCGCGTCAGCTCCCCCGAATACCAATCCTACATCCGCCGCCTGCAGGCCATCAGCTCCAAATTCGCCCAAAAAGGGAGCTTCAAATCATTCGACCCGATGGGATACCGCTGGGATCGCGGAAGCTAAAAACGGGGTCAGGAAGGTTTTTCTGTGTTTTGTAAAGTTCGCACCTAATGTAAACCATGCTGCTCGGTTGCGTGGATACGAATGGAATTGAAACGCCCTTGGCACCCTTGTGCCAATTGAATCGCCGCTTAATGTCGAATTGAAAACCGCTGAAATTCCCCCGTGGCGGGAAGTTGATCGACGTTCACATCGCGAATGAACCCATCCATCTTTTCATGGATCGCCGAAATGATCTGATCCATCTCCGGGTCCGGCCCCTCCATCACGATCTCCACCCGGCCATCGGGCAGATTTCGCACAAACCCCTGCACCGCATATTGCATCGCAATGTTCTGCACCGCACAACGAAACCCCACCCCCTGTACCCGCCCGCTGACCAGACAGCAGCGGCGATGTGTCTCAATTTGTGAATGAGAGACGGACATGACCCTATTATTATCGTATTCTTGTGAATTCGCCAAGTGAAATTCCCGTTTTCATCACGCATCACGATTCACGCATCACGAACCCATTACCTCCAATGTGATCTGCCGAATAAACTGATGAAACTCCTCCTCAATCATCGGCAGTCGCTGCCCCAGATAATACTCCAGCATCGGCTTCACGCCGGCCGAATCCCATTCTCCGCCGGCGCGGTGATGGGTTCCGGTGGGATCAAAAACCGTCCCCTCGGCGACATCCGCCAGCATCCGTTGCAGCCTCCTGAAATAACGCCCATCCTGATATTCGCACATAAATCGAGCAAACGCCCAGCTTTGTGAATAAAACGCCTCAATCCGTGCCGACGGCTGATCCACCACCAACCCCGCGTGTGTGCGGATCAACTCCTCCAAAGGCCAAAGTTGCCCGCGCGCCAACGCCTTTCGCAATCCGCGCAGTCGGGTGAGGTTGGTCTGCCGGTTCCATCGCGGTAAGTCGTTGTCCCAGCGGATGTTCTCAAACAGACACGCCAAACCTTCCTCCAGAAACGGCGGCAACCGCCCGCGAAAATTCCGCGCCACAAACTGATGCCAACCCTCGTGCGCCGCCACCGCGAAGGTCTGGCTGTCACCCAGGTCATACGCCACATACTCATCGTGCAGCGAATATCCGCCGCGAACGATTTGCAGATATGTGGCCGATTCGCTGCCGGCGTGTTCGCGGGTAAATGCTGCCCATTGGTCGCGATCGGCAAACCAATAACACCGCATCGGATTGTCATTTCGCGCAACTGCCGGCGCCAGCAGGAGATACTGCTGATAGGCCCCTTCCATCGTCTGGGCGATTTGATTCATTCGCGCCGGATCATCCAACGTGCTGAGCAGCAAATAATGCTCAGTTCGGTATTGATGCCCCGGCCGGCCGTCAAATGACCAAGGGGAGACTTGCACGGTTGCCGGATTGGACGGCCCGGTCCAGTTCGGTTCAGGCCGGCTTGCCGCACAACCGTCCAGCAGCAACAACAAAATAAACAACCCGCATCGGCGAATACACATGGACAGTTGCCTTTTGTTTCGCCGGCCCTACGCTCGGTGGCATGGCATCAGCGCGAGTGGACATCATCAGCATCGGAACCCTCAGCCGCAACCGTCTGTGGAACGAAACCCATGCCTTGCGCACCCCGCACGCAACCACCATCCTGATCCGCGGCGGCAAACGACACATTCTGGTCGATCCCGGCCTGCCGGCCCAAATCCTTGGCGCCCGATTGTACGAACGGACCGGTCTGACCCCCGACCGCATCGACACGGTCTTTTTAACCAATTTCCGTCCCGCCCACCGCGCCGGGCTGGAACTGTGCCCCAATGCCAGGGTATTGATCCACGAAATCGAACAGGAAGCGCAGCAACGTCACCTGCAAAATCTGATCGAACAGGCCAAAGTCGCAGGTGATGAGATCGCCGTCTTACGCCAGGAATTGGATATTCTGCAATCGCTCCACCCGGCCGACGACAAACTGGCCGACCATGTGGACCTCTTCCCCCTCTTCGGCTACACCCCCGGCAATTGCGGCCTGCTGGTCAGCCAACCCACCCTCACCATCCTGATCACCGGCGACGCCGTCCCCACCCAGGACCATTTTCTGGCCGGCCAGGTCCTCCCCGATTGCTACGACCTGCACACCGCCCAGGATTCATTGCGCGAAGCCTACGAAATCGCCGACCTGATCGTCCCCGCGCACGACAACATCTTCGTCAATCCGCGCACGCAGGGGATGTAAAGCTGGTGTTTATCGCGAGGCCGTAGCGGTCGTGGTGTCAATCGCACGGACGATCCGTTCCTGAATCACCTTCGCGGTGGAATTGGTGCCGCGTGGGATGCCGTTGAAGAGGATGCTGAAGGCGTACCAGCGGCCGTCGTTGGTTTTGAGGTAGCCACTGAGTGAGCTGACGCCCGCGACGTAGCCGCTCTTGGCGAAGACCCTTCCCTTCAAGTCCGTGCCGACAAAACGGTCATCCAATGTCCCATCAACACCCGCCACCGCCAGGCTGTTGAGAAAGACCGGCCAGTAATCCCCCTGAAAATTGTGGGCCAACACCCTCGTCAGGGCGTTGGCGCTGATGCGGTTCTCCTTGGACAAGCCGCACCCATCATCCAATTTGAATTCCGAATCGCCGATGTTGAGGGATTTTAAGAACTCCCCCACTGCGGCCGTGCCATTGGCCCAAGTGCCTTCTCCACTGACGGCGAACCCCAGCCGCTTGCACAGGCACTCGGCATACAGATTCATGCTGTCCTTGTTGGTCCTTGCCAATACGGTGGAAAGTCCCGTCTCATGCACCGCCAGCAATGACCAGTCGTTGCGTTGTTCACCTTGCAGCTCCGTCAGCGTGGTGCGGATCGTCCGGTTGCGCTGCACCGTGCCGGTGACGTTAATCCCCGATTTCCGGATCGTCTCGCTCAACACCGTGGCGGCGTACATCGGCGGGTCGTGCATCGTCACCGACACCGGCACATCCGTATTGCGGTTGGCCTCACCCCGCAGGGTGATGTCGTTGCTGTTGGGCGTTCGTGAAAACCAGATGGCATTCTGCTGCCCGCTGACGCAGATGTTGCGGATGGTGGCATAGTTTGTCGGCGGATTGGTGAAATATTGCACCACCTGCCCGGGGGCCGTCAATCTGACCTGAAAATTCAGCAGATTGGCATTCAGATTCACCCCACCCACCTCGGCCATGTAATGCTCGTTGATCTGGTCGGCCGGCCAGTTGGGATGAATGAACACCTCATCAAACACGCTGTCATCCACGATCACATTGCGAACGGATGTGATTCCCCGCCCCTTGAGCACCTCCGCCCAGTTCTTGAAAACCGTCTCCACATCCCAGCCGACTTTTCGCAACAATTCATAATCCCCCAATGTCGGATCCCCATCCCCCACCAGAATCAAATCCCCATCGTGCGACACCAGCAAGGTACGGAACTTGAAATCATGCCCCAGCTTGTGCAACGCGGCCGATGTGGTGGCCAGTTTCAGGTTGCTGGCCGGGATGAACGGAATGTCACTCTGATGGCGATAGAGAATATGAGGTTCGGCCGCGCCCGATTCGAGCTGGATGACCTCGATCCCCGCATCGACCTTTTGCAGGTATTTGTCACCCAGAATTGAGCGGATATCCGATTCCAGGTCGGCCCGCGACCACGCGGCCACCCCCAGCAGCAGGCAAACCATTGCAACGACGGTGCAGCGGTGTCTCATCCTTGAAAAACCTCAACTTACGAACAAATTAACTCCTACCAGCAGGTTATCGGCTGATGGGCCGATGGCAAGTTATTCCTCCGGGTCATCTTCCCTGGGCCGGAAGATTTTCGGTACGAGCGGGAGCTGCTTGAGGTTCAATTCATCGACCAACCCCTTTTTGGCGACCATTTCGCCGGCGTGGCGGATGGCGGCAAATTTGCGCGGGGCGACGATGTCCAGACAACGGATGATCTCGATCCAGAGCGTGCCGGAACGGGCATCGCGGGCGGGCAAATCCAACATCCCTCTGGATGGAATCACCATGCCGATGTCCAGCGGTTCAAACCCTTCGCGATCCAGTTGGCGGACAACCACCGGCTCGTGGCGGAGGTTTTGAATCTTAAACCGATACCCATCCACCCGCACGGCGATGTCCTGCTCAATTTTAACCGGCGCCGGCACGACCGGCGCGGGCGCGCCCGGCGGCGGCGCGGGGGGCAAGGGCGGCAATGGGTCTCCATATTCCACATCCGGCAATTTGATGTGCAGGTTCTCCGCGGTTGGATGCTCCACATTGAACAAGGCCACAAATTGCTGCGTGTAATCGGCCAGATAGCCGGTGTATTCGACCGTGGCGTTGTTCGGATTGATCGGGTCGGCCACATCCAGAATGACCGGCTGGCCGATGTACTGCTCCAGCAGCGGCTCGTATGCATTGGCCAGCTTGCCGATCAGGGTCTGGCCGATGGTCGTCACCGATCCACCCTGACTGGCCAAAACCGAACTGGTCGGGTTCATTTTTTGATACTGCCCCACCATCGCCCCGATGGCGGCGTTAAACGCATCGCGCAGGGTGTTGATGAAATTCCGCATCGCCCGCCAGAGCCGACGAAACGGGCCGGGGTTAAAACTGCGCCGAATCTGTCGTTCACGGTCTTTTCGGGTTTGTTCATCCAATTCATCGTGATATCGCAGCAGGCTCAGAAGCTGGCCATCCAATTCCTGCTGGTAGATCAGTGAGCTGGTCTTTTTTCGCCCGCGCGTGTCCACATAGGGATGGTCATAGACAATCTCGATGCCGGTGGGAAAGACTTTCAGGCGTCCCCAGATGGTCTGGCCGCGGGCGCGTTCCAGCGTCACATGGTAGCGATTGAAGAATTTGAGGCATTTGTCGCGCGCCCACTTGGTGGCGACCGTGGTGATGATCGCGGTCAAAAAGATGAAAAGGAGTGTAAAATAGAATATCGCCGAGGCGCTGGGGCCGGAGGAGGCGGTTTGTGCCAAAATCAAATTGTTGTGCATGGGAGTCTTGTCTTGAGTATATCCTATCCTGACAATCGATTCCGTGTCTGTAGAATGTTATTGTACACGAAACTTTGGTTGACCGATTAACCAGGAGAACCCGATGGGCATTTGGGACAAACTTCGCGGCGAACTGATTGACATCATCGAGTGGCTCGATGAGTCGCGCGACACGATGGTCTATCGTTTCCCGCGTTACGAAAACGAAATCAAGTATGGCGCCAAGCTGGTGGTCCGCGAAGGACAGGCGGCCGCCTTCGTCAACGAAGGGAAACTGGCGGATGTCTTTCAGCCGGGGACGTATACGCTGGAGACGCAGAACCTGCCGATCCTGGCCACGCTCAAAGGGTGGAAATATGGCTTCAACAGCCCCTTCAAGGCCGAGGTCTATTTCGTCTCGACGCGGGTCTTCACCGACCGCAAATGGGGGACCAAAAACCCGATCATGCTGCGCGATGCGGAATTCGGGCCGGTGCGGCTGCGGGCGTTTGGTTCCTATGCGGTGCGCGTCAGCGACCCGGCCGCGTTTTTGCGGGAGATCGTCGGCACCGACAGCCGATTCACCATCGATGAATTCGGCGAACAGCTTCGCGACATGGTGGTGTCGCGCTTCACGGATGTGCTGGGGGAGAGCAAAATCCCGGCGTTGGACCTGGCGAGCAATTACGATGAGCTGGCCAAATATGTCGCCCCGCGCATCGCCCCCGATTTCGCCTCGTTCGGCCTGGAACTGAACAAATTCCTGGTCGAGAACATCTCGCTGCCGGCCGAGGTGGAGGCGGCCATGGACAAGCGCACCAGCATGGGGGTCATCGGCAACATGCAGCAATACGCCCAGTATCAGTCCGCCAACGCCATCGGCGACGCCGCCAAAAACCCCGGCGGACTCGCCGGCGCGGGGGTGGGATTGGGCGCGGGGTACATGATGGCACAACAGTTCGGACAGGCGATCAACCCGGCCAATCCACCAAATCCGCCGGCCAATGCACCCGCGGCGGGTCCGCCGACCGCAGGTCCGCCGCCGATTCCTTCGGCCATCGCCTATTTCATCGTATTGGACGGTCAGCAGGCCGGCCCGTTCGACCTGGGAAAATTGCGTGAAAACGTCTCGGCCGGAAAACTAAGCCGCCAGACGCTGGTCTGGAAACAAGGGATGGCGCAATGGACCGCCGCCGGCGATCTGGCCGAACTCGCCTCCCTCTTCGCCAGCGCCCCGCCCCCGATCCCTAAAAATTCATGACCACCCCCGCACAAACTCCCCCGCCGCTGCCCCCCAAGCAGCGCCAGTTCCCCTGCACCCATTGCGGGGCGAGTCTGGTTTTTTCGCCGGGGACCGATTCATTGTCTTGCCCCTATTGCGGCACGGCCAATGCCATTCCCACCACCGGCGATTCGGTGCAAGAGCAGGACTATGAATCGCAACTGGCCAAACTGTCGGCCGACCAGCCGACGATTGAAATCCTGGCGGTTCATTGCAATGTCTGCGGCGCTGAATCCACCCTCAAACCCAACGTCACCGCCGCCAAATGCCCCTTTTGCGGGTCGGGCATCGTCGCAACCGGCAGATCCAAAAAGCTGATCAAGCCTCAAGGCCTGCTGCCGTTTCACATCACCCGCACCGATGCCAACGGGCGTTTTGGGAGATGGATCGGCGGGTTGTGGTTCGCGCCCAACAACCTCAAACACCAGGCGGAGTCGGCCGGGTTGGATGGGGTCTATCTCCCCTGCTGGACCTATGACTGCATCGCCGACACGCAATACACCGGCCAGCGCGGCGAATATTACTGGACAACCGAAACCTACTCGACTTACGAGAACGGCAAGCCCATCACGCGCACCCGCCAGGTGCGCAAAATCCGCTGGTGGCCCGCCAGCGGCGCTGTCACCGATCCGTTTAATGACCTGCTGGTGATGGCAAGCCATTCCCTGCCGCGCAAACAGTTGGATCGTCTCGAGCCGTGGGATTTGGAAAATCTTTGCCCCTACGGGGATGAATATCTGAGCGGGTTTGCCTGCCAAAGCTATGAGATCAACCTGCCGGATTGATTCCAGACCGCCAAACAGATGATGCAACCAACCATCGACGGCAGCATTCGCGGCGACATCGGCGGCGATGAACAACAAATCGACTCAAAGGACTCGGCGTATCACGACATCAGCTACAAGCACATCCTGCTGCCGGTCTGGATCAGCGCCTATCGGTATCGCGACAAAACCTTCCGTTTTCTGGTCAACGCCCGCACCGGCGAGGTGCAGGGGGAAAGGCCGATCAGTTGGGTGAAGGTGATGATGCTGGTGGTGTTCATTCTGGCGGCCCTTGTCCTGATCTGGATGTGGATCCGCTAATCCAAACCCCATCGTCCGTAACCACAATTACCGATTATTTTTCTTATCCCCCCTCAACAGCTCTTCGAGGCCCCCCAGGGGGTTGTTGTCATCCTTTTTGCGCCCGTTGGGGTTGGCCTGTTCCTTGTCATCGCGGTTGTTGCGGTTGCCCCCCAGGCTTTCGATCAGCGCCCGTTTGCCCGCCTCGGCCAGCAGGTTGGGAATCACTTGTTCGATCTGGATCTGAAAATTGTGTGTGGTGCCGGTGATGGGGATGGCGATCCCCTCGGGCAGATACTTGATCAGGTTCTTGTCGATCATCCGCAGCAGCGTGGGGGGGAGCGTGATGTTCATCGGCATGAACCGCTGGTTGGCCAGCCCCACCTTGCCGTTGAATGCCAGTGGATAGCGGCCCAGTTCAAAGACCAGATTCTGCGTGGCGACCCCCCCTTCGAGGGTGATGCGGGCATCCTTGATGTTCCCCTGCAAACCCTGGCCGGCCAATGCCCGCTGGTCAAAGATCCCCAGCATGAAATTGGCGAACTGGTTGACGATGTTCAACTCCGTCACCGACAAGAGCACCTCGGCCCGGCCGGTGTTGGTGTGGCTTTGCTGTGTCAAAAGATTGTCCAGCGGCAACTGGTCACACTCCACAATCGTCAAATCAACAACGCCGTTGACCTGTTTGGGATCGGCGAACAAGGGTGTGATGTCACCCAATGCGGTATTGGCCAGGACGGGGTTGAGCCTCATCCTGTGGATCAGGATGTGGTCTTTGGGTGTTGAGATGCGCGGATGTTCCTGTGAGAGGTCGATGACGATGCCGCTGAGGTCAACCGTGCCACCGTTGCAGGAGGCGAGGGGCTTTTTCTGCAACGCCGCCACATCGATGGCCGATTCAAAGGTCAACTTCCCATCCTTGAGCAGGATCGGAAGGTCCAAATCCTCAAAGGTCAGTCCCTTGGTCTCCAATTTCGCCACGGCGATGCTGCCGGTGGCCTTCAGGGAGTGGATCGCCTGATTGAAGGGGAGGTCGGCCGGATAGGAGCCGTTGATGCGGAACGATCGCGAGGCGGTCCCCGCCACCACAAGATCGTTCTTTTCACCCGGCCGGCTCATCATCGGCTGGAGAAGACTCCAGATTTTCGACAGGTCGTAGGTCAGATCGGCCTGCACATCATCAAAGGTGCGTTGGGTGTCATATTGTTCAATTTTGCCGGTCAATTTCAGCGCCAGCGCCTTGCTGTTGGGCATCTCCAGTGAAACATTGCGGAAGTTGATGTTTCTCGCCCGCGGGTCCAGCTCCAGGTCGTTGGCCAACGTGACCCGTTTCTCATTGAATACCTCCCGTCCTTCATCGCGGACACGGAAATCGGCGATCCGCAGATCGCCGCGAAGGGAGATCGCATCACCATCGGTTGAGAGATTCTGTTTTAAGTCAAACTTGCCCAGATAGGGTGGGTCGGTGGAGGGTCTCCCCTGCAACAGGTCCATCAGCTGTGACAGCTCGACCAACTCACCATTGACATGAATCGCCCCCGAAGCGGAGAGCTTGCCATCGGCATGATTGATGACAATCGGCGCCGGCAATGAAACCGCGGCCACGCCGGCGCTCCCATCGAGCTGGGTGATCCGCCACTGGGTGTCGGTCAACGCCAAGGCCGCCTTCAAATCAACGGGCTTGAGGGCGTAAGACCCCTCACCGCGCATCAACACCACGTTCTCGGCCTTGGGCAAAAGGTCGATCACGGTTGAATCACCCTGTTGTGAAACAGTTGCCTGAATCGACATCGAGCCGCGCTGGACCAACAACGCCGGCGCGGGTGACCCTAAAGCGGGGTCTTGCACGGCCGGCGCGGAAAAGGCATCGATCAGCCCCTGCAAACGCGACAAATCGGCCACATCCACCGCAACCCGCGCCTGTTGCACCATCTTCATGGTCGGCACCGATTCACCATCGGGGTTTTTAAGCAACAGTCGCGCATCCGCCACGGTGGCATTGGCGAACGAACTGCGGATCGTCAACGTGTCGGCCTGAACGGTAGAGAAATCCCGATTGGCCAAACCTTTAAAGGCCAGCGAGATCGTTTCATTCTCAATCGGTTTGGAGGGTGTGGTGATCCCCAGATGGGTGATCTCCATGTCGGCCGACAACGCCAGTTGTGAACCCCCGCCCACCTCCACCACACCCGCCAGGTTGCCGCTGCGCAGTTCACCCGTTTTATTTTTCGCCACCACCTCCCCGGCGTTCATCTTTTGCAGCATCGAATTCAACTTGCCCAAATCGGCGGCGAGCTGCACCTTGCCACCCGGCTGGATCGATCCTCCCCGCGCCATTTTCACGAACAGATCCGCATCCCCCACCTTTTGCAGATGCAACAAGCCGGGGCTGTCCACCACAAACTGTGACAACTGGACATCCAAACCATCATCCAACTTCACCTGCCCCGCGGTATCGAGTTTGAACGAAAAATTCTCCAGCAAGGGGCGACGCTGACCCTCCTCCACTTTCGCCAGTGCCACACCAACCGGATTGACCTGCAAATCCTTGAATGTCACCCCATCGGTTCCATACGTCCCGCCCCCCGTCGCCAGCAACTGACCCCCTTCAAACCGCAACCCCGCCCGATCCAGCGCCGACAGCACCGGCCCCAGTTCATTTTGCACCTCACCCAACGAGATGCGCAACCCCTTCACCTGCCATTGTGGCAACGCGAAGGGATTGATCGACACATCGGCCGACGCCGTCAGATCAACGGTGGGATTGTTTTGCGGGCCGAGCTTCAAAATCAGTATCGCATCGCGGATCGCGTTGATCGCCTCCTTGGGCGCATCCCCACCCTCCCCACGCTCCATCGCCCCCGAATAGGCCAGCACCACCCCCGGCTCGTTGATGTCATACCGTTCGCCCAATCCGGTGATTTGCAAATTGTTGACCGTCAACTGGGCAAATGTCTGGAGCTTGCCCTCCGACTTCATCAAATCGCCGCTGCTCCCGGCCGACAAATCGATGATCCCGGCCAGATTCAGCTTCGATTGCCCCGCCTCCACCTCAATCTTCTCCCCCCGCAAATTCCCCAGCACCGGCGCCAGATAGGCATCGAGTTGCACGAACTGGCCCACTTCCTTTTGCAAGTGTGCCAAGTCCATCTTGCCCGTGACATTGATCTGTTGCAGCGTCGGCCCATCCGCCTTGAGATTGGCAAACCCGCTGGCGAGGGTGAGTTGAATCTCCTTCAACTCCGGCTTGGCCCCACCCGTCGCCGTCAACGCCGCATCCAGAGTCACCGGTTGCAACGAACCGTTGCGCCCCCGCACCACGCCGGCGGTATTGGTTAATTCCGTGCTCGATGCCAGCTTCGCCACCCCATCGGCGATCCTGATCGTGCTCTGGTGCGACAACCGCCCGCTGGTCAGTTTGGTTCCATCGGTCAGTTGGATCGTGTTGGGCAATTGATTGGCAATCGACGCCGCATCCAGATCGGCCGACAATTCCACCCTCCCATCGCCCGCAATGGCCGCCACCCGCTGATTGGCCGACACCCCACCATTGAGCGTGGCCATGACCGCATCGACAATCAACGGCCCAACCTGCTTCAACGCCGACTCGGGCGCATCCACCACCACCGCGACCTTCCCCGCATCCATCCGCACGCCGACATTCGCCTTCAATTGGCCAAAGACACGCGAAGCCTGTATCGGAATCACCAGCGACCGGGTTGCAAATGTATCACCATGCAACACCCTCCCCGTGGCCGACAAATCGGCGATGTTGATCTCCCCATCGGCCGAGAGATTGTTCAACCCATCCACCTTCACCGCCAGTTGACCATCGGTCATCCCCGCCAACTTCAGATCAACACCCGCCAGTTTCAAAAATGGCGTCACGGCCGCGGTGTCGAGCTTCTGAATCGTCAGCTTCTGATCCGCCTTCAGTGCCTGTGGATTAAATTCCCCCTTCTCCAGCAGATTCACCGTCCCGGCCAGCGCAATCGTCCCTTCAGGCCTGTCCCCCACCGCGCACAGCAGCTTGATCTCATCGGTGATCTGCCCATCGAGACTGGGAATCTGGATCGTGATCGACCCGCCATTAAGCGTCAAAACCTCCGCAATCCCCGCCGCGACCACCGTTCCGGTGGGGTTTTCGATCTTGATCGTCCCCTTGACGTTGGGCAGGGCGCTTTTTTCACCCTCGGATCCGGATTTCGATGGGGTTTGGATTGATGGCTTGGCCAGCTTGGACAGATTTAATTTGCCATCCTCATCAATCACCAGATGAAACGTGGGATTTTCCAGGATGGTCGTCCCCAGATCAAAATTTCCCTTGGCCGCTTCGATCAAAGACAGGCCGGTAAAGACCCTCGGCGCGCTCAAAATGACATTCCCCGCCTCATCCTTCACCTCCAAACCCCGAACTTCCACTCCGCTGCTCCACCCGATGGACCAGTCGGCCATGCTGACCTTGCCATTGAGGCTGTCATTCACCTTGCCGATGACCACCCTGCGCACCGTGGCCGTGCTGATGATCGTCGGGGCGAGCGCCACCAGAATCACCAGCAGCACAACCACCACCCCCAGACCGATCAATATGCGCCGGCCCCATCGCTTTTTCTTGCGTGGCGCGGGTTGAACATTCCCTGCATCATTGCCGGCCGGCGGCATTCCTTGATTCTGAGGCTCTGCCATATGATCTTGTCCCAAATAACCCTTCCATCCGATCCAGACACCTTACCACGCCCCATGGGCGGTTGAGGATTGTAGATTTTACCCGCCCGTTTGAAATGTCGCTCCACACCCGCTCCATCATCCCCATTGGCAAGGTCTTCCCATCTTCCATTTCCCGATTCACAAACCCTGTTCGGGCAATCGTTTGCATTCAATTTGTGGAATCACATTCCATTTGCATCCACCTCTTTTGCCCGCTAGGCTCTTTGGCCGTCTGAATTAAAAGGAAATTGCTAAACCATGGCCACGGATCGAAAAACCGCACTCGTCACCGGAATCACCGGCCAGGATGGATCTTATCTGGCGGAACTGCTGCTCGCCAAAGGATACACCGTTCACGGCATCGTTCGCCGGTCCTCTTCATTCAACACCGACCGCATCGAACACCTCTATCGCGACCCCCACGACCCCGATGCCCGGATTCATCTGCACTACGGCGATCTGATCGATGGCACCGGCCTGCGCGAAATCCTCACCCGCGTCCGCCCGGATGAAGTGTACAACCTAGGCGCTCAATCCCACGTCCGCGTCAGCTTCGACCAGCCGGTCTACACGATGCAGGTGGACGCCCTGGGCACGATGAACCTGCTGGAAGCGATCCGCGACACCGCGTTGCCGGTCCGATTTTATCAGGCCTCCAGTTCCGAAATGTACGGCAAGGTCGTTGAAACCCCCCAGACCGAAACCACCCCCTTCTATCCCCGCAGCCCATACGCCTGCGCCAAGGTCTATTCGTTCTGGCAGACGGTCAATTACCGCGAGTCATACAACATGTATGCCTGCAACGGCATCCTGTTCAACCACGAATCCCCCCGGCGCGGCGAAACCTTCGTCACCCGCAAAATCACCCGCGCCGCCACCCGCATCAAGGAGGGTTTGCAGAAAAAACTGTTCCTGGGAAACCTGGATGCCAAACGCGACTGGGGATTTGCCGGCGATTATGTCGAGGCGATGTGGCTGATGCTCCAACAGGACAAGGCCGATGATTTCGTCGTCGCCACGGGCGAAACCCATTCAGTGCGCGAATTTCTCGATGAAGTCTTCGGGCATCTGGGTCTGGACTGGAACAAATATGTCGAGGTCGACCCCCGATATTTCCGCCCGGCCGAGGTGGATTTGCTCCTGGGCGACCCGACCAAGGCAAAAAAAGTCCTCAAATGGACCCCCAAGGTGACCTTCAAAGCCCTGGCAAAAATGATGACCGATGCAGACTGGAAAATGGCCAAACGCGAAAAACTCGTCGCCGAGAACAGCTAAGTCGCTGAATAAACCATACTTATGACCACCCCAATCCATAAAACCGACCGCATCGCCCTCACCGGCGGGGCGGGATTTTTAGGGTCGTTTGTCGTCGATCAATTGCGGCAGCGCGGGTATGCCAACATTTCCATCCCCCGCCGCAAGGATTTTGACCTGACCCACGAGGCCGATGTCCAGCGGTTTTATCGTGATTTGAAGCCCGATGTCGTGCTGCATCTGGCGGCCGAAGTCGGCGGTATCGGCGCCAACCGCGACAACCCCGGCCGATTCTTCTTCGCCAACATGGCGATGGGATTGCACCTGATCGAAGGGGCACGACAGGTCAACGTGAAAAAATTCGTGCAGGTGGGAACCATCTGCGCCTATCCCAAATTCACCCCCGTTCCATTCCAGGAATCGGAACTCTGGAACGGCTACCCCGAAGAGACCAACGCCCCCTACGGCATCGCCAAAAAAGCCCTGATGGTGATGTGTCAATCCTATCGCCAGCAATACAACCTCAACGGCATCTATCTGCTGCCGGTCAATCTGTACGGTCCGCGCGACAACTTTGATCTGCATTCATCGCATGTCATCCCCGCCCTGATCCGCAAATGCGTCGAGGCCCGCCGACGCGGCGACAAACAGATCACCGCCTGGGGAACCGGATCGGCCAGCCGTGAATTTCTCTATGTGGAGGATTGCGCCCAGGCCCTCGTCGGGTCGATGGAAAAATACGACTCCCCGGAGCCGATGAATTTAGGCTCCGGCCGCGAAATCACCATCCGCGACCTGACCCACCTCGTCGCCCGGCTCAGCGGCTTCAACGGCGAAATCCAATGGGATGCCACCAAACCGGACGGCCAACCGCGACGATGTCTTGATGTCACCCGCGCCAGGGAACAAATCGGCTTTGTCGCCCAAACCCCCTTCGAAGAAGGCCTCCGAAATACCATCGCCTGGTACGAAGAACACGGCCCAAAGGCGTAATCCCATCCCACCCACGAAGCAGCGTCAATCACACAAAATCCACCCGCGAATCTTGCGCCGCAAAGAAAACAAAGGGGTCAGGAAGGTTTTTTTGATTTTTGGAAGGAGGAGATGATGACGATCAATCGGCGGGATGAATCCCGCCCTACCAATACAACACTTGACGCATCAAAACATGTCGTGAAATTTGCGGTGCAAGAGCTTACACTTCCCTGATGATTTTCACACGAAGGCTCCTCCAACTTTTCATCCTCGCCCCATTGTGTCTTCTTCCTGCCGCGCCACTCTCGGCCGCTGAGACGACCACACAACCCGCTGTCGATTTGCCCCAGCGGCTCTATCATCGGATATCACCCTCGCTGGTCGCCGTGCAGCTCACATGGGAAAGCGAGGCCGGCAAGCAGGAATTGATCGGCACAGGCGTGGTCATTCGTTCCGACGGGCTGGTGCTTTGTTCCATCGGACTGGTTGATCCGCGCATCCCCGATGAACAGTTGACCGATTTCAAAATCATCGTCCCGCGCGACAACGAGGATGATGAGGAGCTGGATGCGACGTTTCTGGGCCGCGATGAGCGGACCAATCTCGCCTATGTGCAGACCACCCGCCCGCAAAACTGGCCGGCCGTGCAATTTTCACCCCATCCGATCCACGTCGGCGACCGCCTCTTTTCCATCGGCATGTTGCCCAAGGCCGAGGGGTATCGAACCTATCTGATGCAGACCATCGCCGCCGCCGAACTGCGCGGCGAGATTCCGCACATCATGACCACCAGTGGCCTGGGGGACATCGGCTCGCCCGTCTTTGACTCCGATGGCCATGCGGTGGGGATCGTAAACATTCAGGCCAACCAATCCGCGTTTCTCAATGCCCAAAGCATCTTTGAACGCATCCAATCCCCGCCCATGTTTTTTGTGCCGGCCAACGATTTCACCTGGAGTTTTGACGATCTTCCCGTCGCCGGCATCCCAATGAAACTCCCCTGGATCGGCGTCGTGCAGATGGCCGGCATAAACAAGGATGTGGCCGAGGCGCTGGGGCTGAAAAACCGCCCCGCCGTCGAGATCGGCGACGTCATCCCCGGCGCGCCCGCCGACCATGCCGGCCTCAAACCGGGCGACAAGATCGTCCAAATCAACGGCCAACCCCTTCGTCGCGGCGACCGCCCCGAAGAACTCCCCTCCATCATCCGCCGACAGGTCATCCGCATGAAAGTGGGCCAATCCATCACGCTGGGCCTCTATCAAGGCGTCGATCAGCCCTTACGACAAGTCACCGTCACGCTCGATGAGCAACCGCGCCGATCCACCCTCGCCAAACGATTTTACGCCGATGATCTTGGTTTCACCGCCCGCGAAATGGTCTTTTACGACACCTATCTGCGCCGACTTCCCAGTGATGCCAAAGGAGTCGTCGTCGCTTTCGTCAAACCCTCCAGCACCGCCGCCACCGTCAAATTGCAGGTCAACGACATCATCGTCGCCATGAACCGCCAACCCGTGGACAACCTCGAACAATTCGAGCGCGACTACAAGCTCTTTCGCAAAACCAACCCCCACGATCCCCTTGTGCTGGTGGTGCTGCACGAAGGCCAAACCCAAACCCTGCGGCTGGAACCGCCTCAATAATCTCCATGAGAAGAATGCCACATGATGACGCCCCTCAATCCTCGTCATATCGACGCGGCGTGAATTTGGCCTCCCACAACTGTCCATCCTCGCTGATCACCAAATCCGCATCGCGCTTGCCGGAAATACCCTCAATGTGAAACAGCCGTCCGATTTCCGAATCCCCCTCCTCCACATTCAAGTCCACAATCAACAGGTGGGGCGCGATCGACACGGCGGTGTCCCTCACCTTTCCCGGCAGGCGGGAATAAAACTTGTCGCTGCGATCGCGCATCTGGCGGGTTCGTTTATCGCGTTCGCTGGATTTCACGGCCGCTTCCAGGCCACTGTCCACTAGATCCTGCGCCACCTTGGTCAGCTTCATCGCCTCGGCCTTGTGACCCTTGAAAATCGTTCCCGACTCATTGGTCATGATCTCCATGGCGTCATTGAGCGCATCGTGCGCCTCCTGCCATGCGCCGACATTGTCCTCATCATAATTTTTTCGGTCACGTTGACGATCGCGCTGGTCGCCGCCGCTGATGGGTTTGTC
Source organism: Phycisphaerales bacterium (assembly GCA_020847545.1). Lineage (GTDB taxonomy): Bacteria > Planctomycetota > Phycisphaerae > Tepidisphaerales > Tepidisphaeraceae > JADYZN01. The sequence goes on from JADLBV010000018.1 coordinate 32,745, forward strand.
TTTCCAGTGTGGCCCCTCGGCCGCCTCCAACCCCTTTTCGCACTCGGTGAACGCCTGTTCAATCAGCGTAATCGCTCTGTTTCGACGGCCCCGCGCATCCTCATCGGCACGCTTCAAGGCCGTGTGGGCATCATCCAGCGCCGCCGCCGCGGCCCGCAATCCGGTGGCCTTGCCCGATTTGTCCGGCGCTTTGGGTGCTGCAAACGCACCCTGCGACAACCCCACAACCAAACCCGCCGTCAATATCCAACCCATCATGCGCAACATGGCTCAATCTCCTTATCCCGCCCATTGCCCACAACCGCCTGGATTTTACCTTGGACGGACGGTACAGGTATAGACACGATCCCGTGCGGATTGTGAGTCGGCCGACCGGACGACCGGCCATCACCCGGCTTTTTCCACCGCCGCGATGGCCGCCTCGGTGATTTGGCCGGTGGAAGCCTGTCCACCCAAATCCCGTGTGTGGAATTTGACATCCGCCGCGATCTCCCGGCACGCCCGGTGAATCGCACTGGCCGCCTTGGGCTGGTTCAGAAAATCCAGCATCATCGCCACGCTCAAAAACGTCGCGATGGGGTTGGCCAACCCCTTGCCCGCGATGTCGGGCGCGCTGCCGTGAACCGGCTCAAACATGCTGGCGGCCTGCCGGGTGGGGTTGATGTTGCCGCTGGCGGCCATCCCCATGCCACCTTGAATGGCCGCCCCCAGGTCCGTGATGATGTCGCCAAACATGTTGGTCGTCACGATCACATCATAAATCTTCGGCTTGGTCACCATGTACATCGTGCAGGCGTCCACATGGTGATAGTCGGTTTCAATGCCGGCGTAATCCCCCTTGATCTGCTCGAAGGCGCGAATCCACAGGTTGTGCGCAAATCGCAGCACGTTGGTCTTGGCCACCAGTGTCACCTTCTTGCGTCCAAACTGTCGGGCATATTCAAACGCATAGCGAATCACCCGCTCAACCCCCCGCCGGGTCGTCACTTCGATCTGATTGGCCACCTCATGCGGCGTGTTCTTGTACAAAAACCCGCCGTTGCCGCAATACAAACCCTCGGTGTTCTCGCGCACGATCACCATGTCGATATCCGATGGCCCCACATTCGCCAGCGGCGTCGGCACGCCCGCCAGCAGCTTGGTGGGCCTCAGATTGACGTACTGATCCAGTTCAAAGCGCATCTTCAACAGGATTTCGGTCTCCAGAATCCCCTGCGGGATCTGCGCGCTGCCGCGCGGATCAACCCCCACCGCGCCGAACAAAATCGCATCGTGCGCCGCAAGTTCCTTCAACGCCGAATCGGGCAACGTCTCGCGGGTCTTGAGATAATGCTCGCCGCCAAACGGGTAATCGGTCGTCGTGTAGGTAAAGCCAAACTTCCTCGCCGCCGCCGACAACACCGCCAGCCCCGCCGGCACCACTTCCTTGCCCACTCCATCCCCCGGCATCACCGCGATCTTCATGACAACTCCTGCAATAAACCATTCCGGATCATTAAAAAAGGGACAGGCATTTTGCCTGTCCCCGTGCATTATGCAACGATGATTGCATCATTCCGACTTGGCGGCCTTGGCGGCGAAATATTTCTTCGCCTCCCCCACCAGATAAAAACTGCCGGTGATGCAGATCAAATCTTCCTTGGTCACCGCGCGCTGGGCAATCGCCATCGCTTCATCCAGCGTCGGGGCGACCTGCGCCATCTTGCCGTACAACTCCACATACCGCGCCGCCAGTTCATTGGGATCGGCGCTGCGGATGTTGTTCACGTTGGTGAAAATCACCTTGTCGGCACCCGCGGTGATCCGATCCAACATGCCGGGAATGTCCTTGTCCGCGCAGCAGCCGAAAATGACCACCATCGAATCGTATGGAATGTGCTGGCCAATCGCCCGCACCAGCGCATCCACGCTGGCCGCGTTGTGGGCGGCGTCCACCAACACCCGCGGCGCGGTGCTGACCATCTCCATCCGTCCGGGAATGGTCGTCTTGGCCAATCCTTCCATCGCCTTGGCGTCGTTGATCTCAACGCCACGACCCTTAAGACGATCCATCACGGCCAGCGCCAACCCGCAGTTGATCGCCTGATGTTCGCCAACCAGCGGCACCGCCAGATGTTCAAATCGCGTGTTCGGCGTCGTCAGACAAACCCGATTGTGAGGCCCAAGCATTCGGCTTGATTCAAATCGGTAGCTGAATTCGATGCTCTTGCCGGGAATATCAAGCGGCGCGCCAACCTGCTCGGCCACCTGCTTGAGAACCACTTCGGCTTCGGGATTCTGAATCACCGACACCGCCGGCACACCCTTCTTGAAAATCCCCGCCTTCTCGGCGGCAATCTTGCCAAGGGTGTTGCCCAACTGGGCCATGTGGTCCTTGCTGATGCTGGTGATGGCCGTCACTTCCGGCTTGATCACGTTGGTTGAATCGAGCCGACCACCCAGGCCGGTCTCCACCACCGCGATATCCACTTTCTGATCCGCAAAATACTTGAACGCCACGGCCGTCAAAACATCAAAATAAGAGGGTTGCGGCTTGATCTTCGCCACAATCGGCTCAACCAGTCGAACCAGCCGGCCAAAGTCGGCCTGCGGGATCATCTGTCCATTGATTGCGATGCGCTCACGGATATCCACAAGATGTGGGCTGCTGTAGACGCCCACCTTATAACCACAAGCCTGCAACATCGCCGCGATCATGGCGCAGGTGCTGCCCTTGCCCTTGGTGCCGGCAACGTGAACCGACTTGAAGCTATCCTGGGGGTTGCCCAGACGCTTCAGGAGGGTACGCATCCGATCGAGGTTGAAATGCTCCGGGGTATAGCGCACAATCCGCTGACGCTCGTAGTCGCTGAGTGAATAAAGAAAACGGAGTGCCTTGGAATAACCACTACCGCTGGTGGTCGAGGCCGGCGGAGGCGCAAAGGGTGCGGTCTTGGCCGTCGATGTCTCCCGCTCGCTGCGAGCGCCCCGGCTGGGACGGGTCGCCACGGCGGTCGTTCGCCGCTTGGGAGTGGTGCGCCGAATTTTTGTTCGGGTGGGCATAAGTGCCGCGATTGTATCATTTTCGAGATTCCGTTTCAATTCAGGCAACAACTCACGACAGATACAGCACTTGCGGACAAATTGGCCATTCATAATCGATATTTTGATTACTCAAAATGCCCCTCTTTCGCACGTTTTTGCTATCGTGGCGTACTATTGACCGACCAAGCTTTGAACCCTAGTCTTTGAATTGAAATTGTATTGGAGAAGACCAATGGCCAAGTCGGCCAAATCGATCAAAAAAGTAGCCTTTGTTTCGCTGGGGTGTCCTAAAAATCTGGTGGACAGCGAGCGGATGCTGGGGCTGCTGGCCGAGGATGGACTGAGCATCACGCCGGATGCTTCGGATGCGGATGCGATCGTTATCAATACTTGCGGATTTTTAGAAGCGTCCAAAACCGAGTCGATGAAGGAGATCAACGAGGCCATCGAACTGAAAAAGTCGGGGCGATGTCAGCGGGTGGTGGTGGCGGGATGTCTGGTGCAACGTCACAAGACCAAGCTGCTGAGCGATGCGCCGGGAATCGATCGGCTGGTGGGGGTTTTTGATCGGGAACATATTGTGGAGGCGGTTCGGGGCCAGTCCAACCCGCGCCAGAATCATGGACATTTTCTAGGCAAGTATCACGATCTTTCCAAGGAACTGGCGGCGGCCGGCGGTCTTGAAGCCATCAAGGAGACCAAAACCAACCGGCTGGCGGTTTTTGAGGATGATCGGGCCAGATTGCGTCTGACACCAAGGCATTATGCCTATCTGCGGATCAGCGAGGGGTGCAATCAGGGGTGTACATTTTGCACGATCCCATCCATACGCGGTTTAATGAGGTCCAAGCCGACACAACAGATTCTGGCCGAGGCGGCGGAACTGGCGGCCGACGGCGCGGTGGAGTTGAACCTGATCGGTCAGGACACCACAAGTTACGGCACGGACATTGGTTATGCGCCGGGGCTGAGTGGATTGCTCAAAACATTGGACCGGGAACTGAAGGATGTGCATTGGCTTCGGCTGATGTATGCCTATCCATCCTGTTTCACGGATGAAATGATCCAGACGATCGCCCAGTGCGGGAAGATGGTTCCGTACATCGACATGCCCTTGCAGCACATCAACGACGACATTTTGGCGCGGATGCGCCGGCGGGTGAGCCGAAAAGAGATCGAAGTGCTGCTGGAGAAGTTGCGCAAGTGGATTCCGGGGATCACGATCCGGACGACATTCATCGCCGGTTCGCCGGGAGAGACCGAAGCGCAACATCAGGAGCTGGTTGAGTTTGTGGAAGATTTCGGGTTTGACATGATGGGCGTTTTCGCATTCAGCGCCGAGCCGGGCACGCCGATGGGGAAGATGGAGGGTCAGGTGGAGGAGGCGGTCAAGCAGCGACGGGTGGAGGAGTTGATGCTGGCGCAGCAGAAGGTGGCATTTAAGAAGGCCAAGGGGATGGTGGGCAAAACGATCACCGTTCTGGTGGACCGGCCGGCCGGTCGCGATGCGGAGGATGGGTGGGTGGCGCGCGGCACCGGACCGGCGCCTGATATCGATTCGGTGACACTCGTGCATGGAGAGGAGCTTCATCCGGGCCAATTGATCGAGGTGAAAGTGACCGGTGCTCAAGGGTACGACCTTGTGGCGGAGGTTCCCAAAAAACGGGGGAGATCACTTAAGGTTTTGGCGCAGCGGTAATTGTCGCGCGATGGCGGTCAAACCAGCTTTGGCCAAAACGCTCCTGTCCCCAAAGCAACAACGAACCGATGGCGATGGGGGTTAGAAGATCGGTTTGATTCATGGCCGACTCGATGGTGGATGCTGTGGCGGCCAACGGATGGCCGGCGCGGTGTTCGGTGTGATCCATCAGCTTTTCGAGTTGACGGAGCGTGCGCGTGGTTCGGGCGGAAAAAATCAGTTCCGGTTGATTTAATCGGCTGTCGCGAACCAGTGCAAGGCAACTCATCTTTTTCAGGTGGGATTCTTTCAAATTCAATTCTTCGCAAAGTTCACGCCGGGCGGCCGCAAAGACATCCCCATTGTCCGCCGGTTCCAAAGCGCCGGCGAAGGGGTGGACGCGATCGGGATAATAGGCAACCGAGTCGCTTCGCCGGCCGAGCAAAATCCAGTCATCGGCCGTTTCCAACAGGCAACTGACACCCAGCGGATTGGCGAGAATGTTGGGTCCGTATTGGTCGGCCAATTCAGGGTGTTGCATGTTGGTGCCGAAAAAGATGCGATAGGAGGTGGAGCTGAAGGCCAGATCGAGCGATTGGGGTGTGGCGTTGAACGATTCGAGTCGACACATGGGGCCATCAAATAGCTGAATGCCGGGTTGTTGGCGGGCGACATTCCAGGTTTGGTCGATGAGCCGTTCGACCGCATCGACGCGGGGGCGTGAGTCGGGCAGTGTGGATGCTCGCACCTGAGAGGCGATCCAGGGTCCGATGGCGTCAATGGTCAGCATGGTCCTGTGGGGTGGAGGTGATGGGTTGGCCATTGCCGGAGGTGTGGCGCGCGATCAGGATGGAGATCAGGTCGGCCACATGAATGGGCTTTGGCAAAAAGGCGGTGACGCCTAGGTTCTGGATTTCGCGGATGCGCTCCTCGGTGACATCGCCGGTCATGATGATGACACTGCGCAGGGAGACGGGATGGTTGTCGCGAATTTGTCGAAGCACATCCGTGCCGATCATATCCGGCAACATCATATCCAAAAGCAGCACATGAGGATCAAATTGTCTGGCGGATTCGATGGCTTGTACGCCGTTGGCGGCCTCGGTGATCTGCGCGCCTTGGCGCTGAAGCAACTGGTGGGTGGCGCTGCGCGTGGGGGCGTGGTCTTCGACCAACAGGATGCGCATACCACGCAGTGATGATTTATCCGATCGAGATTCTGCCGCCGGTGTTTTAACGCCGCGTGATGTGCCGTTCGTATTAGATGAAAGACAAGATGCGGGAAGCGTTATAGTAAAAGTGGTTCCTTTGCCCATTTCGCTCTGGACGGTTAATTCGCCTTCCATGGCATCGAGCAGGCGTTTGCAGATGGTCAATCCCAACCCCGTGCCTTTGGCGGGATCGCGTTCGGGGTTGCGCAACTGGAAAAATTCATCGAATATCCGGGGCAGGTTCTCCGCGTCGATGCCGACACCGGTGTCGCGTACCACAATGCGCGGGCTATGGTCGGCCATTTGGGACAATTCCAACATCACCTCGCCGGAGCTTGTAAATTTGATGGCGTTGCTCAGCAGATTGACAACCACCCGGCCGATTTTAATCCGGTCGCCCCTAATCGAAATCGGGACGGAAGGTTGCACATATTTGAGTTCCAGTCCCTTGGCCTGTGCAAGCGGAAGGCTCTGTCGCACCTCATCGGCCAATGCGGCCGACAGGTCAAATTCGGTATCGTTGAGTTCCATCTTGCCGGTGTCATATCGCGCCAGGTCCAGAACATCGGTCACTAGGTTGACCAGGGCGGCGGCGCTGGAGTGCAACTCGCCGGCGAGTTGGGGGATTTCGCCGGTGACGGGCGGATTGTCGGCGGTTCGGCGCAACAGTTCCGCCAGCAGGTTGATGGCGTTAGCGGGGGTACGGATGTCGTGGGAGACGGCCGCCAGAAAGCGGGTTTTACGAATGGAAGCCTCCTCGGCCTCGCGGCGACGGCGATCCAGTTCCTGTTCCAGTCGTTTTGCGGTGGTGATGTCCGCGAAACCGGAGACCGCGCCGACGATCTTGCCATCACGCTGACGAATGGGGGCGGCGCTGGCCAGAATCATCAATCGACGTCCATTGACGAAGACGATTTCCAATTCTTCGCCGATGATTTCAACCCCTTCGCGCAATGATCGCAGCAGCGGCAGCTCGTTAAATTCCACCGGCTGGCCGTCACGGATGATTTTCCAGTGCCGATGGGCGTCGGCTTTCATCAAATTGACATCCACCGGCACATTCAACATCGCGGCAGCGGCGGGATTGACGCGAATGAAACGCTGATCCATGTCACAAACCACCACACCCACCGGCAGCGTGCGGAAAATGGCCATGAACCGGCTTCGTTCCTGCTCGATGTCCTCAAAAAGCTGCGCGGCCTCCAGACTGATGGAGGTCTGGGCGGCCAGCGATTCGATCACGGCCAGTTGATCCCCGCTCCATTCCCGTTTTTCGCGATGATAGACTTCAAGTGTCCCCAGAATCCGCCCGCGAATGCGCAACGGCGCGGCCGCCACCGAGACAAAGGGGTCTCCCTCGCGTGGTTGAGGAACTTTCAGCCCCGGCCGCACGGTCAAATCCTCGACATGGGCCGGCTGGGCGCGATTGAGGATCAACGCGGCGAACGATTGATCCAGCGCGATCCGGCTGACATCCGGCCCTTGATGCCCAAAACCGTGGTGGCAGACCACCACCATCTCCTGACCCTGACGCTCCTGAATGGCAATGGCAACGCCCGGACCACCCATCAACCGGCCGAGCGACTCGCAAATCAGCGACATCATGTCGCCGCGGTTCACGTCGATGGTCAATGACCGCGAGAGAGCCAACAACTGTTCGAGCATGTGTTCGTGGGAGACCAGTTGGTCGTTGGCGACACGAAGTTCCTCGCTTTGCTGTTGAAGGAATTGATGGCCGGCCTCCAGTCGTTCCCATGTGCTGGTGAGCGCGCTGCAGACCAGCCCAACGCCCACAATGCCCAGGCTGCCGACAAATCGGTTGGTCAAGGCGTGAAAATCAGAATCCGGTCGAATGGCATTGGTTGCAAACAACAACACAAGGCAGAGGATCACAAACCCCCAGAGAAATCGCCGGTCGCGCACCCACAACGATCCCAAAACCAACACCGCATAGACCGTCCCGGGCGTGATCCAGACGCTGGTGAACAAATCCAGCAACCCCACCAGCAACGCCAGCAACACAAGCAATGCCGCGATGCCGACGGCCACCGCACGGGGGATGGAACGAGTACCCACTTTCATCGATTGTGGATTTTATACCGCGGCGGGAGAACTTTCCTCGCAATAAATGCTGCGATTGGGATATTGCCCCCCTCCACCATGCGCTACCCGTTTTTCACACGAATGCGTTTATCAGATTTGGCGGGTTTGGGAATTTGTCCGGCGTCGAGCAATTCACGGGCCTGGGCGCGGGTGGTGGGGGTGATCTTTTTGCCGCCGATCATTTCGGCCAGTTCCTCGATGCGTTCATCCCCTTCCATGACCCGAATGCTGGTTTGGGTGACGTTGCGGGAGACCGTTTTGCGAACCGTCAGGTGGCGATTTGCATAACCGGCGATCTGAGGCAGATGGGTGATGCACAGGACTTGGTGTCGGCGGGCAAGATTTCGCAATTTTTCGCCGATGATTGAACCCAGCCGGCCGCCGACGTTGGCATCGATCTCGTCGAAAACCAGGACGCTGATTCGGTCGCCGGCCGCAAGAATGCCTTTGAGGGCGAGCATAAGGCGCGACAATTCGCCGCCGGAGGCGATTTTACGCAGGGGTTGGGATAGCTGACCGGGGTTGGTCTGGGCCATGAATTCCACCTGGTCAAACCCTGATGGCCCCCAATCGCTCCCATCGGCCTCCGATTTTTCGATCCGCGAAAAGGAGATGGTGAAGCTCGCCTTTTCCATCCCCAGTTCGGCCAGTTGCCGTTCGACAAGCGGGGCGAGTTTTTTGGCGGTGGATTGACGCTTTTGGGAGAGTTCATCGCCAATGCGGGTCAATTCGCGGGTGAGGGGTTCGATCTTTTGTTGCAACGAGGAGAGATCATCGCCGGACTGTTCGAGTTCGGCGATCTTCTGGCCAATCTCACGGCGATAGGCCAATGCCTGCCGCACCGAGCCGCCATATTTGTTCAGGATGCGGTGCAGGATGTTGAGGCGGTCTTCGACCTCGGCCGACTCATCAGGGTCAAGGTCCAGTTTGCCGAGATAACGGGAGAGGTCGAATGCGGCTTCTTCCAATTGAACCGTGCCATCGCGCACGCCGTCGCCGATCGGTTTGACGGCACTGTCCAGCATGGCCAGTTCGGCAAGAACCGCGCCCATCATCTTCAAGCGTTCCAGAATCGAGCCATCCATTTCGTACAGTGCGGCATGGACAGCGCCGGCCTCTTTTTTCAATTTTTCAAGGTTGCGCAACACCGATGATCGGGCCTGCAATTCCTCAAATTCTCCCGCATCCAACTCGGCTGCATCCAGTTCACCGGCTTGAAAACGGTACAACTCCAACTGCTGCTGGCGCAAGGTTCGACCGGCCGACAATTCCTGCATTTGCCTGCGGGCGACGGTCAATTGTGAATAGGTTTCATGATAGCGGTTTCGCAGGGCGTCCAAATCTCCGAATTGATCCAGCACATCCAACTGGTTGGAGGGTTTGAGCAGAAACTGGTGATCGTGCTGGCCGTGAACATCGATCAGATATTCGGCCGCCTGTTTGAGCATCCCCAGTGTGATCGGGTGGCCATTGAGACTGATGGAACCTCGTCCGCTGGCAAAGAGCCGACGGGTGATGAGCAGTTCATCCTGGCTCGACAAGTCAATGTCCGTGATGCGCTCCAGATGGCGCATCGTCTGTTCATTGATGGGAAAAAAAACGCCGCTGACCCGCCCTTCATCCACACCCGGGCGCAGCATCTCGGCGGCCGACCGCAGCCCCAGCAGCAATTCGATGGCGCCGATGACCAGGCTTTTGCCCGCGCCGGTGGCGCCGGTGAAACAGTTCAATCCTTCGGTCAATTCGATGCGCGCCTCGGTAATCACCGCGAGGTTGGATATGTGCAGTTCGCGCAACATGGATTGATGCCCCCCGATCATCCCCGGCGGGTTATTGTCATTTAGCTTACTTTACTTCCGCTGGATGCCGGTTCGCTGGGGGAAACCAGTATGACCCGGCCGGTGGGGGCATCCGTGGCGGCCAGCAGCATTCCCTGGCTGATTTCGCCACGCATCTGACGGGGGGCGAGGTTGGCCACGACGACAATCTGCTTGCCGACGAGTTGTTCGGGGGCGTAATGCTGGCGGAGTCCCGCGCAAATTTGTCGCTTCTCGCCACCCAGGTCGATCTGAAGCACTAATAATTTGTCGGCATTTGCGTGTGGCTTGCATTCCAGCACGGTCGCCACGCGCAATTCCAGTTTGGCAAAATCGTCGTATTCGATAATTCCTGTTGTATCCATGACTTTTCCTTCGGTGGAGCCTGATGAAAATACTGTAAACGCCGGCATGATGTTCGCCAAGAATCGACGGGATTCAAGCGTCGGGGCGCGATATTTTTTCAAGAAATCAACAGATGGGCACGGCAGTTGCTGTGTGCCAGGCTCGTCATGTGTGCCTATGATTGAACAGTTATGCGAAAGGAGTAGCGCAATGGCCAACCGAAGTAATCGGGGTTTTGCATCGATGGACAGCAACAAACAGCGGGAAATCGCCAGCAAGGGAGGGCGGGCGGCCCATGCCAAGGGAACCGCCCACGAATTCACCGCCGATGAGGCCCGCGAGGCCGGCCGCAAGGGTGGACAGACAGTCAGCCGAAACCGCGAGCATATGGCCAGCATCGGACGACGTGGCGGCGAAGAATCAGGTGCCCGCGCCAGGGCATCCCGCCAACAACCAATTGTTCATTCCCACCCTGAATCAATACCGCGGCAAGTTGTCGCGGTGTCGCAGCCAGGAATGTGAGTTGCGGTGCAATTTTGATTGAATGATTTACAGCTCCGCCGTCACCAAACTGGCCAGTTCGGAGCGCTCGCTCTTGGCCAGCGTGATGTGGCCGATGAGTTTTTTGCCTTTAAGACGTTCCACCAGATACGACAACCCATTGCTGGAGGAATCCAGGTAGGGGTTGTCGATCTGCGTGGCATCTCCGGTGAGAACCAGCTTGGTCCCTTCGCCGACACGCGAGGCGATGGTTTTAACTTCATGTGGTGTCAGGTTTTGTGATTCATCGACCACCATGAACTGATGGGGAATGGATCGGCCGCGGATATAGGTCAATGGTTCGAGGATGACTTGGCCGCTCTCCATGAGTTGGGTGATGCGCTGTTCAACCGAGGAGAGTGTGGCGTGGGTGGGATGCGAACCTTCACCGGCCAGGCGGTTGGAGAGCAGGTACGACAAATTGTCGAAGATCGGCTGCATCCACGCGGTTAGTTTTTCATCCTTGTCGCCGGGCAGATAGCCGATATCACGACCCAAGGGCATGATCGGGCGGGCGACGAGCATCTTCTGATACACCTGTTCATTTACGGTCTTGGTCATGCCGGCGGCGATGGCGAGGAGGGTTTTGCCGGTGCCGGCCGAGCCGATCAGGGAGACCAGTTGAACCGAATCATCCAGCAGCAGGTCGAACGCCATCGTCTGTTGAAGATTTCGCGGCATGATGCCGAAGATCGGTCCTTTTCTTGGCCGAACCGGCATGACGATCTGATCGCCACGACAACGAGACAGGGCGGTGTGATTGGGGTCCTGTTCATCCTTCAGAAGCACAAACTCATTGGTGAGCAGGTCTTGCGCATCGAGCTTGAGTTGTTTGTCGGCATAAAGCTGGTCGATGGCGGCCGTGGGGACGACCATTTCGCGCCAGCCGGTGTATAGTCGCTCAAAATCGACTTTTTGGGCTTCAAAATCCTCGGCCACCAGCCCCAGGGCATCGCTCTTGATGCGGGCATTGATGTCCTTGGAAATGAAAACAACGCGTCGGCCCTGCTTCTGTAAAGCATAGGCACAGCAGATGATACGGTTGTCGGGGGTGTTGCCGCTCAGGCCGGGACAGAGGGTCTGATCCTGATCCAAAATGACCCGCACACGCCCGCCGGTCTCCTTGACGGGAACGCCTTCGGACAGATTTCCCACCTGTCGCAACCGGTCAAGATGACGAATGACGCCGCGGGCGTTGCGGCCAAGGTCGTCGTTGTTGGTTTTGAATTTGTCCAATTCTTCGAGCACATCAAACGGAATCACCACTTCGTTGTCGGCGAACATGAACAGGGCATTGGGGTTGTGCAGAAGGACGTTGGTGTCGAGAACGAAGTGCTTGGTGGTGTCGCTGGATTTGGACATATGTAAAAACCTCTGGTTTTGTGTTCAAAACAACCAAACTTGATCTGAATGGTATTACATGGAAGGAAGGGGACACAATCAAGCCATAAGTTGGTGGATCGGTGAAAAGCTGAAATACCACTATTTTAAGATTTCCCGGTGTTGAATCGGAAAATTTTTTGCTTGATTTTGTAATTAGTGCTATTTTAAACTTTTCAGTCATCTTTAAACAACACGGTTTTAACTTCCCGGCGACCACCGGTGCTGTCGGTCTGGTGGCGGATGTTCCGATCTTCCTCAGTTCCGCCGCCAACATTCCACTGGGTTTCGGTGGCGCATACACCAACATGGTGGGACTTGGTAGTGGGCGAGCTGGACTGGCCTCGACCAATTTCACCCTCTACGACGCCGGTCCCGATGGATCGGCTTCCACCAATACATGGGGTGGATCGGTCGATTATGTCAACAACAGCGGTTTTGCACTCAATGGCCGATTTGGTCATTTCATTTCAGCACACGCGACCGCGCCGGCGGGAGGATATGTGGCCGTTGGCGTCAAGTCGCTGATTGAATTGGATTCCGGCGGTGGAACCGGTGCAGGGTTTACTCCCGATTTCTGGTGGGAACCGTTGCCGATCCTGATGGCTTTTGACGGCGTGGGCGTTGGAAATGCCGGTGATTTTATTCAAGCGGATTATTGGCGCTATGTGACATTGGGTCAAAATGTGACCTTTGCCGGCATTTCCGTCAGCCCGGTGATCAACATCCCCAATGGTTGGTCGGTCCGCATTCATGGGACGACTTCGCTGGTTGCCGATCCGATGGCAACGATGGATTTTGATCCGATGCCATTGGACCTGCTGAACGATGCGCCGCAGTTCAGTTGGGGCAACGGGTCGTCCTCCGACGCCCTCCAGTTGCTGCCCGAACCGGGTACGTTTTCTCTGCTGGGCATTGCCGCATTTGCGATGATGGGTCGGCGCAAACGTAAGGTTGCCTGATTTGAGGCAGGGTCAATTTGCCAGAAATGGAGTTCCGGCCGGGTCATTTGACGCGGCCGGAATTTTTTTATTCGCCGGGGATGTAGCTAATTACGCCGTCAAATGGGGAGCTGGCCGTGGCGTAGCGTTTTTTGGGGATTCGGCCTGATTCATAGGCCAGTCGGCCGGCTTCGAGCGCGTGGTTCATGGCGGACGCCATTTTGAGGGGGTCTTTGGCGTGGGCGATGCCGGTGTTCAGCAGCACACCATCAGCGCCCAGTTCCATGGCGACGGTGACATCCGAGGCGGTCCCCACGCCGGCATCGACGATGACGGGGTAGGTGGCATCCCCTTCCTTTAAGAGTTCAAGGCAAAGGGAGATGTTGAGGGGGTTGAGAACGCCCTGCCCTGATCCGATGGGCGAGCCGGCCGGCATCACCGCGGCCGCGCCGGCCTCCTTGATGCGCACCGCTGATCGCGGGTCGTCGCTGGAATAGGCCAGCACGGTAAACCCTTCCTTGACCAGTTCGCGGGTGGCCTCGATGGTGCCGATGGGGTCGGGCAAGAGGGTTTTTTTGTCACCGAGGACTTCCAGTTTCACCCATCCCGCCCCCTTGTTTTTCTGCTTTTCCAGTAGTTCCCGGCCCAACATCGAGACGCGGATGGCATCTTCGGCGCTGAAACATCCGGCCGTGTTGGGAAGGATGATGTAGCGAGACAAATCCAGATGATCCAGCAATGATCTCCCCTGCTGGTCGATCAGCCGTTCGCGCCGGACAGCCACCGTCACCACCTGGCAACCGGAGGCTTCCAGAGCCTTCTGCATGATTTCGTAAGTCTCGTATTTTCCTGTACCTACGAAAAGGCGATTGGACAACTCAAACGATCGAATTCTTAACGTATCCATGGTTGGACGATTCTATGCACAAAAAAACCGATTGCGAACGGTCAATCCCTCAAAAACCACAGGGCAATCGCATTTATATTATTAGCGGTATTCATAAGGCCCGCAGAGCCTCTTTATCCCCTCCCCCGGTACTCCGGGGGAGGGTTAGGGTGGGGGTTTTTCCTCGAATTCGGCGATACGGCCC